>NZ_JBBJUP010000002.1:0-368861 GCF_037727765.1 Pseudonocardia spirodelae | reverse complement strand
TCAGGAATCCGGACCTACTGGCCGTCGCCCCTGGGGCGTCAGAGTCGGCCTCAAGGAGGCAACTCTCTTATGCTACATGTACCGGAGAGCGAGGTCAAGCCCCGCTCCGGGCGTCCGGATCTCCACCGAGGTGCAGGTCCGGGGTGCCGCCTCCGGGCCGGATCCGCGTCCCTGGCCTTGCGGCCGGTCTCGCTCTCGTCCGTCCCGTCCTGGCGACAACGAGAAAGTTACAGGACCGCCCGGAGGCGTCGTGCACGGGGGGTACCTTTTCGGTGTCCCCGCAGGTCAGACGCCGTTCATCGGGATCCGACCCGGACACCGGCCAGGTTGCGCTTCCCGCGCCGCACCACGAGCCAGCCGCCGTCGAGGACGTCGCCGGCGGACGGCACCCACTCCTCGTCGGTCACCTTGACGTTGTTGACGTAGGCGCCGCCCTCTTTCACCGCGCGCCGCGCGGCGCCCTTGCTCTCGGTGAGGCCGGTCGCGACGAGGAGGTCGACGATCGTGTCGGCGGGGCCGGCGTCGGCGGTCGGCACCTCGGCCAGCGCGGCGTCGAGGGTGCGGCCGTCGAGACCGGTGAGCTCGGCCCGTCCGAACAGGGCCTGGCTCGCCATCGTCACCTGACGGGTCTGCTCCTCGCCGTGGACCAGTGTGGTCAGCTCGGCGGCGAGGCGCCGCTGTGCACCGCGCAGGTGCGGCTTCTCGGCGAGCTCGGTCTCCAGTGCCTCGATCTCGGCGCGGTCGAGGAAGGTGAACAGCTTGAGGTAGGTGATCGCGTCGGCGTCGGCGACGTTCACGAAGTACTGGTACCAGGCGTAGGGCGAGGTCCGGTCCGGGTCGAGCCAGACGTTCCCGCCGCCCGTGGACTTGCCGAACTTGCGGCCCTCGGAGTCGGTGACCAGCTGCAGCGTCAGGCCGTGCACGTGGGCGCCGGTCACCCGGCGCACCAGGTCGACCCCACCGATGATGTTGCCCCACTGGTCCGAGCCGCCGATCTGCAGCCGCACGCCCAGCTCGCGGTGGAGGTGCAGGTAGTCCTGGGACTGCAGCAGCAGGTAGCTGAACTCGGTGTAGGACATGCCGTCCGCGGCGAGGCGTCGCTTGACCGTCTCGCGGGCGAGCATCGTGTTGACCGAGAAGTGCTTGCCGAGGTCGCGCAGGAACTCCAGCACCGTCTGCTGCCCGGTCCAGTCCAGGTTGTTGACGGCAACGGCGCCCGTCGGACCGTCGTCGAACGTCACGAACCGCTCCAGCTGGCCGCGGATCAGGCCCGTCCAGTCGGCCACCGTCCCGGCGTCGTTGAGCGTCCGCTCCCCCACGTCGCGCGGGTCACCGATCATCCCGGTGGCGCCACCGGCGAGGATGACCGGCCGGTGCCCGGCCTCCTGGAATCGGCGCAGCGTCAGCATCGGGATCAGGTGCCCGGCGTGCAGGCTCGACGCCGTCGGGTCGAAACCCGCGTAGATCGACACCGGGTCGTCGCCGGCGAGCTCCCGGGCGAGCGCGTCGCGGTCGGTGCTCTGCGCGATCAGGCCGCGCCATTCCAGGTCGTCGAGGATGTCGGTACCCACGAGGACCATCTTGGTCGGACGCCGCGCGCCCGTGCACGCGGGTGGTCTCAGGCGTCGCGGCGCGTCCGGGTGCCCGCCCGGTACGGGCTCACGGCGGGCGACCCGTCCACCCACAGACGCCACGGCAGCTCCGCCGCGGCGGCCACCCCGACCCGTGGTCCGGTCCGCACGCGCGAGGCCGCCACCGGCTCCCCGGCGAGCAGGCGCACGCGCGAGGCCGGGTCGGTCACGTCGGTGCCGTCGTCGTCGCGGCCCAGGCCCAGCAGCGCGGCGAGCCGGGCGGGCCCGCGGGCCACGTCGGCGTCGCGCCGTGCGGTGGGTCGTCGCGCCCGGGCGACGCCGGGATCGGTCAGCAGCTCGCCGGCGCGCAGGAGCACCGCGCCCGGTTCGCCGTCGGTCAGGCAGGACACGTTCGCGCAGAAGTGCATGCCGTAGACGAAGTAGACGTAGAGGTGCCCGGGCGGGCCGAACATGACGCCGTTGCGCGGAGTCCGCCCCCGGTAGCAGTGCGACGCCGGGTCGTCGCGGCCCCGGTAGGCCTCGACCTCGACCAGCCGCACCGCGACGGTGCCCTCGGGGGTGTCGGCCTCCAGCACGCACCCGAGCAGGCGCCGTGCGGCGGGGAGCACGTCGACGGCGAGCTCGGCGCGGTCCAGCACGCCGTCGGGGCCCGGCCGGACGTACCGGCCGGGCCCCGACGAGGAGTCGTCCGCCACGCGGGTCAGCGACGCGCCAGCGCCAGCTGCACGCAGGTCACGACCCCGGCCATCGCCTTCTCGACCTCGTCGAGCGGCGGCAGGGTCGGGGCGAGCCGGATGGTCGCGTCCTGCGGGTCCTTGCCGTAGGGGTGCGTGGCCCCGGCCGGGGTCAGCACGATCCCGGCCTCCTTGGACAGGCGCACGACCTCCGAGGCGAGACCGTCCGGGACGGTCAGGCTGACGAAGTAGCCGCCCTTCGGCTTCGTCCAGGACACGCCCTCGACGTCGGCGAACGCCTCGGTCAGCAGGCGGTCGACCGCGGCGAACTTCGGCGCGATGAGCTCGCGGTGCGCGGCCATGTGCGCCCGCAGCCCCGCCGCGTCCTTCAGGAACAGGGCGTGGCGCAGGTGGTTGACCTTGTCCGGGCCGATCGTCTTCTTGCCGGCCAGCTTCAGCCACCAGTCGACGTTGGCCTGCGACGCACCGAAGAACGCGACACCGGCACCGGCCAGGGTGATCTTGGAGGTGGATCCGAACACGAACGGCCGGTCCGGGTGGCCCGCCTCGGCGGCCAGCGTGAGGACGTCGGCGATCTCCACCTCCTCCTCGGTGAGGTGGTGCACCGCGTAGGCGTTGTCCCACATGATCCGGAAGTCCGGGGCGGCGGTGGTCATGGAGGCGAGCCGGCGCACGGTCTCGTCGGAGTAGACGACGCCGTCGGGGTTGGAGTACTTCGGCACGCACCAGATGCCCTTGATCGACGGGTCGTCGGCGACGAGCCGCTCGACCTCGTCCATGTCCGGGCCGTCGGGGGTCATCGCGACCGTGACCAGGTCGATGCCCAGGCGCTCGCAGACGCCGTAGTGGCGGTCGTAGCCGGGGACCGGGGCGATGAAGGCGACCCGGCCGGCGTCGACCCAGCGGGCCGGGGCGCCGGGCAGCGGCGAGAGCAGGGCGTGCACGAGCGTGTCGTGCATCAGCTCGAGGCTGGAGTTGTTCGCCGCGACCAGCCGGTCGACCGGGACCTGCAGGGACGGCGCGAAGATCTCGCGCAGCTCGGGCAGGCCCTGGCCGCCGCCGTAGTTGCGGGTGTCGGTGCCGTCCGCGGCGCGGTACTCGCCGTCGCCCGGCAGGCCGAGCAGCCGGTGCGACAGGTCGAGCTGCTGCGACGACGGCTTGCCCCGCGTCAGGTCCAGCTTCAGGCCGGCGGCCTTCAGCTCCTCGTAGGCTGCGGCAGGGTCGGTCATGCGGTTCCTCCGGTGAACTCTCTCGCTGCTGCGACGGCGGTGCGCAGGTCGGTGAGCTGCTCGGCGACCCGGTCGCCGGCGGTCCCGCCGCGCGCGTTCCGCGACGCGATGGAGCCTTCCACGCTCAGCACGTCACGGACACTCGGGTCGAGTGCGGGGTGGACGGCGGTGAGCTCGGCGTCGGTCAGGTCCTCCAGCCCGACCCCGCGCTCCTCGGCGGCGCGCACGCAGCCGCCCGCGGCCTCGTGCGCCACCCGGAAGGGGACCCCCTGCCGGACGAGCCACTCGGCCACGTCGGTGGCGAGGGTGAACCCGGCGGGCGCGAGCTCGGCGAGCCGCTCGGTGTGGAAGGTCAGCGTCGCCACCATCCCGGCGACGGCCGGGAGCAGGAGCTCCAGCTGCGCGACCGAGTCGAACAGCGGCTCCTTGTCCTCCTGCAGGTCCCGGTTGTAGGCCAGCGGGAGCCCCTTCAGGGTCGTCATCAGGCCGGCGAGGTTGCCGACCAGGCGCCCGGACTTGCCCCGCGCGAGCTCGGCGACGTCGGGGTTCTTCTTCTGCGGCATGATCGAGCTGCCGGTGGAGAAGGCATCGTCGAGGGTGACGTAGCCGAACTCGGCGGTCGCCCAGAGGATGACCTCCTCCGACAGCCGCGACAGGTCGACGCCGATCATCGCGAGCACGAACGCCGCCTCGGCGGCGAAGTCGCGCGAGGCGGTGCCGTCGATCGAGTTGGCCGAGGAGCCGGTGAAGCCGAGCTCGGCGGCGACGGCCTCGGGGTCGAGCCCCAGCGACGAGCCGGCGAGCGCACCGGAGCCGTAGGGCGAGTACGCGCTGCGGCGGTCCCAGTCGGCGAGCCGGTCGACGTCGCGCAGCAGCGCCTGGGCGTGCGCGGCGAGCTGGTGGCCCAGCAGCACCGGCTGGGCGTGCTGCAGGTGGGTGCGGCCGGGCATCGCCGCGCCGGGGTGCGCCTGCGCCTGGCCGACCAGTGCCTCGACCACGTCGAGCACGCCCGCGCCGACGCGGCGGGTGGCGTCGCGCAGCCACATCCGGAACTGGGTGGCGACCTGGTCGTTGCGCGACCGCCCGGCCCGCAGCTTGCCGCCCAGGTCGGGGCCGGCGCGCTCGATCAGGCCGCGCTCGAGCGCGGTGTGCACGTCCTCGTCGCCGGGGTCGGGGCCGAAGGCCCCGGACTCCACGTCGGCGGCGAGCTCGTCGAGGGCCTTGTGCATGCCCGAGAGCTCCTCGTCGGACAGCAGACCCGCGCGGTGCAGGACCCGGGCGTGCGCCTTCGAGCCACGGATGTCGTACGGCGCCAGGGCCCAGTCGAAGTGGGTGGACTTCGACAGGGCCGCGAGCGCGTCGGCGGGGCCCGACGCGAACCGGCCGCCCCACAGCGCGCTGCCGGAGCCGCTCACGTCCGCGCCCCGCAGGGGGTCCGGTCGGTCATGTCAGGTCTCCTTCTCGGTGTCGTGCGCCCCGGCGCCGGCACGGGCGCCCTGGGGCAGGTCCTGCAGCCGCTGCGCGAGCTCGGTCCCGGTGAGGGGTTCGCGCGCGACGACGATGACCGTGTCGTCGCCGGCGATGGTGCCGACGACGTCGTGCAGCGCGGCCCGGTCGAGCGCACTCGCGAGGTAGTGCGCCGCACCCGGCGGGGTCCGCAGCACGGCCAGGTTCCCACTGGCGTCCGCGGACACGAGCAGCTCCCCCAGCAGCCGCGACAGCCGGGCCGTGCCGCCCTCGACGCCGCGCAGGGGGCTGCCGTCCTCGGGGATGCGGTAGACCGGCGGGCCGCCGTCGGCGCCGCGCAGCTTGACGGCGCCGAGCTCGTCGAGGTCGCGCGAGAGCGTGGCCTGGGTGGTCGAGATGCCGTGCCGGTCCTGCAGCAGGGCGATGATCTCGATCTGGCTGTGCACCGGGGTCCGCCAGATCACGTCGATGACGGCGGCCTGGCGGGTGACGCGGCTGACGGCGCCGCGGCGGTCACGGTCGCCGTCAGGCATGCCGCAGGAGCCAGGTCAGCAGCGCCTTCTGCGCGTGCAGCCGGTTCTCGGCCTCGTCCCACACCGCGCTCGCGGCGCCGTCGAGGACCTCGTCGGTGATCTCGTCGCCGCGGTGGGCGGGCAGGCAGTGCAGCACGATCACGTCCGGCGCCGCGCGCTCCAGCAGGGCCGCGTTCACCTGGTACGGACGGAACGGCGCGACCCGGTCGAGGCCGTCGTCCTCCTGCCCCATCGACGTCCAGGTGTCGGTGACGACGACGTGCGCCCCGTCGACGGCGGCGGCCGGGTCGGCGACGAGCGCCACCGATCCCCCGGTCTGCTCGGCGCGGGCCTTGGCGTCGCGCAGGACCTCGGCGTCGGGGGTGAACCCGGCGGGCGCCGCGACCCGCACGTGCAGGCCCGCGGTGACCCCGCCGAGCAGCAGCGAGTGCGCCACGTTGTTGGCGCCGTCGCCGAGGTAGGTGAGCGTGAGCCCGGCCAGCCGGCCGAAGCGCTCGCGGATCGTCTGCAGGTCCGCGAGCACCTGGCACGGGTGGAACGCGTCGGTCAGCGCGTTGACCACCGGCACCGTGGCGACGGCGGCCATCTCCTCGATGCGCTCCTGGCCGCTGGTGCGCCACACGACGGCGTCGACGTAGCGGGACAGGACGCGGGAGGTGTCGGAGATGGTCTCGCCGCGCCCGAGCTGGCTGGTGGTGCCGTCGAGGATGATCGCGGTACCGCCGAGCTGGGCGATCCCGGCCTCGAACGACACCCGGGTCCGGGTGGAGGACTTGTCGAACACGACGGCGACCGCGCGCGGGCCGGCCAGCGGGCGTTCGGCGAACGGGTCGGCCTTGAGCCGGTCGGCGAGGTCGAGGACCTCGGCCTGCTCGGCGGGGCTCAGGTCGTCGTCGCGCAGGAGGTGGCGCACCATCAGTCGTCCTGCCCCTCGTGCTCCGCGGCGGCGGCGTCGAGGACCGGCGGCAGGGCCGCGAGGAACTCCTCGGCCTCGGCGTCGGTGAGCGTGAGCGCCGGGGCGAGCCGCAGCCGGTCCGGCGTCGCGTTGTTGACCAGCAGGCCGCGGTCGCGGGCCGCGGCGGCGGCCTGGGCGGCGACGGGCAGCGTCAGCCCGATCCCGATGTGCAGGCCGGCGCCGGAGACGTCGGCGACCAGCGGGTGGCCGAGGCCCTCGACGCGGCTGCGGATCTCCTTGCCGAGCCGGTCGACGTGGCCGAGCAGACCGTCGGCGGCGATGGTGTCGAGCACCGCGAGCGCCGCGGCGCAGGACACCGGGTTGCCACCGAAGGTGGTGCCGTGCTGGCCCGGTTCGAGCAGCGCCGCCGCGTCCCCGAGCCCGACGCAGGCGCCGATCGGCAGGCCGCCGCCGAGCCCCTTGGCGAGGGTGACGACGTCGGGGACGACGCCGTGCGCCTGGTGGGCGAACCAGTACCCGGTGCGGCCGATGCCGGTCTGCACCTCGTCGAGCACCAGCAGCGCCCCGCGCTCGGCGGTGATCCGGCGCGCCTGCGCCAGGTAGCCCTCCGGCGGGACGATCACGCCGGCCTCGCCGAGGATCGGCTCGAGGAACACCGCCGCGGTCTCCTCGGTGACGGCGGCGTCGAGCGCGGCGACGTCGCCGTACGGGACGTGCTCCACCCCGGCGGGCATCGGCTCGAACGGGGCCCGCTTGGCGGGCTGGCCGGTCAGCGCCAGCGCGCCCATGGTCCGGCCGTGGAACGCGCCCTCGCAGGCGACGATCCGTGGCCGCCCGGTCCGCCGCGCGATCTTGAACGCGGCCTCGTTGGCCTCGGTCCCCGAGTTGCACAGCAGGGTGCGGGCGTCCTCGCGGCCCAGCAGGGACTGCAGGCGCTCGGCCAGCTGCAGCGCGGGCTCGGTGATGAAGAAGTTCGAGGTGTGGCCGAGCGTGCGGACCTGCTCCGAGACGGCGTCGACGACGGCCGGGTGCGCGTGCCCCAGCGCGTTGACCGCGATGCCGGAGTAGAGGTCGAGGTAGCGGCGGCCCTCGGCGTCCCACACCTGGGCGCCCTCGCCGCGGACCAGGGTCAGCGGCGGGGTGCCGTAGTTGTTCATCAGTGCGGCCTGCCACCGCTGCGCGTGCGTGGTCATGTCGTTCCTCCGGACGCGGTGTCCGTGACGGGCGGGGCGTCGGGCAGCACCATGGTGCCGACGCCCTCGTGGGTGAAGACCTCGAGCAGCACCGAGTGCGGGATGCGCCCGTCGATCACGTGGGCCTGGCCGACGCCCGAACGCACGGCGCGCAGGCAGGCCTCCATCTTGGGGGCCATGCCGCTCTCCAGGCGGGGCAGCATGGGCTCGAGCTGGTCGGCGGTGAGCGAGGTGATGATCGAGTCGGGGTCGGGGTAGTTCGCGTAGAGCCCCTCGACGTCGGTCAGCACGACGAGCTTCGCGGCGTCGAGCGCACCGGCCAGCGCCGCGGCGGCGCTGTCGGCGTTGATGTTGTGGACCCGGCCGTCGGCGTCGGGCGCGATGCCGGCGACGACCGGGATCCGACCGGCGGCGATGATGTCGAGCACCGCGTCCGGGTTGACCTCCGTGACGTCGCCGACGAGGCCGATGTCGACCGGCTCGCCGCCGACGAGCGCGGTGCGCTTCTCCGCGGTGAACAGCCCCGCGTCCTCGCCGGACAGGCCGACGGCGAGCGGGCCGTGGGCGTTGATCAGCCCGACGAGCTCCCGCCCGACCTGGCCGAACAGCACCATCCGGACGATCTCCATCGTCTCCGGGGTGGTGACCCGCAGCCCGCCGCGGAACTCGCCGGGCATCCCGAGACGGGTGAGCATCGCCGAGATCTGCGGCCCGCCGCCGTGCACGACGACCGGGTGGATCCCGGCCAGGCGCAGGAAGACCATGTCGCGGGCGAAGGCCTGCTTCAGCTCGTCGTCGATCATGGCGTTGCCGCCGTACTTCACCACGACGATGCGCCCGTGGAAGCGCTGCAGCCAGGGCAGCGCCTCGGCCAGCACGCCGGCCTTCTCCCCCGCGCGCTTCAGCCGGGCGGGGGTCTCCGGGGACGGCGCGACCTGCGGCTGCTCAGGAGGAGTAGGCACTGTTCTCCTCCACGTAGGCGTGCGAGAGGTCGGTCGTGCGGATCTCCGCGGCGTGCCCGGAGGCGCCGCCGGCCAGGCCGAGCTCGATCTCGATCAGGACGTCCTCGCCGGAGAGGTCGCAGTCGGCCCGGTCCCCGGCGACGACGGCGCCCTTGCACAGCAGGACGCCGTTGATCGTCACGTCCAGGCGCTCCGGGTCGATCTCGGCGTCGGCGTACCCGGCGGCGGCCGCGACCCGGCCCCAGTTGGGGTCCGAGCCGAACATGGCCGTCTTGACCAGGGCGTCGCGGGCGACGGTGCGGGCGACGGTCACCGCGTCGTCCTCCGAGGCGGCGCCGGTGACCCGCACGGTGATTCGCTTGGTGACGCCCTCGGCGTCGGCCTGCATCTGCTCGGCCAGGTCCCGGCAGACGCGGGTGAGCGCGGCGGTGAACACCGCGGGGTCGGCCGGGACCCCGGAGGCGCCCGAGGCCATGACGACCACGGTGTCGTTGGTGGACATCGAGCCGTCGACGTCGAGCCGGTCGAAGCTGTAGCGCACGGCCTCGCGCAGCGCGGCGTCGAGCGTGGCGCGGTCGAGGACGGCGTCGGTGGTCAGCACGCTGAGCATCGTCGCCATCGACGGCGAGATCATCCCGGCGCCCTTGGTGGTGCCCCCGACCGTCCAGCCGGCCGGGTCGGTCAGCACCGACTCCTTGGGCACCGTGTCGGTGGTCATGATCGCGGCGGCCGCCGCGGACCCGGCCTCGGGCGTGGCGGCGAGCTCCCCGGCGGCGGTCGCGACCCCGGCGAGGACCGTGTCGCGCGGCAGCTGCTCGCCGATCAGGCCGGTCGAGCAGACCGCGACCTCGACCGCGCCGCAGCCGAGCACCTCGGCGGCCTTCTCGGCGGTCGCGTGCGCGACCTGGAAGCCCTCCGGACCGGTGCAGGCGTTGGCGCCGCCGGAGTTCAGCACGACCGCGCGCAGCGCGCCGCCGGTGAGGACCTGCTGGGACCACAGGACGGGCGCGGCCCGCACCTTGTTGCGCGTGAACACCCCGGCGGCCTCGGTGCGCGGGCCGTCGTTGACCACCAGCGCGAGGTCGGCCCGGCCGGACTTCTTGATGCCTGCGGCGATCCCGGCGGCCCGGAACCCCTTCGCGGCGGTCACGCTCACGGTGCGACTCCCGTCGTCGGCAGGCCGAGGGTCTCGGGGAGCCCGAGGGCCAGGTTCATGCACTGCACGGCACCGCCGGCGGTGCCCTTGGTCAGGTTGTCGATCGCCGAGACGACGACGAGGCGGCGCGCGTCGGCGTCGACCGTCACCTGCAGGGCGACGGTGTTGGAGCCCAGCGTCTGTGCCGTGGTGGGCCACTGCCCCTCGGGCAGCAGGTGCACGAACGGCTCGTCGGCGTAGGCCTTGTCGTAGACCGCGCGGACCGCGGCGGCGTCGGTGCCGGGGTCGGCCAGCGGCGCCGAGCAGGACGCGAGGATGCCGCGCGGCAGGGGCGCGAGGACGGGGGTGAAGCTGACCGACACCGGGGACCCGAGCGCGGCGCCCAGGTTCTGCGCGATCTCGGGGGTGTGCCGGTGCGCGCCGCCGACGCCGTAGGCCGAGAGCGAGCCCATGACCTCGGCCCCGAGCAGGTGCGGCTTGAGCGCCTTCCCCGCCCCGGAGGTGCCGGTCACCGCGGTGATCACGACCTCGGGGGCGACCAGTCCGGCGACCAGCGCCGGGACCAGCGCGAGGCTGGTGCCGGTCGGGTAGCAGCCGGGCACCGCGACGCGCCGGGTGCCGGTCAGTGCGGCGCGGGCGCCCGGGAGCTCGGGCAGGCCGTAGGGCCAGTGCCCGGCGTGCTCCCCGCCGTACCAGCGGTCCCAGGCGGCCGGATCGGTCAGACGGTGGTCGGCTCCGCAGTCGACGACGAGCACGTCCGGTCCCAGCTGCGCGGCCAGCTCGGCGGACCTGCCGTGCGGGAGCGCGAGGAACACCGCGTCGTGCCCGGCGAGGTTCTCCGCGGTGCTCTCACCCAGCACGCGGTCCGCGAGCGGGACCAGGTGCGGCTGGTGCTCGCCGAGACGCGTGCCCGCGTTCCCGCCGGCCGTCAGGGCGCCGATCTCCACCTCGGGATGCGCGAGCAGCAGCCGGAGGAGCTCTCCCCCGGCGTACCCGCTGGCTCCCGCCACTGCGATGCGTACCACGTGGATGAGTATGCACCGACACGAAAGGTCATGCAATCGGATTCGCGATCGCGATCGGGGGGCGGTGTTCGGGCCCGGCGGCCGCGCGCGCCGCCTAGTTTCCCCCGCGTGCGACAGCGGGTGACGGGCGGGGTGGGGCGGGCGTGCGCACTCGCGCTGCTGCTCACGACGGTGCTGGGCGGATGCGCGTCGACGGTGCCGGGGACACCGTGGCCGGCCGGCCGGGGTCCGGCCGCGCCGGTGGACCCGCTCGCGGCGCCCACGACGACCGGCGGGCCGCCGACCGCGTTCACCGTCCCGGGGCCGCTGCCCACCGGCCCGTCCGCCCCGTCCGCTCCCACGACGACCCCGACGCCGGCGCCGGGGCGTCCCACGACCACGGTGCTCCCGGTCCCGGTGACGCCCGACGGCACGCGCACCGTGCCGCCGGTGCCGGTCGGGGGCGGGACCGCCACGGTGCCCGACGGCCGCGCCCGCCCGTCGGCCGCCGCGCCCGCTCCGACCGGCGGGACCGGCGCGCCGTCGCCGGCCGCCCCGCTGACCTCCGACGTCGTGGCCGACGAGTGCCTGCTCGACACCGCCTCGCTCACCGGACTGCTCGGCGGCGCCCCGGTGGCGCCCGCGGCGAACGCCGTCGTGACCCGGTCCGACGGGACACGCACCCGGGCCTGCTTCGCCCTCGCCGACGGCGTCACCGTCTCGGTGAACGTCTACGCGACCACCCGGACGACGCCGGTCCGCTACGTCGGCTCCGCGACCGGCGCCGCGCCGCTGACCGGGGTCCCCGCGGGCACGGCCGCGGCGGTGCTCGACACCGTCGCCGGGCCGACCCTGCAGCTCGGGACGGCGCGCCGGCTGGTCACCGTGGCGGTCGCCGGCCGGACGCCGACACCGCAGCAGTGGCGGGCGGCCGCCGCGTCCGCCGTCCGCGCGGCCCGCTGAGACCGCCCCGCCGCGGGGGCGGGGCGGCACCCGGCGGGTGCGCGCTCAGCGCAGGGCCGCGCCGTGCCGGGCGGCGGCCTCGGCGATCGCCGCGTCGCGCGCGGTGTTCGCCTCCTCGCTGGTCAGCGTGCGGTCGGCGGCGCGCAGCCGCAGCGAGAACGCCAGCGAACGCTTCCCGGCGCCGACCTGATCGCCGGTGTAGACGTCGAACAGCCGCACCGACTCCAGCAGCTCCCCCGCACCCGCGGTGAGGGCGTCGGCGAGGTCCGCGGCGGGGACCGACTCGTCGGCGACGAGCGCGACGTCCACGGCGACCGGCGGGAACGGCGACACCCGCGGGACCGGCAGGTTCTCCCGCAGCGGCAGCGCGTCGAGGTCGATCTCGGCGGCCGCGGTGCGGGCGGGCAGGCCGAGGGCCTCGACGACCTTCGGGTGCAGCTCGCCCGCGTGCCCGACGACCGTGCCCGTCCCGGCCACGACGAGCTCCGCGCAGCGTCCCGGGTGCCACGGGGCGCGCTCGGCGCGCCGCGGGCGCAGCTCCACCCCGGCGGCCGCGCCGGTGAGGCGGGCGGCCTCGACGGCGTCCTCCCAGGAGGCGGGCCTGCCCCGGCCCCACCAGCCGCGGGGCTCGCGGTTCCCGGCCAGCACGACGCCGACGTGCACCGGCTGGTCCGGCAGGGCGGCGCGCAGGGCGGCGTACTCGTCGTCGCTCGGGCGGGCGGTGACCGGCGGGTCCGGCATGACCGGGGTGTCGCGGCCGGGCCGGACGACCTGCGCGATCGTGTAGAGCGCCAGGTCCTCGGCGCCCCGCGAGCGGTTGCGCACCAGCATGTCCAGCAGGCCGGGCAGCAGCGTGGTCGTCAGCCGGGACCGCTCGGCGTCGAGCGGGTTGGAGACCGCGACGGTGCGGCGGCGGTCGTCGTCGGCGGCCAGGCCGAGGTCGTCCCACACCGCGTCGGAGACGAACGGGAACGGCAACACCTCGACGTGCCCGGCCTCGGCGAGCGCCCGCGACACGGCGCGGCGGCGCTGCTGGGCCGGGGTGAGCCCGCGACCGGCCGGGGCGTCGGGCACGACGGACGGGATCGCGTCGTAGCCCTCCAGGCGCAGCACCTCCTCGACCAGGTCGGCGGCGATGCGCAGGTCCGGACGCCAGGTCGGCGGCGTCGCGACGACGACGCCCTGACCGTCCGTGCCGGTGTCGAGCTCGACGGCGCACCCGACCTGGGTCAGGCGGCGCACGGTCGCACCGCGCGGGTAGTCGACCCCGGCGACGCGGTCGGGCATCGACAGCGGCATCCGCACCGCGGGCACGGCCGGGACGCCACCGGCATCGGTGCGCCCGCCGGCGAGCGTGCCGCCGCCCAGCTCGACGAGCAGCTGCGCGGCCCGCTCCGCCGCCACCGGCGGCAGCGCCGGGTCCACGACCCGCTCGAACCGCTTGGACGCCTCGCTGGGCAGCTTGTGCCGGCGCGCCGCGCGCGCGATGACCGGCGGCGAGAAGTGCGCCGCCTCGATCAGCACGTCGACCCGGGCCCCGGCGGGCAGGTCGTCCGGCGCCGGGATCTCGGTGGACGCCCCGCCCATGACGCCGGCGAGCCCGATCGGGCCCGAGTCGTCGGTGATCAGCAGGTCGTCGGCGTCGAGGACGCGGGTCTGGCCGTCGAGGGTCTGCAGCTTCTCACCCGCCGTCGCCCGGCGGACCTCGATCGCGCCGGTCAGTCGGCTCGCGTCGTAGGCGTGCAGCGGCTGCCCGAGGTCGAGCATCACGAAGTTCGTGACGTCGACGACCAGCGAGATCGGCCGCATCCCGGCCGAGATCAGGGCCCGCTGCATCCACCAGGGGCTCGGCGCGGCCGGGTCGACGCCGTCCACCCGGCGGGCGACGAAACGCGGGCAGCCCTGCGGGTCGGCCAGGCGCACCGGCCAGGCGTCGCCGTCGGCCTGCGGGACCGCGACCCGGGTGACGGGGTCGGTGTAGTCGACGTCGAGCGAGGTCGCGAGCTCGCGGGCCAGCCCCCGCACGGCGAAGCAGTACCCGCGGTCGGGGGTGACGGCCAGCTCGACGACGGGCTCGGACAGCCCGAGGACCTCCAGCGCGTCGTCACCGGGCTCGGCGGTGCCGGGCGGCAGGACGAGGATACCGCCGTGGTCGGCGCCCAGGCCGAGCTCCTTGGCGGAGGCGATCATGCCGTCGGAGACCTTGCCGTAGGTCGTGCGCTGCGCGATGGCGAAGTCCCCCGGCAGCACGGCACCCGGCTCGGTCACGACGACGAGGTCACCGACGGCGAAGTTGCGGGCGCCGCACACGACGTAGCGGTGACGGTCGCCCTCGAAGCCCACCCGGCAGTACCGGATCGGCTTCTTGAACTCCGTCAGCTCCTCGATCTCCTCGACGCGCGCGACGGTCACCGGGCCGGTGACCGCGGGGGCCGGGTGGATCTCCTCGACCTCCAGGCCGACCCGGACGAACGCGTCGCCGATCGCCTCGGGACCCGCCGGCAGCGACGCGGGGTCGATGTGGCGGGCGAGCCAGGACGCGGACACTCGCACTGCTCAGAACTCCTCTGTCTGGAAGCGGGTCGGTCGGTCAGACACCGAACGCGGTCGAGAAGCGGACGTCGCCCTCGACCATGTCCCGCATGTCGGGGATGCCGTTGCGGAACATCAGGGTCCGCTCGATGCCCATGCCGAACGCGAAACCGGAGTACACCTCGGTGTCGACACCGCAGGCGCGCAGGACGTGGGGGTTGACCATGCCGCAGCCGCCCCACTCGACCCAGCCGGCGCCACCCTTCTTCTGCGGGAACCACAGGTCCACCTCGGCCGAGGGCTCGGTGAACGGGAAGTACGACGGGCGCATCCGCGTCCCGGCCTCGGGCCCGAACACGGCCCGGGCGAACGCGTCGAGGGTGCCCTTGAGGTGGGCCATGGTCAGGCCGCGGTCGACGGCGAGGCCCTCCACCTGGTGGAACACCGGGGTGTGGGTGGCGTCGAGCTCGTCGGTGCGGAAGGTGCGCCCGGGGCACGCCACGTAGACCGGCAGCTCGCGCTCCAGCAGCGTGCGCACCTGCACCGGTGAGGTGTGGGTGCGCAGGACCGTCCCGGAGTCCTGACCGCGCTCGGGGTCACCCAGGTAGAAGGTGTCCTGCATCGTGCGGGCCGGGTGGTCCTTGCCGAAGTTCAGCGCGTCGAAGTTCAGCCACGACGCCTCGACCTCGGGGCCCTCGGCGACCTCCCAGCCCATCCCGACGAAGATGTCGGCGATCCGCTCGGACAGCTGGGTGATGGGGTGGCGCGCGCCGCGCGGACGGCGGTCGGTGGGCAGCGTGACGTCGACGGCCTCCTCGGCCAGCACGCGCGCGTCGCGCTCGGCGAGCAGGACCTCGCGGCGGGCGTCGAAGGCGGCCTGGGCCTCCTGCCGGGCGGCGTTGACGCGCTTGCCGGCGTCGGCGCGCTCCGGGCCGGGGAGCTGCCCCAGCGAGCGGCGGGCCATCGGGATGGGGGCCCGGTCGCCGAGGTGCGCAGGCTTGGCCGCGGCCAGCGCGTCGAGGTCGCCGGCGGCGTCGAACGCCGCGCGGGCGGCGTCCACCGCCGCGGCCAGCACACCGGGCTCCAGGGGGTTCGCGACGTCGGTCTCACTCATGGTGCCCACGATCGTAGAGGGCCGGTCCGAACCGGTTTCAGTCGCGCGCCGGGGCCGGCCGCGGGGCGACGCCGGCGCGCGCCCCGACGGTCGCGTAGAGGCAGATCGCGGCCGCGGTGGCGAGGTTGAGCGACTCGGCGCGGCCGTGGATCGGGACGCGGACGCGGTGGTCGGCGGCCTCGTGCACGGCGGGCGACGGCCCGTGCGCCTCGCTGCCGAGGATCCACGCGACCGGACCGGCCAGGGTCGGGGTGACGGCGGGGTCGTGCAGGTCGAGTTCGCCGTGGCCGTCGGCGACCAGTGTGGTGAGCCCGGCGGCCCGGCAGATCTCGACGACCGCCGTCGCGTCGCGGTCACGGGCCAGCGGCAGGTGGAACACGCTGCCGGTGGAGGCGCGCACGGCCTTGCCGTTGTGCGGGTCGACGGTGTCGCCGGCGAGCAGCACCGCGTCGCAGCCGGCGGCGTCGGCGACCCGGATCACGGTGCCGACGTTGCCGGGGTCGGAGATGCCGTCGCAGACGGTCACGAAGCCGGGCACCCCGGCCAGCGCGGTCGCGACGGGCACGTCGAGCAGGTCGCAGACCGCGACGAGGCCCTGCGGGGTGACCGTGTCCGAGAGCGACGCGGCGGCCCGGTCGGTCACCGAGGACACCCGGACCCCGGCGTGCACGGCGGCCTCGACCAGCTCGGGGTGGCGCCCGGCGGCGGAGTCGGTCACGAAGAGCTCGTGCACGGCGACGGCGTCCAGCGCCTCCCGGACGGCCTGGGCCCCCTCGACGAGGAAACGCCCGGCCCGCTCGCGCCCCGCGCGGCGCAGCAGCTTGCGGGCCGCTGCGACGCGTGGGGTGCGCTCGGTGCCGGGCGTCTCGGTCCTGGCAGGGATCACCTCAGGCCGCGGAGCCCTGCTCGGTGCCGATCGGCAGGTTCTCCTTGGCCACCGCGACGAGCGCGGCGAAGGCGGCCGGGTCGCTCACGGCGATCTCGGCGAGGTTCTTGCGGTCGACCTCGACACCGGCGGCCTTGAGGCCCTGGATGAACCGGTTGTAGGTCATGTCGTTGGCGCGGGCCGCGGCGTTGATCCGAGTGATCCACAGCTGCCGGAAGTCGCCCTTGCGCGCGCGACGGTCCCGGTAGGCGTAGTTCATCGAGTGGAGCATCTGCTCCTTGGCCTTGCGGTACAGCCGCGAGCGCTGCCCGCGGTAGCCGGCGGCCGACTCCAGCGTGGTGCGGCGCTTCTTCTGGGCGTTCACCGAGCGCTTCACGCGTGCCATGGGGTCTCTCCTGAATCGTCAGCGATCGGCCACGGCAGGGCCGGGGATCGCCGGGTGGTTCGAAAAAAGGGGCGGAAGGTCAGTGACCGAGCAGCTTCTTGACGCGCTTCACGTCGGCCTTGGCGAGCTCGACGGTGCCCGACAGGTCACGCTTCTCCTTGCGCGACTTGACCTCGAGGCGGTGCCGCAGGCCGGCCTGCTGGCGCATGATCTTGCCGCCACCGGTGATGCGGACGCGCTTCGCGGTCCCCTTGTGCGTCTTGTTCTTCGGCATGACGTATCCGTTCGATGTCGGCCCCCGGGGCACCGGGGGTCGTTGCGGGTACTGCGTGTCCTCACCCGTGTCCGGCGGTGCGGCCGGACACGGGAACGGACCTCACGCCTCGGCGTCGGCCGGGGCGTCGGAGCTGGCAGCGGCCGTCGACTTGCGCGACGCCGGCTTCTTCGTCGGGGCCAGCACCATCGTCATGTTGCGGCCGTCCTGTTTCGGGGCGGCCTCGACGACGGCCATGTCACCGATGTCCTCGGCGAGCCGCTGGAGCAGGCGGTAGCCCAGCTCGGGACGCGACTGCTCGCGACCACGGAACATGATCGTGACCTTGACCTTGTTGCCGCCCTCGAGGAAGCGGATCACGTGACCGCGCTTCGTCTCGTAGTCGTGCTTGTCGATCTTCGGCCGGAGCTTCTGCTCCTTGATCACGGTGAGCTGCTGGTTGCGCCGGGACTCCCGGGCCTTCTGCGCGCTCTCGTACTTGAACTTTCCGTAGTCCATGAGCTTGCAGACCGGCGGGCGGGCCTGGCCGGCGACCTCGACGAGGTCGAGGTCGGCGTCCTGGGCCAGCTTGAGGGCGTCCTCGATGCGCACGATCCCGACCTGCTCGCCGTTCGGGCCGACGAGGCGGACCTCGGGCACGCGGATGCGGTCGTTGATGCGGGGCTCTGTGCTGATGGGGTCTCCTGAGTAACTCGCTGTGTCGCTACTACCTGCTGCGCCGGCGACGACAAGCGAAGACCCGTTGATCGGCCGGTGGCACACTGCTGCCACGAGGCCGGACCATGGACCCGGACGCCGCTACGATCACGGCGCGGGTGGGAGCGGGGCTCCACTTGACGCCCGGAACACGCGAATCAACGCGATCCCGGGTGGTCGCATTCCCGAGGGTAGCAGGCCCCGGGTGGGCGGTCGGAGCGGGGCCGGGCGCTCACCCCGCGCTGGCCGCCTTCGCCCGGCCGCGCCGCGCGGCCCCGGAGGTGCCGTTCGCGGTGGTGCCGCTCCCGTTCGCGGTCGCCCGCGACGCGGCGGCGCGGCGCCGGGCGGGCCGGGCCGGGCTGTGGTCCGGGGTGACCAGCTCGCGCAGGAACCGGCCGGTGTGGCTCTCCGGGTGCGCAGCGATCTGCTCCGGTGTGCCCTGCGCGACGACGGTCCCGCCGCCCGAACCGCCCTCCGGGCCCATGTCGATGACCCAGTCCGAGGTCTTGATGACGTCGAGGTTGTGCTCGATGACGATCACCGTGTTGCCCTTGTCCGCGAGCCCCTGGATGACGGCCAGGAGCTTGCGGATGTCCTCGAAGTGCAGGCCGGTGGTCGGCTCGTCGAGGATGTAGACGGTGCGGCCGTTGCTGCGCTTCTGCAGCTCGCTGGCGAGCTTGACGCGCTGGGCCTCCCCGCCGGACAGCGTCGGCGCGGGCTGTCCGAGCCGGACGTAGCCGAGGCCGACATCGACCAGGGTCCGCAGGTAGCGGCTGATCGAGGTGATCGGGTCGAAGAACTCCGCGGCCTCCTCGATCGGCATGTCGAGGACGTCGGCGACCGTCTTGCCCTTGTAGTGGACCTCGAGGGTCTCCCGGTTGTAGCGGGCGCCCTTGCAGACCTCGCACGGGACGTAGACGTCCGGCAGGAAGTTCATCTCGATCTTGATCGTGCCGTCGCCGGTGCACGCCTCGCAGCGCCCGCCCTTGACATTGAAGGAGAACCGGCCCTCGGTGTAGCCGCGGACCTTCGCCTCCGTGGTCGCGGCGAACAGCTTGCGGACCTTGTCCCACACCCCGGTGTAGGTGGCCGGGTTGGACCGGGGGGTCCGCCCGATCGGCGACTGGTCCACGCGCACGAGCTTGTCGAGCTGGTCGACGCCGGTGATGCGGGTGTGCCGGCCGGGCACCTGACGGGCGCCGTTGAGGCGGTTGGCCAGCACCGTCGCGAGGATGTCGTTGATCAGTGTCGACTTGCCGGAGCCGGAGACGCCGGTGATCGAGACGAGCCCGCCGAGCGGGACGTCGACGTCGATCCCGCGCAGGTTGTGCTCACGCGCCCCGACGATCGTCAGCTTCCGGTCGTGGTCGAGCGCGCGCCGCTCGGGCAGCGGGATCGACTTGCGGCCCGAGAGGTACGCCCCGGTCAGCGACGTGTCGTGGGACTCCAGGTCGGCGATCGTGCCGGAGTGCACGACCCGGCCACCGTGCTCACCGGCGCCGGGACCGATGTCGACCGCCCAGTCCGAGGCGCGGATGGTGTCCTCGTCGTGCTCGACGACGATCAGCGTGTTGCCCAGCGCCTTGAGCCGGGTGAGCGTGTCGATGAGCCGGCGGTTGTCGCGCTGGTGCAGGCCGATCGACGGCTCGTCGAGCACGTAGAGCACCCCGACCAGGCCCGAGCCGATCTGCGTGGCGAGCCGGATGCGCTGCGCCTCGCCGCCGGACAGGGTGCCGGCGGCCCGGTCGAGCGACAGGTAGTCCAGGCCGACGTCGAGCAGGAAGCCCAGCCGCGCCTGCACCTCCTTGAGCACCGCACCGGCGATCATGGCCTGCCGGTCGTCGAGCACCATCCCGTTCAGGAACTGCGAGCACTCGGCCACCGACATGTTCGACACCTGCGCGATCGACCGCTCCCCCAGGTCGCGGTGCGGCAGGGTCACCGACAGCACCTCGGGGCGCAGGCGGGCGCCGTCGCACGCGGGGCAGGGGATGTCGCGCATGTAGCCCTCGTAGCGCTCGCGCTGCGACTCGGACTCGGTCTGGTCCAGGCGCCGCTCGAGGAACGGCATGACGCCCTCGAAGTTGGCGTAGTACGAGCGCTCGCGGCCGTAGCGGTTGCGGTAGCGCACGTGGACCTGGTCGTCGCTGCCGTGCAGCACCGCCTTGCGGGCGGCGGCGGGCAGGCTGCGCCACGGCGTGTCCATCCGGAAGCCGATCGCCGTCGACAGCCCGGACAGCAGGCGCCCGAAGTACTCGGCGTTGTGCCCGGTCGACCAGGGCGCGATCGCGCCGTCGCCCAGCGACAGGTCGGGGTCGGGGACGACGAGCTCCGGGTCGACCTCCTTCTTGATGCCGATGCCCGAGCAGGCCGGGCAGGCGCCGTAGGGCGAGTTGAAGGAGAACGTGCGCGGCTCGAGGTCGTCGACGGCCAGGGTGTGCCCGTTCGGGCAGGCCATCTTCTCGGAGAACCGGCGCTCGCGGCCCGGGTCGTCGTCGGGCAGGTCGACGAAGTCGAGCACGACCAGGCCGTCGGCCAGGCGCAGCGCGGTCTCGACCGAGTCGGTGAGGCGCTGCTTGGCCGTCGCCTTCACCGAGAGCCGGTCGACGACGACGGCGATGTCGTGCTTCTCCTGCTTCTTGAGCTTCGGCGGGTCCGACAGCGGGTGCACGGTGCCGTCGACCAGCACGCGCGAGTAGCCCTGTGCCTGCAGCGCGGAGAACAGGTCGACGAACTCGCCCTTGCGGGTGCGCACCACCGGGGCGAGGACCTGGAACCGGCTGCCCTGCTCCATCTCCAGGACCTGGTCGACGATCTGCTGCGGGGTCTGCTTCGCGATCCGCTCGCCGCAGACCGGGCAGTGCGGGATGCCGGCGCGGGCGTAGAGCAGGCGCAGGTAGTCGTGGATCTCGGTGATGGTGCCGACCGTCGAGCGCGGGTTGCGGTTGGTCGACTTCTGGTCGATCGACACCGCCGGGGACAGGCCCTCGATGAAGTCGACGTCGGGCTTGTCCATCTGCCCCAGGAACTGACGGGCGTAGGCCGAGAGCGACTCGACGTAGCGGCGCTGGCCCTCGGCGAAGATCGTGTCGAAGGCGAGGCTGGACTTGCCGGACCCCGACAGGCCGGTGAACACGATCATGCTGTCGCGGGGCAGGTCGATGTCGATGCCCTGCAGGTTGTGCTCGCGCGCGCCGCGGACGACCAGCCTGGGACCGTCCGGGACCGGCGACGCGCCCGGGGACAGGGCGGTGCCGGCGTCGCGGCGGTCGGTGCTGTGGTCGCTCACGTCTCGCGCCTCCTGGGGTGGCGGTGCCGTCCGGGTCGTCCCCGGTTGTGACACCGGCGGGGTCGACGGACATTCCGGGACCGGCCGCCGGTGGCCGGTGAGGTTCGTCGCCCCGATGCTAGGTCGGCCCACCGACAGGAACCCGTCGAGCGGGGGTCTGCGGTGGTCCGGCGCGGTGGATGCACCGCGGGACGCGCCGGTCGGTCCACCGCGCACGCTACTCGCACGCCCGTTCGATCCGTCAGCGGGCCCGCCCGTGCGACCGGCGGGTTCTCCCCACCGCGGGTGTCGATCCCGGCCGCTACTCTCCCGCCCGTGGACGTCCTGCTGAACTACACCGGTCACACCGACCCGGGCGGCGCCGCCATCCGCCGCGACCTCGACAGGCTGAGCATCAGCAAGGTCTCGGTCGGCGAGATGGACAACAACGCCTACCTGCTCGTGTGCAAGGCGAGCAACGAGGCACTGCTCGTCGACGCGGCGGCCGAGCCGACCCGCCTGGCCGACCTCATCGGCGCCACCGACGAGCGCCCGGACCTGCGCCACCTGGTCACCACCCACCGCCACGCCGACCACTGGCAGGCGCTCGGGGCGATCGCGGGCATGTTCGAGCCCCGGCTGATCGCACACCCGCTCGACGCCCCGGAGCTGCCGGCACCGATGGACGAGTTCGTCGAGGACGGCGACACGATCGCCTTCGGCGAGATCGAGCTCGAGGTCGTGCACCTGCGCGGCCACACGCCAGGGTCGGTCGCGCTGCTCTACCGCGGCGAGGACCGCCCGCACCTGTTCACCGGCGACAGCCTGTTCCCCGGCGGGCCGGGCAAGACCTGGTCGGCCGAGGACAACGAGCAGCTGATCACCGACCTCGAGGAGCGCGTCTTCGACCGGCTCGGCGACGACACCTGGTTCTACCCGGGCCACGGCGACGACTCGACCCTCGGCGCGGAGCGCCCGCACCTGTCGGAGTGGAAGTCGCGCGGCTGGTAGGCCGTCCGGCCTCAGCCCGCGGCCGGCCGCTGCGGGCATAGCGACCCGGCATGACGCCGACCAGCCGGACGAAGCGCCGCTGCAGGTAGGCCTGGTCGTGGAACCCCGGAGTGGCGGCTCTACCCGCCGACGCCATGCCCGCCGAGCAGAGGGTCGCGGACACGCTCGACGGGCCGCGCGTAGACGTAGTAGTCCGGAGGCCCCCCGAAGCGGCGGTAGGACACGCGCACTAGATGCCCGGGGTGGACGTGCAGCAGCGTGAGCACCTGGACGAAAGATGATCGGCATCACGTGAAGGATCGGTGCGTTGACGGCACCGATCCTTCACGAATCCACGATCAGCGACCCGGTGACTGGACGGAGCACGAGCACCCGACGGACCGACGAGCCATCGAGCCGTCAGGTCCTGGTCAGCCTCCGGGCAGGATCTCCGGGACATCGGACTCTGACGGGTAGAGGTCGTACGGAATGTCGTCCTGGTCGAGGATGGGGAACGTCTCGGGCGTCACACAGTGCCACTGGATGGTCGACTGCTGCGGTGGGCCGAAGATTCTGAAGTCGAGCTGTCCTTCACCGAACTGCGTGTCCCCACCGCACGGCAGGCCTCGCAGGTCTTCCAGCTTCGTCAGCCGAATTTCGCTCTGGTTCTCGTGATCAGGCGAAGCGATCGCAGTCCCGGCTCCGAAGAGGGCTGCGCCGCACAACACCGAGGCGAGGACAATTCCGATACGTCGGAACACATGGGGTGAACGATCATGGATTCCGGGGGTCACGCCACGGGGCGCCCGCGGCCTCCGGGGGCACCGGCAGGCCGGCGTCGTCGCACAGCTCCGCCCACCGCGCGGCGGGCAACCGCTCCAGCGGCCGGTCCGCACCCGCCCACGCCTCCCGCACCGCGCGGGCCAGCACCGGTGCGGGCAGCAGCGCCGCGTCGGCGAGCTCGGCGAGCAGCTGCGCCGCGCGGTGCCCGCCCACCCGGGCGACGGCGGCGTCCCACTCGTCGCCGGTGAGCGGGCGGTCGCGGTCGAGCAGCGCGTTCACGGTGATCTCGTAGAGGGCCTGGCTCACCGCGCCAGGATGCCCCTCAGCCCAGCTCCTCGAGCGCGCGGCCGGTGGAGCGCGGGCCGAGCAGGCCGACGTCGAGGCACAGCACCACGATCAGCACCGCGGCCCCGCCGAACACCGCGACCGGGCCCGCCGTCGCCAGCAGCGGCACCGCGACGAACGGCAGCAGCGCCGAGGTCGCCCGGGACAGCGAGTAGGCGATGCCGCCCGCGGTCGAGCGGATCGCCGTCGGGAAGATCTCCGCCTGGTAGATGTGGAAGCCGTTGGAGAACACGTTGCTGGCCGCGGTGAGCAGGAACCCGGAGGTGACGATGACCAGCGGCGTCGTGCCGGCGGCGAACACGATCCCGAGCACCCCGATCGCCAGCGCGGACGCGATGATCAGCCACTTCCGTTCGAACCGCTCGACCAGCGGCACCGAGGCCAGCGACCCGAGCGGGTAGCCCGCGAAGGTGAGCGCGGCGTAGCCCAGCGACTCGGTGATGTCGAAGCCCTTGGCGACCAGCACCAGCGGGGCGAGGGTGCCGAAGCCGTAGTAGGCGACGGTCTGCAGCACCTGGAAGATCAGCAGCATGACGGTGCGGGTGCGGTAGACGCCGCTGAACGCGGTGCGCAGCACGTCGAGCGTCGAGCCGGCGCGCGGCTCGCCGCCGGTGGCGACGGTGATCTCGCCGTCAACGGGGGCGCCGGCCCGGCGCGCGACGTCGCGGGCGACGGTGGCGGCCTCGTCGTGCCGTCCGTGGGTCAGCAGCCAGCGCGGGGACTCCGGCAGCACCCGGCGCAGGACCAGCACGAACAGCGCGCCGAGCCCGCCCGCGACGAGCAGCCACCGCCAGCCGTCGACGCCGGCGAGGGACTGAGCGGCGACCAGGCGCCCGCCGAGCAGCGCCGCGACCGGGACGCCGAGGAAGCCGACGGTGTAGGCCCACGCCGTCCAGCGGCCGCGCACGCGCCGCGGCAGGAACTCGGCCAGGTAGGTGTCGACGAGGACGAGCTCGGCGCCGAGCCCGAGGCCCGCCAGGAAGCGGAGCACGAGGAACGTCTCGAGGTTCGGCGAGAAGGCCGCGGCCAGCGAGAACAGCGAGTAGGTCAGCAGGTTCAGCAGGAACACGGTCCGCCGGCCGAACCGGTCGGCCGCGATCGACAGCAGCACCGCGCCGACGAACATGCCCGCGAACCCCGACGACACGACGGCCGCCTTGCCGATCGGGCCGAGCGTCCACTCGCGGGCGAGGATCGGTGCGAGCACGCCGCCGAGGAACACCTCGTAGAGGTCGAAGAACGACCCGATCCCCACCAGGACGACGAGCCGGCGGTGCCACCCCGACAGCGGCAGCGCCTCGAGGACCGCCGCGGGTCCCGTCCCGGCGGCCGGGGGCCTGGTCCCGGTCATGCGCACCTCCTCGTTGCGATCGCTCACCATTGCACATTGCAACGCTCTCGTGCGGCGACCGGTAGGGGATCCGCGACCATCGGAGGCGTCGACGCCGAACGGTGCGGCCCGCACGGACGGTCACCGTGACGGGGCGACCGGCCGCCGTTACTGCTCCGAACGGCCGCTGTGCGCACGGCGCGGGCCCGCTTAGCGTGCCGGACCGATGAGCGCTCCCCACGCCGACGACCGCACCCCCGCGCGCCCGCAGGACCGGCGCAACGGCCATCACGCGAGCCTGCTGGACGGCCTGCCGCCCGGCCGGACCGCCCCGGACGACGCGCCCCGCGACGCCGCCCGGCCCACCCCCGGTGGCCCCGTCGACCGCAGCGGCGGACCCCGTGGCGACGGCGGCGACAGCGGCATCGGCAGCAGCGACGTCGGGAGCGTCGGCACGGCGGCGTCGGGGCGGACCGCCTCCGCGCCGGGTGAGGTCCCGGCACCGCGGGGCGGGTCCGACCAGCGGCCCGGCGAGTCCGGGCAGCGGCCCGCGGAGACGACGGCCGCGGACTGCGGACCTGCGCCCTCGGCGACCGCGCCCTCGGCAACCACACCCCCGGGGTCCGCCCCGACGACACCTGCGCCGACGGCACCTGCGCCGACGGGGACCGAGTCGACGGCACCCGCACCCACGGGGGCCGCACCCACCGGGACGTCCGGCGGGCACGGCCCCGCCCCGGCCCCCGGCACCGGGGAGGCACCCGCCGTCCCCGCCCCCGGCGCCGTCGAGCTCACCGGCCCGGTCGACGCCCTGCACCGGACCGGCCCCCGCACCCCGCCGCTGCCCTGGAACGCCGTCCCCCCGGCCGCGCGGGCGGGGAGCCCGGTCCCGCCCGCGGCCCCGCTGCCGCGCAGCGGCGCACCGGTCGCGCGCACCGGGACACCGGGCGCACCGCCACCCGCGGGCGCACCACACCGACCCGGCCCGCCGCGCGCACCCCACCCGGGTGTCCCGGCCCAGCGCACCGGCCCCGGATGGCCGCCGCCCCCCTCTCCGGCCGGCCCGGGCGGCCGCGGGAACCACGGGGCACCGGTGCCCGCGGTGTTCCCCCCGGGCCACCCGTCGTCGCCGGCGGGGCAGGACCGGTGGGCCGCACTGCGCGGGCGCGTCCCGTCGGCCGCGGCGCTGTCCGACGGCCTGCGCGGGGCCGTGCCGCACCGGGCCGCGGCCGTCGCGGTGGTGCTCACCCTGGTGCTGGCGGCGGCGGTCGTCGTCGCCGCGTACGCCGGGACCGGCCCGGCCGCCCGCGACACCACCGAGGGGGCCGGCACCGCCACCATCGCCCCGGTCGCCGCGCCCGCGGACCTCGTGCGCGGCACCACCGCGGCCGACCCGGCGGCGTTCGGGTCGCCCGTCACGTTCACCTCCCCCACCGGCAACATCGCCTGCCGGATCGAGGGCGGCGAGGCCCGCTGCGACGTCACCGACCGCGCCTGGTCCGCCGACGGCTGCGACGCACCGGGCCTGGTCACCGGCGGCACCGGCCCGGCCCGCACCGCCTGCGACGGCACGCCCGTAGGCGGCGGGGCGGCCGCGCTCGGCTACGGCACCCACCTCACCGACGGCGACCTGACCTGCGTCAGCCTGCGGACCGGCATCGAGTGCCGCGACGCGCGCAGCGGGCACGGGTTCACCGCGGCGCGGGCGGCGTTCCGCGTCTACTAGCGTCACACCCCGTGACGGCGGTCGTGGAGATCTTCACCGACGGTGCCTGCGTCCCGAACCCGGGGCCAGGCGGCTGGGGCGCCCTGTTGCGCTGGGGCGGCCACGAGCGGGAGCTGCACGGCGGCGAGCCCGGGCGCACCACGAACAACCGGATGGAGCTGACCGCGCCGATCCGGGCGCTCGACGCCCTCAACCGGCGCAGCGTGGTGCACCTGCACACCGACTCGACCTACGTCCGGAACGGCATCACCCAGTGGCTGCCGCGCTGGCAGGCCCGCGGGTGGCGCACCGCGGCCGGGGAGCCGGTGAAGAACGACGACCTGTGGCGCGAGCTCGACGCCGCCGTCCGCCGCCACGACGTCACCTGGTTCTGGGTCAAGGGGCACGCCGGGCACCCGGAGAACGAGCGCGCCGACCGGCTCGCCGCCCGCGGCTGCGAGGAGGCGGGCGGCCGGGCGAGCGGCTCCCGGCCGTCCCGGAAGCGGTGAGGACGGGGAGATAGCGTCGGGCGCGTGACCGACTCCTTCCCCCGCCTGCACGCCCGCACCCGCCGGTTCACCCTCGGGGTCCCGCGCGGGTTCACCGTCTCCCCCGACGGCACCCGGGCCGTGTTCCTGCGCAGCCGGTCCGGGAGCGACCCGGTGACCTGCCTGTGGTCGGTCGACACCGCGACCGGCGCGGAACGCCTGGTCGTCGACCCGGCGGCGGTGCCGGGGCTGCCCGGTGAGGAGGACCTGCCGGCCGCGGAGCGGGCGCGCCGCGAGCGGGTGCGCGAGCAGGCGGGCGGCGTCGTCGGCTACACCACCGACGCCGCGCTCACCCGCGCGGTGTTCGCGCTGTCCGGGCGTCCGTTCACCGTGGCGCTGACCGGGGAGCCCGACGTGCGGCCGCTCGACGTCGGCGCCGGGACCGGCGACGGCGCCGTGGTCGACCCGCGGATCGACCCGACCGGCAGCCGGGTCGCGTTCGTCGCCGACCGGGCGCTGCACCTGCACGACCTCGCCTCCGGCACGACGACGGTGCTGCTGGCCCCCGACGGCGGGGACGTCTCCGGGGGGCTGCCCGACTTCGCCGCCGCCGAGGAGATGGGCCGCACCCGCGGGTTCTGGTGGTCGCCCGACGGCGGGTCCCTGCTCGTCGCGCGGGTCGACGAGTCCCCGGTCGCGCGCTGGCACATCGCCGACCCGGCCCACCCCGGGCGCGTCCCGGCCGAGGTCCGCTACCCCGCCGCGGGCACCCCGAACGCCCGCGTCGCGCTGGAGATCGTCACCGTCGACGGCGCCCGCACCCCCGTCGGATGGGACTCCGGCGCCCACGAGTACCTGGCCACCGCGGGCTGGGACGCACACGGCCCGCTGCTGTCGGTGCAGCCCCGCGACCAGCGCGAGGTGCTGGTGCTGGCCGTCGACCCGGCCACCGGCACGACCACGGAGCTGCACCGCCTGACCGACCCGGTGTGGGTGGAGAACGTGCCCGGGACTCCTGCGCGCACCGCGTCGGGCTCCCTGGTGCACACCGAGGACGCCGGCGGGGCGCGCCGGCTCGTCGTCGGCGGTGCCGCGGTGACCGGCCCGGAGCTGCAGGTCCGCGAGGTCCTGGGCGTCGACGGCGAGACGGTCCTCTTCCGCGCCTCCCCCGAGCCGACCTCGGTGGCGGTCTTCTCGGTCGCGCCCGGCGCGGAGCCGGTCCCGCTCTCGCCGCCGGCCGGCGTGCACTCCGCGGTGGCCGCCGGGGGCACCACGGTGCGGATGTCGCAGGACCTGACGACGGCTCCGCACGCCGTCGTCGTCACCGCGGGCGGGGCCGAGCACCCGGTCGCCGGGCACGCCGCCGACCCCGGCCTCGACCCGGCGCCGCTGCTGCACTCCTTCGGTGAGCGGGAGCTGCGCACGGCGGTGTTCCTGCCGTCGTCGCACGTGCCGGGGACACCGCTGCCGGTGCTGCTCGACCCCTACGGCGGGCCGCATTCGCAGCGCGTGCTGCAGGCGCGCAACGCCCACCTGACCAGCCGGTGGTTCGCCGAGCAGGGGTTCGCGGTGGTCGTCACCGACGGCCGGGGCTCCCCCGGGCGCGGCCCGGAGTTCGAACACGCGATCCACGGGGACCTCGCCGGGCCGGTGCTGGAGGACCAGGTCGCGGCGCTGCACGCGGCCGCCCGGGCTCACCCCGACCTGGACCTGGGCCGGGTCGGGATCCGCGGCTGGTCGTTCGGCGGGTACCTCGCCGCGCTGGCGGTGCTGCGCCGCCCGGACGTGTTCCACGCCGGCGTCGCCGGGGCGCCGGTCACCGACTGGGCCCTCTACGACACCCACTACACCGAGCGCTACCTCGGTCTGCCCGGCGGGGAGCCGTACACCCGCTCGTCGATCCTGGACGACGCCGCGACCCCGCCGACCCCGCAGCGTCCGCACCGGCCGCTGATGGTGATCCACGGCCTGGCCGATGACAACGTCGTCGCCGCGCACACGCTGCGGCTGTCCTCGGCGCTGCTCGCCGCGGGCCGGGCGCACCAGGTGCTGCCGCTGTCGGGGGTCACCCACATGACCCCGCAGGAGGTCGTCGCCGAGAACCTCCTGCTGCTGCAGGTCGGGTTCCTGCGCGACGCGCTCGGCGCCTGAGCCGAACACGTGTTTCACCGGATTCCGGTGATCTCCGGCGGCGCCGGCGGCTGATCACGACCGCCGGCGTCGTCGCAGGTGAGAGCGCCGGACGCGGCACGGGGCCCGGCCCGGGGAGCACCGGGCGCGGGCCCCGACGGCCGTCGTGGCGACGCCGTCCGCCCTTGCGACCCCGCTCACACTGTGGCCTCCTGGGACGAGTCCGCCGGGCCACGGCGCGCCGGCGGGGCACGTGGCGACGACGCCGTGGGGAGCCGGATGACGACGCTCGGACACGCCGGACCGCCGCCCGGCCGGACGGCGGCCGGGTGAGCACCGCGACCGCCGGGGCGGAGCTCGCCCGCTGGATCTGCGAGCCCTGCGGCTTCGTCTACGACCCGGACGAGGGCGACCCGGACAGCGGCATCGAGCCGGGCACCCCGTTCGAGGACATCCCCGACGACTGGATGTGTCCGATCTGCGGCGCCATGAAGTCGGACTTCCGCCAGCTGGAGCCGGGAGAGGAGTTCCCGGGGTGAGGACGCGCAGACCATGGTCATGATCGCCGGGTACGACCACTTCGTGCAGCTGGCCGAGTCGCTGCAGTGGGACGAGACCGAGCTGGACCTCGGCCCCGACCGGGAGGCCTGGCCCCGCCTCGGCGACGACGAGGCGGCGACGGTCCGCGGGCTGGTCGCCGGGTTCTGCATCGCCGAGGCCTCGGTCGCCGGGCAGCTGGGCTCCTACCAGTCCGCGGCCGCCGACGACACGATGCAGGCCGCGTTCCGGGCACAGGCCCGCGACGAGGCCCGGCACGCCCGCTTCTTCGACCTGGTCGCCGAGGTGGTCCTGCAGGTGCCCGGGGACTCCCCCGCCGCCCGCCAGGACGTGCTGCGCCGCGACGTCAGCGCCGAGCTCGTCGACCTGTTCGAGCACCGTCTGCCGGCGACCGCGCGGCGCCTGGCCGAGGACCACAGCGGGCTCACCGGCGCGGTCGGGCTCTACCACATGGTGATCGAGGGCGTGGTCCTGCTGGCCGGGCAGCACGCGATGCTGCACGCCCTGGAGGGGCTCTCGTCGCCGCTGCCGGGCCTGCGCCGCGGCACCGAGCTGGTGCTGCGCGACGAGCGCTGGCACATCGGGTTCGGCTCGCGGGTGGTGCAGAGCGCGGAGCTGGGCGGCGAGGAGGCCGACGCGCTGCTGGAGCAGGGCGAGACCGCGTCGAAGGTCTGGGGCCGGCTGATCACCGACGACGCGATCGCCTTGGCCGTCAAGCAGCACCGGCGCCGCCTGAAGGCGGCGGGCATCAAGTTCTGGTGACACCCTCCCGCAACGGGTGACCTTTCGGGGAAACACCTGTTGCATTCTCCGGCCGCCTCCGTCGTGAGCTGCGGGAATCGCGCGGAGGCGGTCCGGCGGGGCCGGGCGGCACGTGCCCCGGGGACCGCCCGCGCCGTCCCCGCCGCACGTCAGGACGGGTGCGGGCGGCCGGGCGCACGGCCACCCGACCATGATCGTCACACAGTTGTTCGGGGCGCCCCACCACAATTTTGGACACCTCCGCAGAATTGCTCTCGGCGCCACCTCGACACAATTATGGAACTAATTCGGAAGCCATTCATGGCGTACGATTGATCCACCTGACCTGCGAGAAGATCGTCCGCAGGCCGGAACGATCTTCCTGCGACGAATTCGGGGAGCCCCCGGGGTTGACGGTTAGCGGGGTCCGGTGTGAAAGTGATCACGCACCCACCGACGAATTGCGCTCGGGAGGAAAGAGTCAATGACGACCACCGAAGACGATCGCGCGGCGGAACTGGCCGCCGCAGGTCTCGACGGGCAGAACCGGGCCGCCCTGGGCCGACTGCTCGGCAGCGGGACCATCGGGTACGCCGAGGAGGGGTCCGACGGCGTGCTGCGCGCGACGATCCGGATCCCCGAGGACGAGATCTGCTACGAGCCCGGGATCCTCATCCTCCCGCACGGCGGGGACATCGAGCTCACGCTCATCAACGACGACAAGAACACCCACTGCGCGGTCCTGCCGAGCAACGGCGACCCCAAGTTCATCTGGCTGGTGAACCACTCCAAGGGCACCGCGAAGATCAACCTCGACGGCCCGGGCACCTACTACTACGGCTCCGCCAGCGGCAACGACGAGGGCCGCGGTCTCACCGGCTCGATCGTCATCGGCGGCGAGGTGCCGGACCACGCCAAGCTCGACCGTCCCCCGCAGCCGCGGCCCTAGGAGAGGAGCCCGAGATGACCGACTACGTCGACGCGGGCGAAGCGATCCCGCACGTACAGCTCAGCAACGTCAGGGGCGAGGCCCCCGCCACCGGCAACGTGGACCACGACCGGATCAAGGGCGCCCGCTCCGAACCGCAGAACTGGCTCACCTACTACGGCACCTACGACGGCCAGCGCTACAGCGAGCTCGACCAGATCGACAAGGAGACGGTGCGCCGGCTGGCTCCGGCGTGGGTGTTCCAGGCCGGCGCGGTGGGCATGCAGTCCGGCGCCTCGACCTACTCGTTCGAGGCGTCCCCGATCGTCGTCGAGGGCGTCATGTACGTCTCCGGGCCCGACGGGCGCGCCTGGGCGATCGACGCGCGGACCGGCGAGGAGCTCTGGCGCTACAAGCACGCCTCGCCCTACGACGTGTCGCTGTGCTGCGGCAACGTCAACCGCGGCGTCGCCGTCGGGCACGGCAAGGTCTACATGTACACGCTCAACGCGCACATCATCGCGCTCGACGCCCGCACCGGGGAGAAGGTCTGGGACACCGTCAACGGTGACGTCCGCGCCGGTGAGAGCGGCTCGGTCGCCCCGCTGATCGTCAAGGACATGGTGATCGTCGGCAGCGCGGGCGGCGAGTTCGGCGTCCGCGGCCACCTCGACGCCTTCGACGCGCACACCGGCGAGCGGCGCTGGCGCTGCTACACCGTGCCGAAGCCGGGCGAGCCCGGCTCGGAGACCTGGCCCGACGACGGCGAGGCCTGGCAGCGCGGGGGCGCGAACTGCTGGGTGACGCCCACCTACGACCCGGAGCTGGAGCTGCTCTACCAGGGCACCGGCAACCCGGCCCCGGACTTCGACGGCGGCGTCCGGCCCGGCGACAACCTCTACACCGACTCGACGGTCGCCGTCGACGTCAACACCGGCCAGATCCGCTGGCACTACCAGTTCACCCCGCACGACCTGTGGGACTACGACTCCACGATGGAGAACGTGCTGTTCGACGCCCCGGACGGGCGCAAGCTGCTCGCCCACGCGGACAAGAACGGCTACTTCTTCGTGCTCGACCGCACCGACGGCGAGCTCGTGCGGGTCTTCCCGTTCGTCGACCGGATCACCTGGGGCGAGATCACGCCCGAGGGCAAGGTGACGCCGAAGATCTACCCGGACGAGGAGGGCGTCCCGGTGCACTTCTGGCCGGGCCCGGCCGGCGGCAAGGAATGGACGCACATGTCCTACAACCCGCAGACCGGGTTGATGTACGTGCCCGTCCAGGAGGTCGGGGCGACCGCGACGCGCCGCCGTCGCGAGTTCAAGGAGTCGATCCCCTACTGGGGCGCCGGCGTCGCCGTCGACATCGAGGACTTCTACGGCTTCGTCGCCGCGATCGACCCGCTGACCGGCGAGGAGAAGTGGCGCTGGGACAACGAGTACCCGATGTGCGCCTCGACGCTGACGACCGCGGGCGGGCTGGTGTTCCAGGGCACGCCGACCGGCGAGTTCGTCGCGCTCGACGCCGCGACCGGCGAGAAGCTCTGGTCCTTCCAGTGCGGCAGCGGGCACCACTCCAGCCCGTCCACGTTCGAGGTGGACGGCCGCCAGTACATCGCCGTGCCGACCGGGTGGGGCGGCTGGGTCGAGGGGTTCCTGCCCGGCCTGCTGGGGGCGGCCGCGGGCGACGCGCTGTTCTGCTTCGCGCTGCCCGAGCAGTAGGACGGCCGCACACCGCGACGGACGACATCCGGAAGGAGGTGACCGCGACATGGAGTCGACCACCGAGTGGGAGGCGCCGGAGTTCGAGGAGATCGGCTGCGCGCCCGAGGTGACGATGTACATCGCCCGTACCGAGGCGTGAGACGACCCGACGGCCGGGGGTGCGCGAACCGCGCGCCCCCGGCCGTCGACACGGGAGGGGTGCGATGAGGATCCGGGTGCTGGGGGCCGCCGCGGGCGGCGGGTTCCCGCAGTGGAACTGCGGCTGTCCGGGCTGCCGGGCGGTCCGCGACGGGACGCGGCCGACGACCCCGCGCACCCAGTCCTCGATCGCGGTCAGTCCCGACGGGGAGCGCTGGTGGCTGGTCAACGCCTCCCCCGACGTCCGCACCCAGCTCGCCGACACCCCCGCCCTGCACCCGACCGGCGACCGGACCACACCGTTGCGGGGCGTCCTGCTGACCGACGCCGAGATCGACCACACCCTGGGCCTGGTCCTGCTGCGCGAGGGCCGCGGTGTGCACGTGCACGCCACCGCCGCGACGGAGCGGACCCTGCGCACCGGGACGGGGCTGCTCACCACCCTGGAGCGCTTCTGCCCGGTGACCTGGACCGAGGTGGTCCCGGGAGCGGAGCGCGACCTCGGCGGGCTCGTCTACCGGGCGTTCGACGCCCCCACCGCCAAGCACGACCGGTTCGCGCCCCCGCCGGCCGGACCGGGCACCGGCACCGACGGCACCGGCCGCGTCGTGGGGTACCGGTTCACCGACCCCGCGACCGGACGGTTCGCCGTCCATCTCCCGGGCGTGCAGGAGCTGACCCCCGCGGTGCTCGCCGAGATCGACGGGGCCGACCTGCTGCTCGTCGACGGCACGACCTGGCACGACGACGAGATGGTCCGGCTCGGGCTGGCGGCCAGGACCGCGCACGACATGGGACACCTGCACGTCGGCGGCCCCGGTGGGAGTCTGGAGCGGCTGAGCGGGCTGCGCGTGGGCCGCACGGTGTACGTGCACGTCAACAACACCAACCCGATGCTGCTGGACGACTCCGACGAACGCGCCGAGGTGGAGAAGGCCGGCGCCCTCGTCGGGTACGACGGTCTGGAACTGGAGGTCTGAGTGACCACGTCCGACGCACTCGCCGAACGGCTGCGCGCGCACGCCGCGCAGTACCACAGCGCGCACCCGTTCCACGTCCGCATGAACGACGGCACCCTGACCCCCGACCAGATCCGCGGCTGGGTCGCGAACCGCTTCGCCTACCAGGAGGCGATCCCGGTCAAGGACGCCGCGATCCTGTCCCGCTGCCCCGACGTCGCGGTCCGGCGGCGCTGGATCCGGCGGATCACCGACCACGACGGGACGGCCGAGGACGGCCCGGACAGCGGCGGCATCGAGGCCTGGCTGCGGCTCGGCGAGGCCTGCGGGCTCACCCGCGGGGAGATCACCGACCACCGTCACGTGCAGCCCGGCGTGCGCTTCGCCGTCGACGCCTACGTCACCTTCGCCCGGACGAAGCCGTGGGTCGAGGCGGTCGCCTCGTCGCTGACCGAGCTGTTCGCGCCCGACCTGATGGCCGAGCGGCTGGCCGCGTTCGAGAAGTACTACACCTGGATCGACCCGGCCGGGCTGCAGTACTTCCGCAACCGGCTGTTCCAGGCGCCCCGCGACTCCGAGCACGCGCTCGAGGTCGTCCTGGCGCACTGCCGCACCCCGCAGGAGCAGGACGCCGCGGAGGCCGCGCTGTCGTTCAAGTGCGACGTCCTCTGGGCGGTCATGGATGCGATCGACCATGCCTACGCGTGACACCGCGGCCGGAGCCGCGAAGGTCCCCCCGCAGCGCCGCGGCGACGGCGCGGGCCGGCTGCCCGTCGTCACCGGGGAGTCCCGGCCCCGGCTGGGCCGGCACGTGCGGATGCGGCCGGACCGCCCGACCGGCGGATGGGTGCTGCTCGGGCCGGAGACCGTCGTCGTGCTGAACCGGACCGGGCACGCGGTGCTGCGGCTGTGCGACGGGCAGCGCACCGTCGACGAGGTCGTCGCCGCGCTGGTCGCCGACTTCGACGAGGCCGACGCGCTCACCGTGGGCGACCAGGTCCGCGACTACCTGGGCCGGCTCGCGGCCCGCAACCTGGTGGCCCTCGGATGACCGCCGCCCCGCGCCCGTTCGGGCTGCTCGCCGAGCTCACCTACCGGTGCCCGCTGGCGTGCGCGTACTGCTCGAACCCGATCGAGCTCGCCCGCTACGACGACGAGCTGAGCACCGCCGAGTGGCAGCGCGTGTTCACCGAGGCCGCCGCGATGGGCGTGCTGCAGTGCCACCTGTCCGGCGGTGAGCCGCTGCTGCGCCGCGACCTGCCCGAGCTGGTCCGCACCGCGTCCGGCCTGGGCATGTACACCAACCTGGTCACCAGCGCGATGGGCCTGTCCCGCCCGCGCGCGGAGGCGCTGCGCGCGGCGGGCCTGGACCACGTGCAGGTCAGCGTGCAGGCCGACGAGCCCGCCACCTCCGACCGCATCGCCGGGATCCGCTCGTTCGACCGGAAGCTCGAGGCGTGCCGGCTGGTGCGCGAGCTGGGCTGGCCGCTGACGGTGAACGTGGTGCTGCACCGGCAGAACATCGACCGGATCGGCGCGATCGTCGACCTGGTCGAGCGGCTCGGCGCGGACCGGGTGGAGCTCGCCAACACCCAGTACTACGGCTGGGCGTGGCGCAACCGCACGGCGCTGCTGCCGACACGCGAGCAGCTCGACCGGGCCGAGGAGGTCGTCACCGCGGCCCGGGCCCGGCTCGCGGGCCGGATGGAGGTCGTGCACGTGCTGCCGGACTACTACTCGGCGTACCCGAAGCCGTGCATGGGCGGGTGGGCGCAGCGGCAGCTGACCGTCGCACCGGACGGCGACGCACTCCCCTGCCCGGCCGCGCAGACCCTGCCGCTGCCGCGGGCCTCGGTGCGCGACACCGGCCTGGCCGAGATCTGGACCTCGGCCCCGCTGTTCACCGCCTACCGCGGCGAGGGCTGGATGCAGGAGCCGTGCCGCACCTGCGACCGGCGCGAGGTGGACCTCGGCGGCTGCCGCTGCCAGGCGTTCCAGCTCACCGGCGACGCCGCGGCCACCGACCCGGTCTGCCACCTCTCCCCGCACCACGACCTGGTGACCGACGCGGTCGCCCGGGCGAACGGGCCGGAGCCGGTGGACGTCGAGCTCGTCCCCCGCCCGCACCGCTGACGCGCCGCACCCGGACACGACGGCGGACCGGGCACGGACGCCTCCGTCGTGGACCGTGCCGCGGGCACCGGCACGCTCCCGGACGGCGCGGCGGCGTCCCGCCCCCGGTCAGTCCGCGTCGGCGGGCACCACCCCGAACACCGCGAAGCTGACGATCCAGTACACGACGTAGGCGCCGAGCAGCACGACGCCGTGCCAGCGGCGCAGCCGCCCGCTCCACAGCGCCCAGGTCGAGAACGCGACCAGGACGACGAGCGCGGGCAGGTGCCAGACGAACACGTCCGGGGTCACCTCGATCTCCCCGCCGGCGAGCACGATGATGCCGAGCTTGGCCGTCACCGAGAACACGACCGACCCGATCACGTTGCCGATGCCGATCAGCGGCGCGCCGCGCCGGGCCGGCTCGACGGTGAGGAAGATGTCCTCCAGGGTCAGCACGAGCGTCGCGATCGTCGCGCCGAACACGGTGCCCGCGAGGCCGTAGTCCTCCAGGATCCCCTCGGTGCCCTCGGTCATCACCCAGGCGCCCACCACGAGCCCCACCAGCGCGAGCAGGGCCAGCCCGAGCAGCGCCCAGCCGGGCAGGTGCCGCTTGGAGGTGATCGTCATGTCCCCGGTGCGGGACAGGTCGTCCGAGGCCGTGCCGCCGCGCCCGGCGTGCTCGAGCACCTCCGAGTCGCGGAACGTCGCCACCGACCGGGTCCGCTCGCGCACGGCGACGTAGGCCACGAACGCGACGAACAGCGCCACCAGCAGCACCGCCACCACGGTGCCGATCTCGCCGACGAAGGCCAGCCCGACCAGGATCAGCGGGGACACCGCGAAGATCACCAGGTAGTCCTTGGGCACCACGACCCGGCACGGCACGATCAGCGCCGCGAGCGCGAGCACGACACCGACCATCGAGATCACCGTGCCGAACACGACGCCGAGCGCGACGTCCTCGAGCCCCTCCAGGTTGAGCGCGACGCCGAACACGAGGTCGTCGAACTCGATTCCGGTGAAGATGACGGCGAGCAGGAACACCGATATGGCGAGGCCGCGCGCGGCGCCGACCAGATAGGTGATCAGTTTCTCGGCGCTGTAGATCAGGAGCGCGGCGCCTGCGGCGAAAATCAGGATCGACGTCATCGTCGGTCGCGGCCTTCCCCACCGGACCGGGACCTCCACTGCGCGTACCGGCCGGCGACATCGTGGTGTGCGGGCACGCGAGAACGGGACCCCCCGTTCGTGATCCGCGTCGCGACCGATCGTCGCAAACACGGCACGCAGAAAACCAGAGTTGATTTCCGCGGCATTCCGGAGCACCATGGCCCCCTCGTGATACGGATCACTTCCGGCACCGTGACATGTGGACGTCCGATCCGGACGGGCCGCGTCAGCGCAGGTGCGGTGCGTCCCAGAACCGGTGGTCCGTCGCGCCGTCGCCGGTGTCCTCGGGGGCGGGTGGCGGACCGGCGAGCAGCCGGCGCAGGTAGTCGGCCACCCCCGTCGCGACGCGGCGGCGCTCGTCCTCGTCCGGCCCGGCGACCACGACCTGCCCGGGCTCGCCGCCCGGCTCCGGCACCGTGTCGACGGCCAGGGCGTTGCCGCCGCCGTCGACCGCCAGCGGCCACCAGCCCGGGTCCCAGTAGCGGGCCCGCACCGGGTCCCCCTCCCGCACGGTGACGTGGCCGTGGTCCCAGTCCTCGACGACGTCGAGCCAGCCGCGGTACTGCACGACGGCCTCGTCGAGCGGCAGGAAGCGGTAGGTCGCGGGGAAGATGCTCGTCGCCACCTCGGGGTGGGGCCCGGGGGCACGCGGATGGTCGTTCCACTGGCCGTCGGCGAGCCCGTAGAGCGCGGCCAGGGCGGGCGGGAACGGGGCCCCGAACACGGCCTCCGCGGCCGCGACGGCCTCCGGCGGGGCCGGCGGGCGGACGTTGGCGGTGGCCGGGAACCCGGCCCCGTCGAGCATGCGCAGCCAGGCGGTCCAGACCTCGGGGAGACCGGCCGCGGGCGGGAGTGGGTCGCTCACGGCGCCAGCCTCGCACGGCGAGACGGGCCCCGGGCGCGGACCGCGGAACCCTCTGGCAGGGTCGTGGCGCATCCGAGCCTCCTCCCCGTCCGGCCGGAGGAGCACGTCCCCCAGGAGGGTCTCCCGTGACCGCACCGCAGAAGCCCGCCGTCGAGATCGTCGACGGCCCGCTGCCCACCGACCTGGTGGCCGAGGACCTCACCGTCGGCGACGGCCCCGAGGCCAAGCCGGGCGACACCGTCGCCGTGCACTACGTCGGGGTCTCCCAGTCCACCGGGCGCGAGTTCGACAACTCCTACGACCGCGGCCAGCCCCTGCAGTTCGGCCTCGGCGCCGGCCAGGTCATCTCGGGCTGGGACACCGGCGTCGCCGGGATGCGGGTCGGCGGCCGCCGCCGGCTGGTCATCCCGCCGCACCTGGGCTACGGCGCCCGCGGCGCGGGCGGCGTCATCGCCCCGAACGAGACGCTGATCTTCGTGTGCGACCTGATGGGTGTCGGCTGAGCACCCTGCTCCTGGTCTCCGACACCCACCACCCGGCCCGGGGAGGCGCCCACCCGGGCGGCCTGCCCGGGCCGGTGTGGGACGCGGTCGACGCGGCCGACGTCGTCGTGCACGCCGGGGACTGGTGCAGCACCGACCTGCTGGACCGCCTGGAGCGGCGCGCGGCCCGGCTGCTGGCCTGCTGGGGCAACAACGACGGCGCCGACCTGCGTGCCCGCCTGCCGGAGACCGCCCGCGCCACGATCGGCGGCGTCCGCGTCGCCGTCACCCACGAGACCGGGGCGACCCAGGGCCGGGAGCGGCGGGCGCGGCGCGACCACCCGGAGGCGGACCTGCTGGTCTTCGGGCACTCCCACGTCCCGTGGGACTCCCACGCGGACGGGCTGCGGCTGCTCAACCCGGGCTCGCCCACCGACCGGCGGCGGATGCCGACGTTCACGTGGATGACCCTCACCCTGCACGACGGCGTCGTCGACGACGTCGTGCTGCACCATCTGGAGCCCTGACCGGCGGGGCGTCCCGGCCCCGTCGTGCCCCGTCGCCCCGCCACGGGCGGGTGGCGCCTCGGGTCAGCGGCCGGTCGGCCGGTGCAGGTAGCGCCCGACCGGCTCGCCGACGACCTTGCCGCCGTCGAAGATGCGGTGTCCCCGCAGGAACGTGGTCTCGACGGTCGCGCCGATCTCCATCCCGCGGAACGGCGTGTACTCCTGGGTGGACTCCGATGCCGACGGGTCGACCACGAAGGACCGGCCGGGGTCGACCAGCGCGATGTCGGCGTCGAACCCGGGGGCGATGTCGCCCTTGGTGGGCAGCCCGAGGCGCCGGGCCGGGTTGGTGGACACCAGCTCCGCGACCCGCGACATCGACAGGCCGCGCCTGCGGCCCTCCCCGACGAGGCCGGGCAGCAGGTACTCCGTGCCGCCGAAGCCGGACTTCGCGGCGAACACGTCGTCGCGGTCCTCGCCGAACTTCTTCTCCTCCTTGCAGCAGGCGTGGTCGGACACGACCCAGCTGACGTCGCCGGCGAGCAGGTGCTCCCAGAGCTTCTCGACGTCGGCGCGGGGCCGCAGCGGCGGGTTGACCTTGCCGCCGATCCCGTCGGCGGTGGTGACGTCGGCGAGCAGGTGCCCGATGGTGACCTCGCGCCGGAAGTCGACGTGCGGGAAGGCGCGGGCCATCAGCATCGCCGCCTCCATCGCCTTGGCCGAGGACAGGTGCAGCAGGTTGATCGTGGGCAGCCCGGTCTCGTGCGCGAGGTAGGACGCGATGGTCACCGCCAGGCCCTCGGAGTGCGGCGGGCGCGACGCGCTGTAGGCCTCCAGCCCGGACAGCTCGCCCGCCTCCTCGACCAGCCGGGTGTAGGCCGTCATGATCTCGGCGGTCTCGCAGTGCAGCGACAGCGAGATCTGGTCGGCGATCTCCGGGTTCGCCTCGCGCGCGGCCTGGATGCCGCGCATCACGAACTCGAAGTGCGCGATGTCGTAGCGCTCCCCCTCGGGGATCATCAGGAAGTCGCTCTGGTCGGTGGAGCGCCCGTGCAGGCCGTGGCTCCCGTAGAACATGAAGATCTTGAACGAGGTGACGCCGTGGTCGCGGACCAGCGCCGGGATCTCGTCGATGTGGGAGGACTGCATCGGGGCCAGGTGGAACGCGTAGTCCACGTGGGACCGGCCCTCGGCGGCGGCGAGCATCTCGGGGAACACCTCGGAGTAGGGGCCGCCGCGGTTGAGGTAGTACTGCCCGGTCCGCATGTAGGTCAGCGACGTCGTGACGCCGCCCTGCGCGCACGCCCGGCTCTCGGTCGTGGTGTCGTCGGACAGCGGGTTGTAGATGCCCCAGTGCTGGTGGGCGTCGACGACGCCGGGGAAGGCGAGCAGGCCGCGCCCCTCGTGCACCTCGGTGCCCTCGCCGGCCGCGAGCCCGGGCCCGACCTCGGACACCAGGCCACCGGTGACGGCGATGTCGGCGGCGACCGGCTCGCCGCCGCCGGGACGGACGACGCGGACGTCGCGGATGATCAGGTCGGGTCGGGTCATCGTGCACCTTCCGGGGCGTGGGGACGGGCGGCGGGGACCGGCCGGGCGAGGTGCCCGGCGGCGAGGTAGGAGAGGCCGAGGGCGGCCAGCAGGCCGTTGCCCGCCAGGTAGCCGGCGGCCCCGTGGCCGGAGATGCCGGCGGCGGCACCGCCGGCGGCGTACAGGCCGGGGACGGGCGCCCCGGCGGTGTCGAGCACGCGGGCGTGCTCGTCGACGAGCAGCCCGCCCTGGGTGTGGAACAGCGCCGGGACGATCTCGACGGCGCGCAGCGGCGCCCGTAGCGCCACCACGCCGGAGCGGCCGTGGACGTCGACGCCCGCGCCGCCCGCGCCGCCCGCGACCCGGGCCAGCGCGTCGAGCTCCGCCTCCAGGGCCGCGGCGGGGACGCCGAGCACCCGCGCGAGACCGGCCGCGGAGTCCGCGGTGCGCACGGCGCCGGCGTCGAGGACGTCCTGGTAGTCGCGGAAGGACCGGCAGAGCCCGTCGATGCGCTCGTCGAGCACCATCCAGCCGCGCCCGCCGGGGCGGGCCGCCAGCTCGGCGGCGAACTCGGAGTAGCCGCGGGTCTCGTCGCCGAAGCGGCGGCCCCCGGTGTCGACGACGACCGCGCCGTGCATGACCGCGGCCCAGGTCACCAGCGTCCGTGCGGCGGCCGAGAGGGCGGCGTGGCCCTGGTAGGCGTCGAGGTAGCCGGTGGCGGCCCCGAGCCCGGCGCCGATGCGCAGCGCGTCGCCGCGGGAGTGCTCGCCGCCGTGGTAGGTCGCCCCGGCGATCTCCGGCAGGTGGGTGCCGACCAGCCCGGGGTCCGCGCCGTAGCCGTTGGTGGCCAGCAGGACCGCGCGGGCGGTGATCTCCTCGTGCTGCCCGTCCGGGTTCGCGACGACCGCGCACACCGTGCCGCCCGGCCGCGGGCGGACCTCCACGAGCCGGGCCGGGACGAGCAGGTCGACCCGGTCGGCGTCCTCGGCGGCGTCGGCGAGGTGGCGCAGCAGTGCGGCGCCGTGCCGCCCGGGCAGGCTGTGCACCCGCGGGACCGAGTGGCCGGGGTAGGCGAAGTCGGTCGGCAGCTCGACCGGGACACCGACGTGGTCGGCCAGCCACTCGACGAGCTCGGCGCCGACGTGCGCGAGCGCGGAGGCGATCCGCACGTCGGCGGTGCCCCCGGTCTTGCGCGCCACGTCGTCGAGGAAGCGCTGCGGGGAGTCGGTGATCCCGGCCGCCCGCTGGAAGCGGGAGCCCGGCCCCGGGACCATCGCCGTCGACATCGAGGTGTTGTTGCCGCGCCGGAAGTTCGGGTCGGTGTCCACCACCAGGACGTCGAGACCCTGCTGCGCGGCGCGGAGCGCGCCGGCCAGGCCGCCGCCCGCACCGGCGACGAGGAGGTCCACGTCGGTCATGCCTGCCCGTCCGTTCTCCATATCGTTCCGCTGAGCGGAACAATTGATCTGTCGTTTCGGACTGCGATGACAGCATTCGACGTGCACATATGCAAGTGCTCGCGTGAATCGCTTGACAATCGAGAGCGTCGACACCCAATCTCGTTCCGTCAGGCGGTACAGCGAGGAGGAACTGTGACCACTGAGACCGCCGGCGGCACGGGCGCCACGGAGCGCGTGGCCGACGTGCTGCTGCTGTTCACCGACGGCCCGCGGACCCTCGGCGTCAGCCGGGTGTCGCGCGAGCTCGGCCTGTCCAAGGCGGTCGTGCACCGGATCCTGCAGTCGCTGACGGGGCGGGGCCTCATCGCCTACGACCCCGGTCTGCGCGAGTACCGGCTGGGCCCCGCCGCGGCGGCGCTGGGGAGCCGGGCGCTGCGCGACTCGGACCTGCGCGCCACGGCGCTGCCGTTCCTGTCCGAGCTGCGCGACCGGCTGCACGAGACGGTCACCGTCAGCGCGAAGGTGCACGGCGGCCGCGTCTACCTCGACCAGGTGGTCGGCACGCACGAGATCACCATGTCCGTCGAGCTCGGACGCCGGTTCCCGCTGCACGCCGGCTCCTCGGGCAAGTGCATGCTCGCCCACTCCGACCCCGCCGAGGTCGAGCGGCTGCTGGAGGGCGAGCTCACCGCGCTCACCCCGGCCACGCCCACCGACCCGCACGCGCTGCGCGCCGAGCTGGAGCGGATCCGCGCGCGCGGGTACGCCACCTCGGCCGGCGAGCGCCAGGGCGACGCCGGGTCGGTCGCCGCCGCCGTGTTCGGGCCCGGCGGGCTCGTCGGCGCGGTCTCGGTGTGCGGGCCCCGCTTCCGGGTCACCGAGGACTTCGTCGAGCGCACCGCGCCCGAACTGCTGGACACCGCCGACCGCATCACCGAGCGCCTGGGCGGGACCGTGCCCGCCCGCGCTCTCGCCACCACCCGCACCACCGCCCTCACCACCGGGAGGACCCCGTGAGCCACGACCGTCCGGCGGCGCTGGAGGGCCTGAAGGTCCTCGACGTCTCGACCCTCTTCGCGGGCCCGCTGTCCGCGACCCTGCTCGCCGACCACGGCGCCGACGTCATCAAGATCGAGCACCCCCGCGGGGACCCGGCCCGCACCCACGGCGCCCAGAAGGACGGCGTCGGCCTCTGGTGGAAGATGCTCGCCCGCAACAAGCGGGCGATCACGCTGGTGCTCTCGACACCGCGCGGGCGCGAGCTGTTCCTCGACCTCGCGGCCGATGCCGACGTCGTCGTCGAGAACTTCCGGCCGGGCACGCTCGAGCGCTGGGGCCTGGGCTGGGAGGAGCTCTCCGCCCGCAACCCCCGGCTGGTGCTGGCCCGGGTCACCGGGTTCGGGCAGACCGGCCCGTACGCGAGCCGCCCGGGCTTCGGCACGCTGGCCGAGGCCATGAGCGGGTTCGCCGCGGTGACCGGCGAGCCGGACGGCCCGCCGACGCTGCCCCCGTTCGGCCTCGCCGACGGCGTCGCCGCGCTGACCACGGCGTTCGGCATCCTCACCGCGCTGCGCGCCCGGGAGACCACCGGCCGCGGGCAGGTGCTCGACACCGCCATCATCGAACCGCTGCTGCACCTGCTCGGACCGGGCCTGATCGCCTACGACCAGCTCGGCGTGCTGCAGCCCCGCACCGGGAACCGCTCCACGAACAACGCACCGCGCAACACCTACCGCTGCGCCGACGGCCGCTGGGTCGCGGTGTCCACCAGTGCCCAGTCCATCGCCGAGCGCGTCATGCACCTGGTCGGGGCGCCGGAGATGATCGACCAGCCCTGGTTCGCCGGGGGGTCGGGACGGGCCGAGCACGTCGAGGAGCTCGACGCGGCGGTCGGCTCCTGGATCGCGGAGCGCGACCGCGACGAGGTCGTCGCGGCCTTCGAGAAGGCCGAGGCCGCCGTGGCGCCGGTCTACACCGCCGCCGACGTGCTCGACGACCCGCACTTCCGGGCCCTGGGCAGCATCGTCACCATCGACGACGACGAGCTGGGCCCGGTCCGCTTCCAGAACACCCCCTTCCGGCTCTCGGAGACCCCCGGGTCGGTGCGCACGACCGGACCGCGGCTCGGCGCGCACACCGCGGACGTGCTGGGCGGGCTCGGCGTCGGCGCCGACGAGCTGGCCCGGCTGCGCGAGCAGGGGGTCGTGTGAGCGGCCCGGGACGCGCCCGAAGCTGGCTCTACGTCCCCGGCCACCGCCCCGACCTCGTCCGCAAGGCCCTCGACGGACCGGCCGACGCGGTCGTCGTCGACCTCGAGGACGCCGTGCCGGCGGCGGCGAAGGAGCGGGCCCGCGCGACCGCGGTGGCGGTCTGCGGGACCGACCCCGGCCGCGTCTGGGTGCGGCTCAACGGGGCGGGCACCCCCTGGGCCGAGGACGACGCCGCCGCGCTCGCCGGCCGGGCGGTCGCCGGGCTGCGCGTGCCGAAGGCGGAGGACCCCGCCGCGGTCGCCGCGCTCGCGGAGCGGACCGGCGCGCCGCTGCACCTGCTCGTCGAGAGCGCCCGCGGGCTGCGGGCCGCCTTCGACCTCGCCGCCTGCCACCCCCTGGTGGCCGGTGTCGCTCCGGGCGAGACCGATCTCGCCGCCGACCTGCGCGTGCGCGACCGCGGCGAGCTCGGCTGGGCCCGCGCGCGGATCGTGACCGCGAACCGGGCCGCCGGTCTGGCGAGCCCGGTCGCCAGCGTCTGGACCGACCTCGCCGACACCGCCGGTCTGACCGCGGACTGTCTCGCCCTCCGCGACGGCGGCTTCTTCGGCCGCTCGGTCATCCACCCGTCCCAGATCGGGCCCGTGCACCGGGTGTTCACCCCCGGCCGCGACGAGGTCGAGCGGGCCCGCGCGCTGCTGGCCTCGGTCGGCGCGGGCGGCGACGCGGCCTGGGTCGACGAGCACGGCCGCTTCGTCGACCCGGCGGTCGTCGCCGGGGCCCGCTGGGTGGCCGACCTCGCCGACTCGCTGGCCGGTCACCGGACCGGCCCACCCCTGCACGACGACGAACCGGCCGGCCTCCCGGCCGGGAAGGAGACCTCGTGACCACCTCCACCTCGGCCGGCTCCGGGCTGCTCGACGCGGTCCGGGCCGGGACCCGCGTCATCGAGCTGGGGCACCCGCTCTACACCGGCATGGCCGGCTCGCCGAACCACCCCGGGTTCCGGATGACCCTGGAACGACGCCACGGCGACGCCGTCCGGCCCGACGGCGGCTCGGCGTCGAACGAGGTGATCGTCACCGGCGGGCACACCGGCACGCACGTCGACGCACTCGCCCACGTCAGCCACGACGGCCTGCTGCACGGCGGGGTCGACGCCGCGCAGGCCCAGCGCGGCGGCCGGCACACCGTGCACGGGGCCGAGACGATCCCGCCGATGGTCACCCGGGGGGTGTTCCTCGACGTCGCCGCGGTGCACGGCGTGGACGTGCTCGAACCCGGGTACGGCGTGACCGCCGACGACCTGTCCCGCGCGGCCGAGCGGGCCGGCGCCGAGCCCGGCCCCGGCGACGTGGCGGTGGTCCGGACCGGCTGGGGCAGGCTGTTCGCGGACCCGGTCGCCTACGTCGGCCGCGAGTCCGGCGTCCCCGGCCCGACCGAGGAGGCCGCCCGCTGGCTGGCCGAGCGCCGGGTCGTCGCGACCGGCGCGGACACCACCGCCTACGAGCAGATCCCGCCCGGGGCGGGGCACCGGGTGCTGCCCGTGCACCGCGTCCTGCTGGTCGAGCACGGGATCCACATCATCGAGCACCTGGCCCTGGAGGACGGCGCCGAGGCCGGGCTCGGCGAGTTCCTCGCCGTCGTCACGCCGCTGCGGATCGTGGGCGGGACCGGGGCCCCGGTCCGGCCGGTCGCGGTGGTGCCGGCATGAGCACCACCACCGGGACCCGCACACCGGCCCAGCGGATCGGCGAGGTCGGCGCCGGCCTCGCGGCCCGGGGGGTGCCCGACGACCTGGCCGACGACCTGGTCCGGCGGATCGTCGACGTCGTCGGCAACTCCCTCGCCGCCACCGGCGAGGAACCGGCCGCGATCGCCACGGCCGTCGCGGCCGAGTGGGGCGGGGCGCAGGCGGCGACCGCGATCGGGCTCCCGCAGCGGGTGCCCGCGCCGTCGGCCGCCCTGGTCAACGGCACGCTCGCGCACAGCCTCGACTTCGACGACACGCACCTGCCCTCGGTCCTGCACCCGTCGGCCGCGGTCGTCCCGGCGGCGCTGGCGACCGCCGAGCGCACCGGCGCGGGCGGGCGGGCGCTGCTCGCGGCCGCCGCGGTGGGCATCGAGGTGACCTGCCGCCTGGGCATGGCCGGCTACGACGAGGACCTGGGCAACTCGGTGTTCTTCGAGCACGGCCAGCACGCGACCGCCATCTGCGGGACGGTCGGCGCCGCCGTCGCGTCCGGGATGCTGCAGGGGCTCGACGCCGACCGGCTCACCTCGGTCGTCGGCATCGCCGCCAGCATGGGCGCCGGCGTCATCGAGGCCAACCGCACGGGCGGCACGGTGAAGCGGGTGCACTGCGGCTGGGCGGCGCACGGCGGCGTGGTGGCCGCCGACCTGGCCCGGCACGGCCTGACCGGGCCCCCCACCGTCATCGAGGGCCGGTTCGGGTTCCTCCGGGCCTTCTGCGGGGAGCGGACGCACCCGCAGCGGGTCGTCGACGGGCTCGGCGAGACCTGGGAGACCCCCGGCGTCTTCTTCAAGCCCTACCCGTGCAACCACTTCACCCACGCCGGGGTGGACGCCGCGCTGCGCCTGCGGGCGCAGGGCGTCACCGCCGACGACGTCCGCGGGCTGGTGCTGGGGGTCCCGGCGCCCGTCCTGCGCACCATCGCCGAGCCGCTGGAGGAGAAGCGGCACCCGCGCTCGGGGTACCACGCCGCGTTCTCCGGCCCGTACACCGTGGCCGCGGCGCTGCTGGGCGGCGGCGGGCTCGGCGTGTCCCACGAGGACTTCACCGACGCCGCGGCGGCGGACCCGCGGCGGCTCGACCTGGCCGCGCGGGTCCGCGTCGTCGCCGACGACGAGGCGACCCGCGGGTTCCCGCACCAGTTCCCCGCGGTGCTGACCGCGGAGCTGCACGACGGGACCTCGGTCACCGAACGGGTCCGCGAGAACCGCGGGGGCCCGCAGCGGCCGCTGTCCGCCGACGAGCTCGCGGCCAAGTTCACCACGAACGCCCGGCGGGCGGTCGGCGCCGACACGGCCGAGGCCGTCGTCGCGAGCCTGTGGGACCTGCGCGACGACCGGCCGGTCACCGAGGTGATGGCCGGCATCCGGGCCGCGACGTCGGCCGGCGCACCCGGCTGACACACCCGCACGACGGGCCGCCCCCGCGGGCGGGACCCGGCACCACCTTCCACGGCGACAATGGCGTCCCGCCCGGCTCCGTCCGACGGAGCGGGTGGCTCCGCCGGATTCGAGGCACCCCCATGGGCACACGGTTCCGTTTCGTGACGCTGGGACTGATCGTCGGTCTCATCGTCATCAACTACCTCGACCGCAGCGCGGTCTCCTACGCGGTCGGCCCGCTGGAGTCCGCGTTCGGCATCACGACCGCGCAGTACGGCATCATCAGCTCGGTCTTCTCGGTCGGCTACATGGTGGCCGCCTTCCTGTCCGGCCCGCTGGTCGACCGCTTCGGCTGCCGCCGCGTCCTGCTGGTCGCGGTGGCCCTGTTCTCGGTGACCACCGCGCTCATCCCGGTCGCCGGCTCGTTCGCCGGGCTGCTCGTCGTGCGGCTGCTGCTGGGCGTCGCCGAGGCCCCGGCGTTCCCGGCCGCGACGCGCACGGTGAGCCGGTGGCTCCCGATCCGCGAGCGGGGCGTCGCGCTCGCGCTCTGCGGCGGCGTCGCGGTGTCCGGCAGCCTGCTCGTCGCGGGGCCGCTGCTGACCTGGCTGACCGACCTGGTCGGCTGGCGCGGGATGTTCTGGACCCTCGCCCTGCTCGGCGTGGCCTGGGCGGCGCTCGCGGCGGTGCTGCTGCGCGACCTGCCCGAGGAGTCGCCGCGGGTGGACGCCGCCGAGCGGGCCCTCATCGCCGCGGGCCAGGAGAGCGGGGCCGGCGCCGGACGGGCACCGGTGCGCTGGCGTCCGCTGCTCACCAACCGCAACCTCTGGGTCGTGGCGGGTGGCTACTTCGCCTGGGGGTTCATGTTCTGGGGCTTCATGTACTGGCTGCCCTCGTTCCTGTCCGACGCCTACGGCATGAGCGTCCGCCAGGCCGGTGCGTTCGCGATCGCCCCCTGGGCGGCGGGCATCGTCGGTGCGCTCGCCGGCGGCGTCGTGATCGACCGCATCTACCGTCGCAGCCCGCGCATCCGCACCCGGTTCGCGGTGATGGGGGTCGCGCTGCTGCTGGCGGGGGCCTCGCTGATCCCGCTCGCGGTGGCGCCGACGCTGACCGTCGCGCTGATCTCGATCTCGCTCGGCGTCGGCTTCGGCTTCGTGACCGGCGGCATCTGGTGGGTCGCGTCGATCGACGCGGCCCCGGACCAGCCCGGCAGTGCGGCCGGCTTCGCCGACGCGGCGTTCGCGGCGTCCGGGATCGTCGCGCCCAGCGTGATGGGCTTCATCGTGTCCGGGACGGGCAGCTTCTCCAGCGGCTTCGTCGTGATGGCCGCGCTGGCCGTGGCCGGAGCGCTGCTCATGCTGCTGGTGCCCCGCGAGCCGACCGGCAGCGCCGCGCGGACCGGCGCACCGGCCGGCCGCGCGGCCTGACCGGCCGGGCGCTCAGTCGCCCTTCGGGGCGGAGACGTGGTGGTCGGCCTTCTCGTCCTCCTCGGCGAGCCGGGCCGCCTCCTCCTTGGTCCGGGCCAGCGGCGGCGCGGTGATCGCGCTGCTCTGCTCGGCCAGCTCGGGCCTCATCCGGACCGCGACCAGGCTGGTGACCGTGGTGACCGCCAGGACGCCGACGATGACGGCCAGCGACAGCCCGATCCCGACCTCGGGCACCGGGACCGGCTGCCCGCCGTTGATGAAGGGCAGCTCGTTCTCGTGCAGCGCGTGCAGGGCGAGCTTCACGCCGATGAACGCGAGCAGGACGGCCAGACCGTAGGACAGGAAGACGAGCTTGTTCAGCAGCCCGCCGAGCAGGAAGTAGAGCTGGCGCAGGCCCATGAGTGCGAAGGCGTTCGCGGTGAACACCAGGTACGGCTCCTGGGTCAGGCCGAAGATCGCCGGGATCGAGTCGAGCGCGAACATGATGTCGGTGACGCCGATCGCGATCATCACGATCAGCATCGGGGTCAGCCAGCGCTTGCCGTCGATCCGCACGGTGGTCTTCGCACCGTGGTAGTCGTCGGTCACCGGGAAGGCCTTGCGGACCCAGCGCAGGACCCGGCCCTCCTTCCACTCCTCGTCCTCGCCGCCGGCGGCCTGCTTGACCAGCGAGATCGCGGTGTAGACCAGGAAGGCGGCGAACAGGAAGAACACCCAGCTGAAGCGGTCGATGACCGCGGCACCGGCGGCGATGAAGATGCTCCGCATGATCAGCGCGATGACGATGCCGACCAGCAGCACCCGGTGCTGGTGGACCACCGGCACCTTGAACGCGGACATGATGATGAGGAAGACGAACAGGTTGTCGACCGACAACGAGTACTCGGTCAGGTAGCCCGCGAAGAACTCGCCGGCGTAGGTCCCGCCGGCGAGCAGCCAGACGCCGACACCGAACGCGACCGCGAGCGCCACGTAGAAGACGACCCAGCGGGTCACCTCGCCGAGGGTGACGGCGTGCGGCTTGTGGTCGTTGAGCCACAGGTCCGCGCCGATGACGAGCACGAACCCGACGATGGTGACCAGCCATACCCACAGGGGCACGTTCACGGGGATCCTCCAGACCAGGGCAGCGACAGACGGCCCGAGGTCTCTCCCGCCACGTGCCCTGCGGGCCGGACGTGGCCGGTGGTGCCGGGTCCGCCCGCGAACCACGCTCGCGACGACACCGTGCTGACGACACCACCGCGGTAGGGATACTCCCCTGCGGTTTCGGGACAGTCTCCCCCGTGCACCGTTGCACCGCGAGCGTGGGTGACCCAGCGCACCCGACCGCACCCGGTCGGTGGCGCCTTTCGTCCTTGGAGTCCGTTTCGTCCGCTCGCGGTCAGCGTCGCGGACGGCGGTGCAGGTGCACCGCGTCGATCTCCTCACCGCGGTCGGTCACCGCGCGCAGCAGGAGCCGGGAGTCGGCACCGCCGGATCCGGGCTGCACCGAGCAGCGCAGGTAGGCGTAGCCGAGGTAGCGGGTCCGCGACCACGTCACCGTCTCCGGCTGCTTCTGCTCGTCCGGCCCGGCGAGGAAGCTCGTGACCGGGGCCTGCTCGCTCTCGTGGCCGCGGTAGCTGTCGGTCTCCCCCGGCTGCCAGCGGTAGCGGGGCCGGCCGCCGGAGCCGACACAGACGTAGGTGGTGCCGTCGGTCTCGGGGTGCACGGTCGAGCGGTCCGGCGCGGGGCGGGTGGGACGGCCGTCGCGGATCGGGTCGGTGCGCTCGTACTGGTGGTTGTGCCCCTGCACGCACAGGTCGACCCGGTAGCGGTCGCACAGCGGCGCGAGGGCGCGGCGCACCCCGGCGTCGGAGGCGTGCGAACCCGACGTGGCGAAGGCGCAGTGGTGGAAGAACAGCACGATCCACTCGATGCGCGGGTCGGAGCGCCAGCCCGCGAGTGTGCGCTCCAGCCAGGACAGCTGGGTGCCGCCGGAGTAGCCGGCGTTGGTCGGGATCTCGGTGGACAGGTCGTTGGCGTCGACGCTGACGACGCCGACGGTGCCGTGGGTGAACGCGTAGACCGACGGGCAGCCCCGCGGGCCGGTGCCGGGCAGTGCCAGGCGGGCGGTGTGCCCGGCGTAGCCGTGGGCGGGTCCGTCGGCCCGGTTCAGGTCGTAGAGCGCCTCCATGTCGTGGTTGCCGGTGGCGAACATCCACGGCGTCGACGCCGCGGAGCGCTCGATCGCGGCGAAGTAGGTGCTCCAGACCGTCGGGTCGAAGCTGTCGTGCGCCTCGTCGTCGCGCGGGGCGCCGTTCAGGGCGGGCATGCCCGCGCCGGAGGGGTCGGCGTAGCAGATGTCGCCCGCGAGCAGGTGGAACGCGGGCGCGTCCGCGGCGACGAGCGCGGTCAGCGCCTCCGACGGCGCCGGGCTGCGCCGGGCGTCGTCGGGCTTGTAGGCGTTCGGCTCGCCGCCGGTGCTCACGCCCTGGTCGGCGAAGGCGGTGAAGGTGAAGCGGTGCCGCGTACCGGTCGGGACGGCGGTGCGGAACGTGCTGGTCGCGGTGACGGTCTCGGCGCCGCCGCTGCCCGCGATCCGGAACCGGTAGAGGTAGCGGGTACCCGGGGACAGGGCGTCGGCGCGGGCGTGGGCGAACCACTGCTGCGTGCCGCGCAGCCCGCCGCCGGCCTGCGGGACGAGGCTCTGCAGCGGCCGCACCTGCACCGGCAGGGTGAGCCCGAAACCGGCGTCGGTGCCGACGTCGACGACCATCCGCGCGGCGGGCGGGGCCGCGGTGAGCTCCCCGGTGAACGACATGGACCGGGCCGGGTCCGGGCCGTAGGCGAGGTGGCGCCCGACGACGGTGACCGGTGCCGGCGCGGCGGCCGCGGCGACCCCGCGGGCCCAGGGCGAGCCCGACGCGGCCAGGCCGGCCAGCACGCCCGCCCCGCCGCGCAGGGCGCTGCGGCGGCTGACCGGGTGGCGGCGAAGGAAGGCGGCCAGCCAGTCCTGCTGGTCGGCGACGGTCATGTCGGCGGCCAACGCCCGCGGCACGCCGACGCCGGGGGTCTCACCGGTGGGGTTCACGCTCACGGACGGCGACGCTGCCCCGCCCGCACGACCGGCGAGCGTTTCACGGTGGAACGAGGGGTGAACGCGGGGCGACACCCGGGGGCCGCCCGCCGTTCGCGCGACGTTCATCCCGCGCTGACCGGTTCGGGCGCGGACGGACCGCCGCGTGACGGTGCGGGCACCGGCGCGTGACGGTGCGGACACCGGCGCGGGCCCGGCGGCGCGGTCCCGGCGATCTGCGTAGTTTCGAGGAGGTGCACGTCCCCTCCCGGGCCCGGTGGGTCCGCCCCCCGATCGTGGCCGCCCTGACCGCCGCGCTGGTGTTCGCCGGCGCGCCCGCGGCGTCCGCCGCGACACCCGGCCCCGCCGCCCCCGCCGCGGTCACCGACGGCGGCGCGGTCGCCGTCACCGAGGAACGCGTCGCGGTGCCGGCCGGGCCCGGCGAGCCCGGCACGGTCGACCTCGACACCGCGCTCTACGTCCCCGCGTCGGCCACCGCGGCGTCGCCGGCGCCCGCGGTGCTGGTGGCGCACGGCTTCGGCGGCAGCAGGGCCTCCGTCGACTCCGACGCCCGCGAGCTGGCCGCCCGCGGCTACGTCGTGCAGACCTGGACCGCGCGGGGCTTCGGCGACTCCGGCGGGACGATCGGGCTCGACGACCCCGACCGCGAGGTCGCCGACGCGTCGCGGCTGGTGGACCGGCTCGCGCAGCGCCCGGACGTGCAGCGCGACGCGGCGGGCGACCCACGGGTCGGGGTGACCGGTGGCTCCTACGGCGGCGGCCTGGCGCTGCTGCTGGCCGGCCACGACCGGCGGGTCGACGCGATCGCCCCGGTGATCACCTGGAACGACCTGGGTCAGGCGCTGTTCCCGAACAACGCCGTCCCGGCCGGGTCGGCGCTGCCGGGCACCCCGGCCGCGGGCGCGGGTGCCGGGGACGGGGTGTTCAAGAGCGGCTGGGCCGGGGTGTTCTTCGGGTCCGGCGGGCGGGTTCCCGCGGGCGGGGACACCGGCGGGTCCGGGTCCGGGACCGGCGGGTCGGGGTCCGGGTCCGACGGGTCGGGGTCCGGCTTCGGCTCCGGCTCCGGCGACTCCGGCGGCTCCGGGGCCGGGTCGGGCGCCGGTTCCTCTGGAGCCGGGTCGGGTGCCGGCGCCTCGGGAGCCGGGTCGGGTGCCGGCGCCTCGGGAGCCGGGACCGCGGCGGGCGCCCCCGTCTCCGGTGCCGGGTCCGGGGCGGGCACGAGCGGTTCCGCGGCGGCGGCAGCGGCGACGCCCGCGCCGGACCCGGTGTGCGGCCGATTCGCACGCGACGTCTGCACCGCCTACGCCGAGGCCGCGCGCACCGGGCGCGTCTCCGCCGAGCTGGCCGCGCTGCTGCGCCGCTCCTCCCCCGCGACGGTCACCGACCGCATCACCGCCCCCACCCTGCTCGTGCAGGGCGAGCAGGACACCCTGTTCGGTCTCGACCAGGCCGACGCCAACGCCCGCCAGATCGCGGCGAACGGCACACCGGTCTCGGTGCTGTGGTTCGCCGGCGGCCACGACGGCGGCGGCCCCGACTCCGAGGTCCGCGCCCGCATCGCGGACTGGTTCGACCAGCACCTGCGCGGCCTGCCCGCCGCGCAGGGCGCGACCGGCGGGCTCGCCGAGGCGCCGTTCGCGTACCAGGTCCGCAGCACCGTCCGCACCCGCGGGGACACCCCGACCGGGCGCACCGTGCTCGCCGGGAGCTACCCCGGCCTGACCGGCCCCGGCCCCACCCCGGCGACCGCCCTGCCGCTCAGCGGCGGGGACCAGACGGTCGTGCACCCGCCGGGCGGCAACCCGGCCGCGATCACCTCGCTGCCCGGGCTCGGGTCCGCGCTCGGCTCGCTCGGGTCGCTCGGCGGCCTGTCCGGGCTCACCACGCCCGGCCAGTCGGCACGCTTCGAGACCGCACCCGTGGCCGACGCGCTGCAGCCGTCGGGGGCGCCGCGGGTCACCGTGGCCGTGTCGCGGGTGCCCGGCCGGCCCGCACCGGAGACGGCGGTGCTGTTCGCCTCGGTCACCGCGCTGACCCCGGACGGGCGCAGCACGCTGCTCGGCAACGCCGTCGCCCCCCTGCGGGTGACCGTGCCCGCGCAGGGCGCCGCCGAGGTGACGGTCACGCTGCCCGGTGTCGTCGCCCCGGTGCAGGCGGGCAGCCGGCTGCTGGTGCAGCTGGCCACCACCGACCAGGGCTACGACTCCGGCGTCGACCCGGCGGTCTGGCGGGTCGGGCTCGCCGGCGACGCGACGCTGGCGGTGCCGCAGGTCCCCGGCCGCACCGAGTCCGCCGGGACGGTGCCGCTGTGGCCGGTGCTCGGCATCGTCGCGGTGCTGGCCGCCGCGCTGGCCGCGTGGCTCGTCGCCCGTGCCCGGTCGCGTCGCGGCGAGCCCGACGACGAGGAGGGCGCCGCGGACGCGCCGCCGCTGGCCGTCGCGGGCCTCGCGAAGACCTACCGCAACGGCTTCGCCGCGGTGTCGGACGTGACGTTCACCGTGTCCCGCGGCGCGGTGCTGGGCCTGCTCGGCCCGAACGGTGCGGGCAAGACGACCGTGCTGCGGATGCTGATGGGCCTGATCGGCCCCACCGCCGGGACGATGCGGGCGTTCGGGCGCCCGATCCGCCCGGGTGGGGCGGTGCTGTCGCGGATCGGCGCGTTCGTCGAGGGCCCCGGGTTCCTGCCGCACCTGTCGGGTGCGGAGAACCTGCGGCTGTACTGGGAGGCGACCGGCCGCCCGCCCGAGCAGGCCCGGATGGGCGAGACCCTGGAGATCGCCGGTCTCGGCGAGTCGGTGCACCGCCGGGTCGGGACCTACTCCCAGGGGATGCGGCAGCGCCTCGCGATCGCGCAGGCGATGCTGGGCCTGCCCGAGCTGCTGATCCTCGACGAGCCCACCAACGGGCTCGACCCGCCCCAGATCCACGCGATGCGCGAGCTCCTGCGCCGCTACGCCGCCGGCGGGCGCACCGTGCTCGTGTCGAGCCACCTGCTGTCGGAGGTGGAGCAGACCTGCACCGACGTCGTCGTCATGCACCGGGGCACGGTCGTCGCGGCCGGCACGGTCGCCGAGCTCATGGCGGCGGGCGGCGGTTCGTCGTTCACCGTGGACGACACCGCCCGCGCCGCGACGGTGCTGGCCGCCCTCGACGGGGTGAGCGACGTCGTCACCGGCGACGAGCCGGGGGTCGTGCACGCGCACCTCGACGGCACCGCGCGCGCGGCCGCCGTCGCCGCGCTGGTCGGCGACGGGGTGGCGGTGAGCGCGGCCGGCCCGCGCGGGCGGCTGGAGGACGCGTTCCTGGAACTGGTCGGCCCGGAGGGCCGTGACGTGGGGGGTACCCGATGAGCGACGAGCGTCAGCTCTCCACCCGGCGCGGGCACGTCGGCGACCTCGTCGACGGGACGGCCGCGCCGCCCGCCGTCCCGGGCCGGACGATGCCGCTGCGCACCGAGCTGGTCCGCCAGCTGCAGCGCCGCCGCACCCAGGTCGCGTTCGCGCTGGTCGTGGCCATGCCGGTGATCCTGTGGGCGGCGTTCTCCATCGGCGGCGGCGAGCCGGGTGCGCGCGGGCCGAGCCTGGTGGACCTGGCGTCGGGCAGCGCCGCGAACTTCGCCGTGTTCACGCTGTTCGCCTCGGCGAGCTTCCTGCTGGTGGTGCTGGTGGCGCTGTTCTTCGGCGACACCGTGGCCTCGGAGGCCTCGTGGGCGTCGCTGCGCTACCTGCTGGCCGTCCCCGTGCCGCGGGCGCGGCTGCTGCGGCAGAAGGCCGTCGTCGCGGCCCTGCTGTCGGTGGCGGCGCTGCTGCTGCTCCCGGTCGCGGCGCTGGTGGTCGGGGCGCTCGCGTACGGCACCGGGGACCTGGTGTCCCCGATCGGCGAGTCGCTGCCGTTCTGGACGGCGGTCGGCCGGGTCCTGCTCGGCGCCGTGTACGTGACCGTGCAGCTGAGCTGGGTGGCCGGGCTGGCACTGCTGCTCTCGGTCGGCACCGACGCCCCGCTGGGCGCGGTCGGCGGCGCGGTGATGGCCTCGATCGTCTCCCAGATCATCGACCAGATCACCGACCTCGGCGCCGTCCGCGACGTCCTACCGACCCACTACGGCGACGCCTGGTCGGCGCTGCTGGCGACCGACGTCGACTGGTCGGAGATGACCTACGGCGCGTTCTCCGCGGTCTGCTACGCGACGCTGTTCCTCGCGCTGGCGGCCTGGCGGTTCCAGCGCAAGGACATCACCAGCTGAGGGCCGGGCCGCCGCGGCGCAGCGGCCCGGCCCCGCCGGCTCACACCATCACGACGCCGCCGTCGATCATGACGGCCTGTCCGGTCATGTAGTCCGAGTCGGGACCGGCGAGGTAGGAGACGAAGGCCGCGACGTCGTCGGCGGTCTGCACCCGGCCCAGCGGGATCCCGGCGGCGTACTGCTTGAGGGTCTCGCCCTTGCCGGCGCCGCTGCGGGCGCCCATCTCGGCGTCGATGAGGTCCCACATGTCGGTGCCCACGATGCCCGGGCAGTAGGCGTTGACGGTGATCCGGTGCGGGGCGAGCTCCTTCGCCGCGGCCTGGGTGAGCGCGCGGACGGCGAACTTGGTCGCGGAGTAGTGGCCGAGCATGTCGAAGCCCTGGTGCCCGGCGATCGACGCGGCGCTGACGATCTTCCCGCCGGTCCCCCGGTCGATCATGACGCGGGCCGCGGCCTGCAGGCAGTAGACGACGCCGAACACGTTGACGTCGAAGATCGTCCGCAGGTCGTCGGGGGTGACCTCGAGCAGCGGCTTGACCTGGGCGATCCCGGCGTTGGCGACCATCACGTCGAGCCCGCCGAGCTCGTCGGCGACCTGGGCGCACATCGCGGTGACCGCGTCCGGGTCGGTGACGTCGGCCGGGTAGGCGACGGCCGTGCCGCCGGCGGCACCGATCTCCTCGGCGACGGCGGTGGCGCCGTGCGCGTCCCGGTCGTTGACGGCGATCGCGTGCCCGTCGCGCGCGAGGCGCAGGGCGATCCCCCGCCCGATCCCGCGTCCGGCTCCGGTGACCACGGCGACACCCATGTCGGCCTCCCACATCGCAGGCGCGGACGGCCGGTCCGCGCGGCGGGTCGTTCCCGCCGCGACCGAGTCCACCGGAGTGACCCGGCTCACGGCCACCGTTGCAGACCGGTTGCAGCCGGGGCTCAGTCGCGGCGCAGCGCCGCCACGCCGGGTGCGGTGGAGTCGCGCACGACGCGGCTGTGCGCCAGGCCGCGCAGGTCCAGCTCGACCTCCGGCGCGATCCGGTACGGCCGCGCCAGCAGGATGCCGCCCAGGTTGCGCCGCAGCCGCGACATCTCCGCGCGCACGGTGACCAGGTGCGCACGGTCGCCGTAGAGCCCGTCGGACAGTGCGGCCGCGTCGAGGCCGGCGGCCCCGGCGCGGGCGAGCAGGACGAGGACCTCGGCGTGCCGGGTGGAGAGCGGGTGCACCCAGCGGGTGGTGCCCTCGACGACGGCCTGCGGCGGGCGGGCGTCGAGGTCCAGGCGCAGCCGCATCCGGGCCGACCCGCCGGAGGCCGGGCGCAGCAGCCATCCGCCGGGGACCGGCTCGGGCAGGCAGGGCCCCAGCCCGTGGACGGCGATGAGCCGCTCGGCGACGGGCGCGGCGACCCGCTCGACGCCCGGCAGGCCGCTTGCGGCCGCGACCCAGCCGTGGTCGTCGACGACGAGGCCGGGCCCGTTGCTCCCGGCCAGCATCGGGGCACCGATGGTGCGCAGGGCGTCCAGGCGCGCCTCGTGGCGCTGCCACAGGCCCGCCTCGGCCAGCCGCACGGCCGTGCTGACGAGCGCGACGGTCGTGGGGTGGATGGTCTCCGCGGGTCCGGACAGGTCGACGACGCCGAGCAGCTCACCGCTGCGCGGGTCGTGCACGGGGGCGGCGGTGCAGGTCCAGCCGTGGTGGCTGCGGACGAAGTGCTCGGCGGAGAAGATCTGCACCGGACCGCCCTCGGCGAGCGCGGTACCGATGGCGTTGGTGCCGACCGACTGCTCGGACCACTCGGCGCCCTCGGTGAAGCCGAGAGCGTCGGCGCGACGGCGCACCGCGGTGGAGCCCTCCCGCCAGAGCAGCACGCCGTCGGCGTCGCAGACGACCATGACGTGGCGGGCGTCCTCGGCGACGGAGGTCAGCGCGGAGCGCAGCGCGGGCAGCACCGGCGCGAGCGGGGAGGTGGACCGCCGCTGCTCGACGACGGCGGCGTCCAGCGGGCCGGGCGGCTCACCCGCGTCGGGGTCGACACCCTGGGCGCGGACCCGGTCCCAGGAGCGGGTGACGAGCCGGCGTGCGCGGGCGGCGTCGCCGGGACGCGCGTCGCCGGACAGGACGGCGTCGTGCAGGCGCGAGAGCATCCGCGCATGGCGACCGAGGTCGGTCCCCGGGCGGACGGCGCAGACCCCCGCCCGGTTCCGGTCGTCGTCGACTGGGTCCACCGGCACCTCCGGCCCCCACAGTAGGCGGGCCCGTGTGGGCCGCGCCATAGGCCGCGGCCGATCCCGGCGCCGGACCTCGCGGGACGGTCAGGAACCGACGCACAGCCGTTCGGGACGCGGGGCCTGCGGGCCGCCGGGGCGGCCCGGGCCGCGGGTCACGTACCAGCAGCCCAGACCCAGGCAGATCGCGGCGGGGATGACGTAGCTGGCCCCGAGGAACTGCTCCCAGAGGCTCCACTTCACCTCGACGCCCCACACGTTGGGCATCCAGCGGAACGGCGCGATGTAGAAGATCGCGGCGAGCACCGCACCGACCAGCGCCGGGACGACCCACACCCAGTGGTGCGACCACGCCGTCGGCGTCGCCATCAGCACGACCGCCGCGGTGGCCGCCATCGCGATCACCGGCTCGGTGCGCCGGATGATCGGCACCGCCAGCGCCAGCAGGACGGCCACGATGCCCAGCCACAGGACGTGGAACCAGGGGTCGGGGACCTCCTGGCGGGCCAGCACCGCCTGCACGGTCTCGTTGGAGAAGAACGTCGACCCGCTCACCCCGGCGGCGGGGCCGCCGACGAACCAGTAGCGGTAGGACGAGTCGGCGTCCACCAGGAACCCGATGCCGGTCGCGACGATCCCCGTCACGACCGAGACGGCGGCGGCCTTCCAGTCCCGGCGGACCAGGAAGAACAGCACGAACCCGCCGGGGGTGAGCTTGATGGCCGCGGCCAGGCCGAGCAGCAGCCCGCGCGGCCAGACGGTGCGCGGCGCGAGCAGGTCCGCCAGGACCAGCAGCATCAGCACGAGGTTGATCTGGCCGAACGCGAACGTCTGCGCGACCGGCTCCATCAGCAGCGCCGCGGCCAGGACCGGCACCCCGAGCACCACCGGCGCGCGCCACCGTCCCGCCGGCCAGGCCACCCGGATCGACAGCGCGATGCAGACGGCCAGCGACAGCACCGAGGCCACGAACTGCGCGGTGAACGCCACCGGGTAGGGCACGACGGCCAGCGGCACCATCGTGATCGCGGCGAACGTCGGGTAGATGAACGGCAGGACCGGGCCGTGCAGGGGCGGCGGCAGCGTGCCGTACATGTCGCCGCCGGCCAGCCACACCTGGACGCCGATCCGGTAGATGTCGAGGTCCAGCGCGTAGTCCAGCAGCCGGATCCAGGACCAGTACAGCGCCCCGGCCAGCAGCGGCACCGTGGCCACCAGCGTCCACCACGACAGGGCCGCCGTCCGCAGCCTGCCGACGAGCGCGGCGCCACCGCCGGGTGCGGCGGGCACGTCCGGGTCGGGCGTGGTGCGGATGACGGTCACGCGGGGCTCCTCCGGGGGCGACGGCCGGGCGGGGTGCGGGCCGCGCGACGGGCGGGGCGCCCGGCGGCCGACAGGGACGACGGTGGGACACGGTAGCGGGACCCTCACGCCGCCCCGCCGCGGACCCGCCCCTACCGCACCCCGGCCGCGTCCATGCCCCGCAGCTCCTTCTTCAGGTCCGCGATCTCGTCGCGCAGCCGGGCGGCGAGCTCGAACTGCAGGTCCCGTGCGGCGGTGAGCATCTGGTCGTTCATCTGCTGGATGAGGTCGGCCAGCTCGGCGCGCGGCATCCCGGCGGTGTCCTTGGCCGGGACGCCGGAGCTGCCCGCGGGCGCCGGGGCACGGCCCCTCTCCCCCGCCGCCCGCTTGCCGCGCGAGGCGTTGCGGCCCGATCCGCCGACCGGGACCGACTCGGTGTCCTCGGCCTCCCGGTAGACCTGGTCGAGGATGTCGGCGATCTTCTTGCGCAGCGGCTGCGGGTCGATGCCGTGCTCGGTGTTGTAGGCGACCTGCTTCGCGCGGCGCCGGTCGGTCTCGTCGATCGCGTAGCGCATCGAGTCGGTGATCCTGTCGGCGTACATGTGGACCTGGCCGGAGACGTTGCGGGCCGCGCGGCCGATCGTCTGGATCAGCGACGTGCCCGAGCGCAGGAAGCCCTCCTTGTCCGCGTCGAGGATCGCGACCAGCGAGACCTCGGGCAGGTCGAGGCCCTCGCGGAGCAGGTTGATGCCGACCAGCACGTCGTACTCGCCGGAGCGCAGCTGGCGCAGCAGTTCGACCCGGCGCAGCGTGTCGACCTCGGAGTGCAGGTAGCGGACCTTGATGCCGAGCTCGAGCAGGTAGTCGGTGAGGTCCTCGGCCATCTTCTTGGTCAGCGTGGTGACCAGGACCCGCTCGTCGCGCTCGGTGCGGTCGCGGATCTCGGCGACCAGGTCGTCGATCTGGCCCTTGGTGGGCTTCACGACGACCTCGGGGTCGACCAGGCCGGTCGGCCGGATGACCTGCTCGACGAACTCGCCCCCGGTGCGGTTGAGCTCGTACGGCCCCGGCGTCGCGGACAGGTAGACCGTCTGCCCGATCCGGTCGGCGAACTCCTCCCAGGTCAGCGGTCGGTTGTCGACCGCGGACGGGAGCCGGAAGCCGTACTCGACGAGGTTGCGCTTGCGGGACATGTCGCCCTCGTACATGCCGCCGATCTGCGGCACGGTCACGTGCGACTCGTCGATGACGAGCAGGAAGTCGTCCGGGAAGTAGTCGATCAGGGTGGCCGGGGCGGTGCCGCCGGCGCGGCCGTCGATGTGGCGCGAGTAGTTCTCGATGCCCGAGCAGAACCCGACCTGGCGGATCATCTCGATGTCGTACTGGGTGCGCATCCGCAGCCGCTGGGCCTCCAGCAGCTTGCCCTGGTTCTCTAGCTGTTCCAGGCGCTGTTCGAGCTCGGCCTCGATGTCGCGCACGGCGCGCTCCATCCGCTCCGGACCGGCGACGTAGTGGGTCGCGGGGAAGATCCGGATCTCGTCGACCTGCTCGACCTCCTCCCCCGTCAGCGGGTTCAGGTGGTAGAGCGCCTCGATCTCGTCGCCGAAGAACTCGATCCGCAGCGCCAGCTCCTGGTAGGCCGGGATGATCTCCACGGTGTCGCCGCGGACCCGGAACGTGCCGCGGGTGAAGGACATGTCGTTGCGGGTGTACTGCACGTCGACGAGCAGCCGCAGCAGCCGGTCCCGCTCGACCTCCTCGCCGACCTTCAGCGCCACCGAGCGGTCGAGGTAGGACTGCGGCGTGCCCAGGCCGTAGATGCACGACACCGACGCGACCACGACGACGTCGCGGCGCGACAGCAGGTTCATCGTCGCGGAGTGGCGCAGCCGCTCCACGTCGTCGTTGATCGAGCTGTCCTTCTCGATGTAGGTGTCGGTCTGCGCGATGTAGGCCTCGGGCTGGTAGTAGTCGTAGTACGAGACGAAGTACTCGACCGCGTTGTGCGGCAGCATCTCCCGCAGCTCGTTCGCGAGCTGCGCGGCGAGCGTCTTGTTGGGCGCCATCACCAGCGTGGGGCGCTGCTGCTGCTCGATGAGCCACGCGGTGGTGGCCGACTTGCCGGTACCGGTGGCGCCCATCAGCACGACGTCCTGCTCGCCGGCGCGCAGCCGCCGGTCCAGGTCGGCGATCGCCGAGGGCTGGTCACCGGCGGGCACGTGCTCGCTCACGACGCGGAACCGGCTGTTCGTGCGTTCGACCTCGCCCACGGGGCGGTGCTCGGAGTGCGCGCGGGGCGGGTCGGACGGCGTGCTCCCCGCCTCCGGGTGGGCCCCCGGCTCGGCGGAGATCACCTGCTCCGGGTTCGCCGCGCTCCCCGGGACCTCGGTCGCGAATGCCATGACACCAGGGTACGAGCGACCCCCGACACTTTCCCGTCGCCGCCCGCGGCGGGCAGGATGATCCACCGTGCATCCGCCGAAGAGACAGGTCTTCGACCCCGAACGGGGCGTCCAGGTCGACACCAAGGGCACCGTGCGCGAGATCGCGACGCTGCGCGAGGAGCCGTGGGGGCTGTACCTGTCCCGGCCGGTCGTGGCCCGGCCGAACGCCTGGTGGATCGAGTCCTGGGTGCTGCCGGAGCTGGGGGTGTGCCTGTCGGACTGGCGGTGGCGGCCCGGGCACGAGCGCGACCAGGACGTCTACGTCGACGTGGCCGCGTTCGACCGCGACGGGCGCCGGCTGCACATGACCGACCTGTACCTGGATCTGGTGGTGCGGCGCGGCCGCGGCACCGAGGTGATCGACGTCGACGAGTTCGTCGCCGCCGTCGCCCAGGGGCTCATCGGCACCGATCTGGGCGAGTACGCGCTGCACCGCTCGCACGCGGTGCTCGACGGGCTGGTGCGCCACGACCACGACCACGTGGCCTGGCTGGCCTCGCTGGGGATCGACCTGGGACCGCGGGACCGGCCGGAGGCCGCACCGGACGGGTCCTGAAAGCGACGCCCGGCCGGACCGGCCGGGCGCCGGGCTCGGCGTCCCCGGAGCCTCAGAGGGCGGGCGACTGGCCCGGGCCGAGGCCGACCGCGCTGGTCGTCTCCTCGGTCGAGGACGTGGTCGGAGCGGTGGTCGACGTGGTCGGCTCCGTGGTCGTCGTGGGCGCGGCCGAGCTGGTCGTCGGCGGCGGGGTGGTCGTCGTCGGCTCCGGGGTGCCCTCGTCGGTGGGCGTCGGGGTCGGGTCGTCCGTCGGCGTCGGGTCCTCGGTCGGCGTCGGCTTCGGCGAGGTCGGCGTCGGCTTCGGCGTCGTGGGCTTCGTCGGCTCCGGCGAGCCCTCGTCGGTCGGACGCGGCGTGGTCCCGCCCCCGGTGGGCGGCGGGACCGGCGGCGGGCCCGGCTGCGGCGGCACCACGGGTGCCCCGGGGGTGCCGGGGGCCACGGGTGCGGGGGCGGCGCCGTCGAGCGCCGCGCCCTCGGTCGCGACCGCGGTCGGGTCGAACACCGGCGGGAGGCCGGCGTCGCCGGTGGTGAGGCCGTTCGCGTCGCCGGTCGCGACGGGTGCGGGGGTGGGTCCGGAGGCCTGCGGCGCGGCGATGGCGAACGGCGGCCCGACGAAGCTCCCGTCGGGTGCGGCCGCCGTCGCGACGGCGGTGATCCCGCCCAGCGAGCCCACGGTCAGCACGGCGGCGGCCGCGGCCGAGGTCGCGCGCCGGGCACCGGCGGTGCGGGCGATGACGTCGTCGACGGCGGGCAGCGGCACCGCGGCCGCCAGCACGTCGTCGAGCCGCTGGAACTCCCGGTCGATGTCGGCGAATCCGTTCATGCCCGTCCCCCCTCGACGGCGGGCGGGTACCCGCCACGCAGGTCGTACTGCGGCGCTCCGTACTCCGGCGGCGGTCCCCCGACCGCGCCGCCCGCCGGTCCGATGATCTCCTCGAGCACCTCGGCCATGCCCTCGGTGACGATCTCGCGGCCGCGCACCAGCCGGCGGCGCACCTCGTGCTCGGTGACGCGCTCCAGGTCCGCGACCGCCGTCGTCGACAGCCCGGCCATGTGGTGCAGGACGACCGCGCGCCGGTCCACCGGCGCGAGCCGGCCGAGCGCCTCGAGCAGCGCACCCGTGCGCGGGTCGGTCTCCTCCGGCGACGGGCGGCGACGGCGGCGCAGCACCCGGGCCCGCATCGACGTGCGGATCGCGACCCGCCGCACCCAGCCGACCGCGACGTCCTCGTGGCCCGCGGTCTCCGCGCGCAGCGCGGACCAGCGGCGCCAGGCGCGCGAGTAGGCGTCCTGGACGGCTTCGTGCGCCTCGTGCGGGTTGAGCGTGATCGCGTAGAGCTGGGCGACCAGACGCGGGTAGTGGGTCTCGAGGTGCGCACCGAAGTCCGCCCGCAGCTCGCCGTGCGGCAGCGTGCGGTGCTGCTGCACCACCGCGCCGCTCATCGGCGGGGCCTCGGGCTCCGCGCCGGTCCACGAGCCGTGGTCGACGCCCTCGGCGGCCGGCTCCCCGCCGAAGGGCGACTGGCCCGTGTGGGGGAACCCGGACGCGCGGTCGGGCTCGGCGTACTCGCCGTCCGCGCCGAATCGCTGCGCCACAGTGCTCAACCCCGCGTCCTCTCCTCGCCGCCGCCGGAGCGGCCCCCGGCTGCTCCGATCGCCGGAGCGACCGGTGCGCCCCCCGGGTACCCGCTGGTACACCGGCGGACCCGGGTGTCGACACCCTCTGACCCGCCTGATCGACCAACGAGCGGACGGCGTTACAGAAACGGGTTCACCGCGGCACGATCGTCACGTTCCGCGTCACACCCGTCCGGGGTAGTCACCCGTCCGGGTCGCTCCGCCAGGCCGCCGTGTGCGCGCGGTAGCGGCGGGCGTCGGGGTCCTCGGCGTAGAGGGCGGCCGCGGCCCGCTTGCGCTCGGCGTAGCCCGCCCGCGCGCCGTCGTCGGCGCGCAGCCGTTCGCGCAGGCCCAGCGCGTGCTGCCAGGCCGGCGACCCGTGCAGCCGCACCACGACGACCGCGGCCCGCCCCGGGTCGGCCGAGCGGTGCACCCCGAGCGTGCCCGCCCCCGGACCGGCCGGGTCGGCGGGCAGGCCGGCCGCGGCCAGCGCACCGGCGAGTGCGTCGGCGTCGGCGTGGGACTCGACGGCGAGCTGCAGGTCGAGGACGTCGCGGGCGGGCAGGCCCGGCACCGCGGTGGACCCCACGTGCTCCACACCGCGGCCCAGGCGTCCCGCGGCGGCGGCGACGCGTGCGGCGAGCCTGCGGCCCTGGGCGTCCCAGCCGGGGTCGTGCTCGACCAGGCGCGGCGGCCCGTCGGGCACGGGCGTACCGAGGCGCAGGTTCTCCTCGAAGCCGGTCAGGCGCCCGTCCCACAGCGCGTCGACGCGGCGGCGGGTGTCCTCGGGGGTGCCGGAGTTGTCGAGCCAGACGTCGGCGGCCGCGCGGCGCTCGGCGTCACCGGCCTGGGCGGCGATCCGCGCCCGGGCGTCCTGCTCGGTCATGCCCCGCGCGGAGACCAGCCGGCGCACCCGCTCCTCGGCGTCCAGCCCGACCACCACGACCAGCGGGAACGCCGGAGCCATCCCGCCCTCGACGAGCAGCGGGACGTCCTGCACGACGATCGCGTCGGCGGGGGCGGCCGCGACGAGCTCGTCGGACCGGGCCCGCACCAGCGGGTGCACGATGCCGTCGAGGGTGCGGCGGGCGGCCGCGTCGCCGAAGACGACCGACGCGAGCGCGGGCCGGTCGAGCCGGCCGTCGGGGCCGAGGACGTCGCGGCCGAACGCCTCGACGATCGCGGCGAGCCCCTCGCCGCCCGGCTCGACGACCTCCCGGGCGATCCGGTCGGAGTCGACCAGCACCGCCCCGCGCTCGACGAGCCGCTGCGCGACCGTCGACTTGCCCGCCCCGATCCCGCCGGTCAGCCCTGTCCGCAGCACGTGATCACCGTAGCGGGCCGCGGCGGACCGACTCAGGTGGTGCCGCGGCCACCGTTCGCGCCGCTGCCTGCCTGCGGGGCCGACGGCGTCGCGGTCGGGCGCGCCGACGGCGGCTGGGTCGGGGTGAGCGCGGGGATGATCCGCTGCGCGAGGTCGGGCAGCGTCTCGACGGCCGAGCGGGTCTGCCCGGGCGCCGCGACCGGCAGCACGAAGGTCAGCGTGTCCACGCCGTAGACCAGGGCGAGCGTCGTCTCGTCGGGACGCTCGACGATCACGCCCGGCACGGTGCCGACGGTGATGTCGCGCGAGGCCGCGGCGTCGGCCCGCTCGGCGTTGGTGTTGAGCTGCCACTGGCGCGTCGCCGAGGCCGTGTCGCCGTAGCGGCCGATGTTGAGCTGGTAGAGCACGGGGCCGCTGTTGCGGGCCCCGCCGAACGCCTGCGCCTGGCCGCCCGCCCGGTAGGTGCAGGCGGTGCGCTCGGTGCGGTTCACGGCCGGCTCGGGCACACCGCGCACCGACTGGACCGACACGGAGCCGAGGACCTGGCCGAACAGCGCCCCGGCCTGCTCGGGGTCCATGAGCACGGCGCAGTCGGTCGGCAGCGCGATCGGCACCGGGCCCGCGGCCTGCGCCGAGCCGGTGGCGTCCGCCGGGAAGGTCGGGACCGCGATGCCGGTGTCCCCGGCGGCGGTGGCGCAGCCGCTGAGCAGCCCGGCGAGCAGCAGACCGGCGAGCGCGGCACGACCGCGGGACCGTGCGGGACGGGAGGTGTGGGCGGTGCCGGAACGTGTCCGGCGGACGGTGCGGCCGGCCATGGGACCAATCTAGGCCGCCCCCGAGATCCACTTCCGGGCGGCGAGCGCGCCGTGACCAAACGCGGCCGAACCGTGACCTGTACCTGGCGTGTCCGTACCGACACGCCGGGCGACGGCCGACGGGGTCACCCGGAACCGCAACGGGCCCCGACGGCCCCGGAACGGGCCGGGCCCCGGTGACCGTGACGGTCACCGGGGCCCGGTGTGGTGCAGGTGCCGGTCCGGTGGACCGGCGGGGGCTGATCAGGCCCCGCCGGAGAGCTTCTCCCGCAGCGCGGCGAGCTGCTCGTCACTGGCGAGCGAGCCACCCGACTCGGCCTGGCCGCCGCCGGTGGAGCGGTCGTCGTCGCCACCGGAGGAGTAGTTGGCCGGGGCGATCTCGTTGCCGCCCTCCGCCTCGGCCTCGGCGGCCTTGCGGATCTGAGCCATGTGCTGGTCGTAGCGGGCCTGCGCCTCGGCGTACTGCTTCTCCCAGGCCGCGCGGGCCTCGTCGAAGCCCTCCTTCCACTCGCCGGAGTCGACGTCGAAGCCCTCGGGGTAGATGTAGTTCCCCTGGTCGTCGTACTCGGCGGCCATGCCGTAGCGCGTCGGGTCGAACTCGGTGTCGACCGTCATGCCCTCGTTGGCCTGCTTCAGCGAGAGGGAGATGCGGCGCCGGTCGAGGTCGATGTCGATGACCTTGACCATCGCGTCGTCGCCGACCTGGACGACCTGCTCCGGGATCTCGACGTGGCGCTCGGCCAGCTCGGAGATGTGGACCAGGCCCTCGATGCCCTCCTCGACGCGGACGAACGCGCCGAACGGGACGAGCTTGGTGACCTTGCCCGGCACGATCTGGCCGATCGCGTGGGTCCGGGCGTAGAGGCGCCACGGGTCCTCCTGCGTCGCCTTCAGCGACAGGGAGACGCGCTCGCGGTCCAGGTCGACGTCGAGGACCTCGACGGTGACCTCCTGGCCGACCTCGACGACCTCGCTCGGGTGGTCGATGTGCTTCCAGGACAGCTCGGAGACGTGCACCAGGCCGTCGACCCCGCCCAGGTCGACGAACGCACCGAAGTTGACCACCGAGGAGACGACGCCCTTGCGGACCTGGCCGCGCTGCAGCTGGTTGAGGAACTCGCTGCGGACCTCGGACTGGGTCTGCTCCAGCCAGGCGCGGCGGGACAGGACCACGTTGTTGCGGTTCTTGTCCAGCTCGATGATCTTGGCCTCGATCTTGCGGCCGACGTACGGCTGCAGGTCGCGCACGCGGCGCATCTCGACCAGCGAGGCCGGGAGGAAGCCCCGGAGCCCGATGTCCAGGATGAGGCCGCCCTTGACGACCTCGATGACGGTGCCCTCGACCGGCTCGTCGGCCTCCTTGAGGGCCTCGATCGTGCCCCAGGCGCGCTCGTACTGGGCGCGCTTCTTGGACAGGATCAGCCGACCCTCCTTGTCCTCCTTCTGGAGGACCAGGGCCTCGACGAACTCGCCGACCTCGACGACCTCGGCGGGGTCGACGTCGTGCTTGATCGACAGCTCGCGCGAGGGGATGACGCCCTCGGTCTTGTAGCCGATGTCGAGCAGGACCTCGTCACGGTCGACCTTGACGATGGTGCCCTCGACGATGTCGCCATCGTTGAAGTACTTGATCGTCTGGTCGATGGCGGCGAGGAAGTCCTCCTCCGACCCGATGTCGTTGATAGCGACCTGCGGCGTGGTCGGGGCGGCGGTGGTGTCGGTGGACATGTAGTGGGGTGCTCCGTTGGATTTCTCTGGCGTGGTCGGTGCCGGTCCCGCTGCTGCAGCAGCGGTCACCGGTTCTGGAACGTGTAGCTGTGACGTTGTAACAGTCACCCTCTGGCGTCGATTCCCGTGGTCGGAAGCGGTGTGCACGCGACGCTCGCGGACCGGCGCTGGAGTGGCGCCGCACGGTCGTCGGACACGTTGACCACGGTGCGGAAAACATGCTACGCGGCCCCGAAACCCGCGGGCAATGCGGGTCCGGTATCCGTACGGGCCGGTTCGACTGCGACGATCGGGTGGTCATGAGCAGCCGCGACGAGTACTCCATCGCCGAGGACGCCGTGGGCACCGCGGGGGTCGCGCGCCGGCCGGTGGGCAGCGCCGAGTCCGAGGCCGCGGGCCGCCGCTGGTGGGACGCCGACGCCGACGACTACCTGGCCGAGCACGGCGCCGACATCGGCGACGACGCCTTCGTCTGGTGCCCGGAGAACCTGCACGAGGACACCGCGGAGCTGCTCGGGCCGGCCGCGGGACTGGCCGGGAAGCGGGTGCTGGAGGTCGGCGCCGGGTCCGCCCCCTGCAGCCGCTGGCTGGCCCGCCGCGGTGCGCGGCCGGTGGCCCTCGACGTCTCCGGCGGGATGCTGCGCCACGCCGCGGCGCTCAACCGGCGCACCGGCGTCGCGGTCCCGCTGGTGCAGGCGGGCGCCGAGCACCTGCCGTTCGCCGACGGCTCGTTCGACCTGGCGTGCTCGGCGTTCGGGGCGATCCCGTTCGTCGCCGACCCGCGCCGCGTGATGCGCGAGGTGCACCGCGTGCTGCGCCCCGGCGGCCGGTGGGTGTTCGCGGTCAACCACCCGATGCGCTGGATGTTCCCCGACGATCCGGGCGAGCACGGCCTGACCGTCGTCCAGTCCTACTTCGACCGGACCCCCTACCTGGAGGTCGACGGCACCGGCCGGGCCACCTACGTCGAGCACCACCGCACGGTCGGCGACCGGGTCCGCGACGTCGTCGCGGCCGGGCTGGTGCTCGACGACCTGGTCGAGCCGGAGTGGCCGGAGGGCCACGAGCGGGTGTGGGGCCAGTGGTCGCCGCTGCGCGGCGCGCTGTTCCCCGGCACCGCGATCCTGGTGACCCACCGGCCCGGCTGAGCGGGCCGCCGGCGCGGCTCAGACCTCGACGACCGCGCCGGTCTCCAGGTCGTAGCGGGCCCCGACGATCGTCAGGTGGTTGTTGCACACCGCGCCGGACAGCGACGGGTCCGCGGTCAGCTGCGCGACCACGCGGCGGACGTTCGCGTCGACCGCCCCGGCCACGGCGGCCTCGCCCTCGCCCTCGCAGACAGGGACGATGTCGCCCACCAGCGCGCCCAGCGTCGCGGGCGCGGGCGCCGCCGCTCCCCCGGCCACCGCGACCGCGGCCTTGACCGCGCCGCACTGGGAGTGGCCCAGCACGACCAGCAGCGGGATGCCGAGCGCCCCGGCACCGAAGGCCAACGTGCCGCGCACGGCGTCGTCGACGACCTGCCCGGCGGTGCGGACGACGAACAGGTCGCCCAGCCCGAGGTCGAAGATCAGCTCGGCGGGGACGCGGGAGTCCGAGCAGGACAGGATCATCGCCGCGGGGGTCTGCCCGGCGACGGCCGCCGCGCGCTCCTCGGCCGAGCGCCGCGGGTCCTCGCGCTCGTCGCGCTGCCAGCGCCCGTTGCCCTCGAGCATCATCCGCCACGCCTCGGCCGCGGTCGGTCGTTCGGACATCGTTCCTCCATCGGTCGGGGCCGTCGGTCCCAAGATCGGCGAAACCGGCGTCCCGGGCAACCATGCACGCCGTCGCATCCCCCGGGTGTGACCACCGACGCGCCGCCGGCGCGGTCGCGGCCGAGCCGGGGGACGTAGGGTCCCGGGGTGCCGATCGACGCCTCCCAGCTCCCCGACCTGTCCCAGGAGTACGCCACCGAGCAGCTCACGGACCGGATGGGCATCGAGATCCTCAAGGCCGGCCCGGACGAGGTCGTCGGCCGGATGCCGGTCGCCGGGAACCGGCAGCCGTACGGCCTGCTGCACGGCGGCGCCAGCGGCGTGCTGGCCGAGACCCTCGGCTCGACGCTGTCGGCGCTGCACGCGCTGCCCGAGCGCTTCCCGGTCGGGCTGGAGCTGGCCTGCACCCACCACCGTTCGGCCACCACGGGCTGGGTGACCGGCACCGCGCGACCGATCCACGTCGGCCGGTCCACCTCGACGAGCGAGATCGTGCTCGTCGACGACGAGGGCCGCCGCGTGTGCACCGCCCGGCTCACCTGCCTGCACCGCGACACGCGCCCGCCGGTGCGCGACGCGACACCCCGGTCGTCGTAACGATTCCGGTCGCCGCACCGAATCAGTTCTTCCTGCGCTTCCCCTCCCATTGTCACGCTTCGGTTAAGAGCCGGTCGGAACCGCTTTTCCGTTGCGCAACGCGGGGGCTAGCTTCCGACGCGACCACGCCCGACGGGCGCTGGCGTACGGGGACCGGCTCTTTCGGGGGGAGCGGTCGAGCAGGAGGGTCGACGTGTTCGGATCACGACTCAAGGGAGCCGGCCGGCGGGGGCGCACCATCGCCGTCGCGGGCGGCGTCGCACTCGCGCTGACCCTCTCGGGCTGCGCCGCCGGTCAGGGCGGCGGGGGCGGGGGTGGCGGCGAGCAGCAGGGCAACCGCCCGGACATCCCGGCCGTCGCGACGCTGCCGGTGCCGGCGAACGCCGCGAACCCGGCGGGCGACGGCAAGGCCCAGTGCGCACCGACCACCACGCTGGCCTACGCCGGCGCGCTGACCGGCAGCAACGCCCAGCTGGGCGTCAACATCGTCAACGGCGTGCAGCTGGCGATCGACCAGCACAACCAGGCCAACCCGGGCTGCCAGGTGCAGCTCAAGCGCTTCGACACCGAGGGCACCCCGGACCGCGCGCCGGGCATCGTCACCCAGGTCGCGAGCGAGCAGAGCGTCCTCGGCGTCATCGGGCTCCCGTTCTCCGGCGAGTCCAAGGCGACCGGCGCGATCTTCCAGCAGGCCGGGCTGGCCCACCTGACGCCGTCGGCGACCAACCCGGCGCTGACCAAGAACGGCTGGACCACCTTCTTCCGGGCGCTGGCCAACGACAACGTCCAGGGACCGGCCGCCGCGAAGTTCATGGCCGGCAAGCTCGGCGCCAAGAAGGTCTGCGTCATCCAGGACGACTCCGACTACGGCGTCGGCCTGGCCGCGGCGACCAACCAGGCCCTGCAGTCCACCGGTATCGACGCCACCTGCCAGGACAAGGTCACCACCGGCCAGAAGGACTTCTCCGCCGTCGTCTCGAAGATCGTCTCGGCGCAGCCGCAGGCGGTGTTCTACTCCGGCTACTACGCCGAGGGCGCCCCGCTGGACCAGCAGCTGTCCAACCGCGGCTTCACCGGCACCTTCCTCGGCCCGGACGGTGTGAAGGACGACCAGTTCATCCAGCTGGCGGGCGACGCGTCGAACAACGCGTTCTTCACCTGCCCGTGCACCCCGGGTGAGCTCATCCCGCAGTTCGCCGACGCCTACAAGACCGTCAGCAACGGCGCCGCGCCCGGCACCTACTCGCTGGAGGGCTACGACTCGGCGACGATCCTGCTCAAGGCGATCGACTCCGGTGCCACCGACCGCGCCGCGATCCTGAACTACGTCAAGGGCTACGACGGCGCCGGCCTGTCCAAGCAGTTCAAGTGGGACTCCACCGGCGAGCTCGCCACCACCGCCGTCTACGGCTACAAGGTGGAGAACGGCAAGATCGTCTACGTGGGAGAGATCGGCAACTGATGCGGCCCGGCCGGCCGCGGACCGCGGCCGGCCCGCCGTCCCCGCACGTCCCGACCGTGCCCGCCCGCTCCGCCGCCGTCGCCACCGCGACGTCCGGGGCGGGCGGGCACGCCCACGCCCGTGAGGAACTTCCGTGCTCCTGACCTCCATCGGACCGGTGCTCGCCCAGGGCCCGGACTGGATCAGCTTCGACGTCGGCGCGCTCGCCGACCAGTTCTGGGCCAACACCGTCGACGGCCTGGCCTACGGTGCCATCTACGCGCTGATCGCCATGGGCTACACGATGGTCTACGGCGTCCTGCAGCTCATCAACTTCGCGCACTCCGAGGTGTTCATCGTCGGGGCCTACGCCCTGTTCTTCACCCTCGCCGCGCTGGGCTTCGGCCCGTCCTCGCCCGATCTGCCGCTGATCGCGCTGATCGCGGACCTGATCCTCGCGATGCTGGTCGCGATGCTCGCGGCGGGCGCCGTCGCGGTCCTGCTGGAACGGGTGGCCTACCGGCCGCTGCGACGGCGCAACGCGCCCCGGCTGGCGTTCCTCATCACCGCGATCGGCGCCTCGTTCGCCCTGCAGTACCTGATCTTCGCCTGGCGCGGCCCGAACCCGGAGCCCGCGCTGATCATGTTCCGCCCGGAGCCGGTGTTCACCGTCTTCGGCGCCCCGGTCGACAGCCAGCAGATCGTCATCTTCGTCGCGGCGATCCTGCTGATGGTCGTCGTCGACCAGTTCGTCAACCGCACCCGCCTCGGGCGCGGGCTGCGCGCGGTCGCGCAGGACCCGAACACGGCGACGCTGATGGGCGTCAACCGTGAGCGCGTCATCGTCCTGACGTTCCTGATCGGCGGGATCCTCGCCGGTGCGGCGGCGCTGTTCTACGTGATGAAGGTGCCCGCGGGCGTCCAGTACAACGGCGGCTTCATCCTCGGCATCAAGGCCTTCGCGGCCGCGGTGCTCGGCGGGATCGGCAACATCCGCGGCGCGCTGCTCGGCGGGCTGCTGCTCGGCGTCATCGGCAACTACGGCCAGACGCTGTTCGGCAACGCGCAGTGGACCGACGTCGTCGCGTTCGTGGTGCTGGTCGGGATCCTGATGGTCCGCCCGACCGGCATCCTCGGCGAGTCCCTGGGGAGGGCCCGGGTATGACCACCACCCCGACCCCGGCACCGACCGCTCCCCCGCGCGCCGCGGGCCTGCGCGGCCTGCGCGAGCGCTGGAACGACCTGCCCCGCTGGCAGCAGTGGCTGTGGCTGGTCCCGGTCGTCGCGCTGCTCTACGCCCTGCCGGTGCTCAACCCCCCGCTGATCACCACCGAGCCGGGCACGAACTTCCCCATCGCGCTGTTCGACGCGGCCCGCTTCGCGCTGCTCGCGATCGGGCTCAACGTGGTCGTCGGGCAGGCGGGCCTGCTCGACCTGGGCTACGTCGGCTTCTTCGCCGTCGGCGCCTACGTCGCGGCCCTGTTCACCAGCCCCGACTCGATGGTCTGGAAGATCCCCTACCTCTGGACGCTGCCGCTGGCCATGATCGTCACGATGCTGGCGGGCCTGCTGCTCGGCGGCCCGACGCTACGGCTGCGCGGGGACTACCTGGCCATCGTCACGCTCGGCTTCGGCGAGATCATCCGGCTGCTCGCGACGATCGTCGGCCCGCTCAAGGGCCAGGTCGGGTTCCAGGCCGTCGGACGCCCGCCGGGGACCGACTCGACGGGCCAGCCGCTGTTCGCCAACTCCGACGGCACCACCTGGTACTGGCTGGTCGTCACGATCACCATCGTGGTCCTGGTCCTGGTCGGGAACCTGGAGCGCAGCCGGGTCGGCCGCGCCTGGATCGCCATCCGCGAGGACGAGGACGCCGCGCAGATCATGGGCGTGCCCACGGTGCAGTTCAAGCTGTGGGCCTTCGTCATCGGCGCCGCGATCGGCGGGCTGTCCGGGGCGCTGTTCGCCGGCCAGGTCGGCTTCGTCAACAACCAGAAGTTCGACGTCCCGACCTCGGTGCTGTTCCTCGCCGCGGTCGTGCTCGGCGGGTCCGGCAACAAGGTCGGCGCCGTGGTCGGCGCCTTCATCGTGTCCTACATCCCGAACCGCTTCGTGGAGCTGGCGGGCTACAAGTACCTGATCTTCGGGGTGGCGCTGATCGTGCTCATGGCGTTCCGGCCGCAGGGCCTGCTCGGGGCCCGGCAGCGGCTGCTGACCTACGGCCGCGAGGCCTACCGGCGGCTCGTCGGGCGGCCCGACCAGGTGGCCTCCGACGACCCGATGACCGCGCAGGCCGCCGGGAACCCCGGCGGGACGAACGGGGGCCCGGTCCGATGAGCGCACCCGACCAGGAACCCGTCGAGGGCGGCATCGTCGCCGAGGTCGCCCGGATGACACCCGAGGAGCGGGCGGCCCACGAGGCCGCCGTCGCCGAGGTCGTCGCGCCCGAGCGGGAGATCGCCGTCGCGGTCGGGGACACCCTGCTGTCGATGGAGGACGTGACGATGCGCTTCGGCGGCCTCGTCGCCCTCGACGGCGTGTCCTTCGACATCCGCCGCGGGGAGATCCTCGGGCTGATCGGGCCCAACGGCGCCGGCAAGACGACCTGCTTCAACGCGCTGACCGGCGTCTACCGGCCCACGTCGGGGCAGGTCCTGCTGGAGGGCGCCCCGCTGGGGCGCCGCCAGCGGTTCCAGATCACCCGGCTCGGCATCGCCCGCACGTTCCAGAACATCCGGCTCTTCGGCGAGATGACCGCGCTGGAGAACGTGGTCGTCGGGACCGACGCCCGGCACCGGACCAGCGTGCTCGGCGCGCTGGTCCGCTCCCCGCGGCACCTGCGCGAGGAGCGCGAGGCCGTCGAGAAGGCGATGGCGCTGCTGGAGTTCGTCGGGATCGCCGACCGGGCCGCGGAGAAGGCCCGCAACCTGCCCTACGGCTACCAGCGCCGGCTCGAGATCGCCCGTGCGCTGGCCACCGAGCCGAAGCTGCTCTGCCTCGACGAGCCGGCCGCCGGCTTCAACCCGGCGGAGAAGGACGACCTCATGGGGCTGATCCGCTCCATCCGCGACGACGGCTACACCGTCCTGCTGATCGAGCACGACATGCGGCTCGTCATGGGGGTCACCGACCGGATCGTCGTGCTGGAGTTCGGCCGCAAGATCGCCGAGGGGCTGCCCGCCGAGATCCGGGAGAACCCGGCCGTGATCGCCGCCTACCTGGGGGTTCCCGACGATGGCACTGCTTGAGCTGACCGGTGTCAGCGCGCACTACGGACGCATCCAGGCCCTGCACGAGATCTCGCTGACCGTGGAGGAGGGCGAGGTGGTGACCCTGATCGGCGCGAACGGCGCCGGGAAGACCACCACCATGCGGGCGGTGTCGGGGCTGCGTCCGCTGTCGGCGGGCACCCTCACCTTCGACGGCGACGACATCAGCACCCTGCGCGCCGACCTGCGGGTCGTGCGCGGGATCGGCCAGGCGCCCGAGGGCCGCGGGATCTTCCCCGGCATGACGGTCCTGGAGAACCTCGACATGGGCGCCTACACCCGCAAGGACCGCAAGGAGCTGCCCGGGGACCTGGAGCGGGTCTTCGAACTGTTCCCGCGGCTCGCGGAGCGGCGCACCCAGGTCGGCGGCACGCTGTCCGGCGGCGAGCAGCAGATGCTCGCGATCGGGCGGGCGCTGATGGCGCGGCCGCGGCTGCTGCTGCTCGACGAGCCCTCGATGGGGCTCGCCCCGCAGTTCATCGCCCAGATCTTCCGGATCATCTCCGAGATCAACCAGCAGGGGGTGACCGTGCTGCTCGTCGAGCAGAACGCCCAGCAGGCGCTCTCGCGCGCGCACCGGGCCTACGTGCTGGAGTCGGGCCGGATCGTCCGCTCGGGCACCGGCTCGGAGCTGCTGGCCGACCCCGCGATCAAGGACGCCTACCTGGGCGTCGCCTGACCCGGCACGCCGACGACCACGGGCCCCGCCGTACGGCGGGGCCCGTGGTCGCGGCGGTGCTCGCGGGTCAGGACGACTTGGCCGTGGCCAGCCCGTCCACGACGGCCTCGGCGACCGCCTTCATCGTGGTCCGGCGGTCCATGGCGGTGCGCTGGATCCAGCGGAAGGCCTCGGGCTCGGACATCTTCTGGTGGGTCATCAGCAGGCCCTTGGCCCGGTCGACGACTTTGCGGGTCTCGAAGCGCTCGTTCAGCGAGGCGACCTCGTCCTCGAGCGCCTTCTTCTCGGCGAACCGGGAGACGGCGAGCTCGATCGCGGGGACGAGCTCGTGGCGCGCGAACGGCTTGACCAGGTAGGCCATGGCGCCGGCGTCGCGGGCGCGCTCGATGAGGTCGCGCTGGCTGAACGCGGTCAGCATGACGACCGGCGCGATCTTCTCCTCGACGATGGTCGAGGCCGCCTCGATGCCGTCCTTCTTGGGCATCTTGACGTCCATGATCACCAGGTCCGGCTTCAGCTCGCGGGCCTGGGTGATGGCGGCCTCGCCGTCGCCGGCCTCGCCCGCGACCTGGTAGCCCTCCTCGGAGAGCATCTCGGCCAGGTCCATTCGGATCAGGGCCTCGTCCTCGACGACCAGCACCCGCCACCCGGGCTGCGGGCCGTCCTCGGCCGGCGTCTCTGCGGGAACGTTGTCGGTCACCGGAGAACTCCTTCATCGATCGGTGCGGTGTGCTGCGGCGGAGGCCCAGGCTACCGGCGGTACCGGGGGGGGACCGACCCACTTCGGCCTTTCGTGTGCGGAAACACGCCCGGCCGACGCAATACCCTGTCCGAATGGAGGGGCGGCCACCGCTCACGGACGGGCGGGGCGCTCGGTGCGGGGTCGGGGTCGGGGTCGGTGTCGACGCGCCCGGGCCACGTGCCCGGACGCTCCCGCCCTCTGGTGCCCCCGGTGGGATTCGAACCCACACTGTGCGGTGTTTGAGACCGCCTTCTCTGCCAGTTGGAATACGGGGGCCCGGTGCGTTCGGCGTAGTCGGCTGACGGCCGATCCTAGCGGGCCACGCAGGTCCGCCGGCCGTGGACCCGCCTCACCCCGGCCAGTGCAGGAACCGGCTGCGCACCGGCCCGTCGCCGAGGGTGTGCAGCACCCCGCCCGGCGCCGGTCCGGGGTCGGCGCCGCCCTCGCCCGGCACGTCGGGCCAGCGCAGCGCGGGCGCCACCGACGGCGCGACGACGAGCGGGTGCCCGGCGAACGTCGTCGCCAGCGGGGTGTGGACGTGCCCGCACACCACCAGTGTCGGGTCGGCGCGGGCGGCGAGCAGCGTCGCGAGCGGGCCGGGGTCGCGCAGCCGGATCCCGTCGAGCAGCGGGTGCCCGACGGCGACCGGCGGGTGGTGCAGCGCCACCAGCAGCGGTGCGGGGTCGCGGACGGCCTCGGCGAGCAGGTCCACCGCGGTCGCGGACAGCTCGCCGTGGCCGGCGCCCGGCACCAGGGTGTCGAGCAGGGCCAGGGTGAGTCCGCCGGTGCGGTGCAGCCGGTCCCCCACCGGGCCGAGGGCGGCCGTCATCGCGTCGCGGTCGTCGTGGTTGCCGGGCACGTGCAGGGCGTCGAGCCCGTCGAGCAGGGCGGCGGCCGCGGCGTAGGCGGCGGGGTCACCGTCGTCGGCGAGGTCCCCGGTGACCAGGACGACGTCCGGCGCCGGGTCCAGGGCGCGCACCGCCGCGACGGCGCGGGCGGCCCGCCCGCCGACGGCGCCGCCCCCCAGGTGCAGGTCCGACAGCTGCGCGACGACCGTCATCGCCGCTCCAGCAGCACCGCGGCCTCCAGGTGGTGGGTCATGGGGAACGCGTCGAACGCGCGCAGCGCCGACGCGCGGTACCCGGCGGCGGCGAACAGCGTGAGGTCGCGGGCCAGGGCCGCCGGGTCGCACGCGACGTGCACGATCCGGCGCGGGGCGCGGGCGGCGAGGTCGCGCACCGCGGCCTTGCCCAGCCCGGCCCGCGGCGGGTCGGTGACGACGACGTCCGGGTCCGGCCCGAGCCGCGCGATCTCGCGCTCGGCGCGCCCGCGCACGAACTGCACCTGCGGCAGGTCGGCGAGCGCGGAGGCGCCGTCGGCGACCGCGGACGGCGCCGACTCGACGACGAGCACGGTGCCCGACTCCCCCACCTGCCCGGCCAGCACCGAGCCCAGCAGCCCGACGCCGCCGTAGAGGTCCCAGGCCACCCCGCCCGCGGGGGCGTCGGCCCAGTCCCGGACGACCCCCGCCAGTGTGTCGGGCAGGGCCGGGTGGACCTGCCAGAACGTGCCGGCCGACAGCTCCCAGGTGCGGCCCGCGGCCTGCACCGTGGCGCCGGACCCGACGCGGGCGGCGCCGTCGTCGCCGACGGTGACGTCGACCTCGGAGTCCGGCCGGAACCGCTGCCGCAGGACAGGGGGCAGCGCGCCCGCGGGGACCAGCGGGCAGTCCCCGATCTCGCAGACGTCGTGGCTGCGGTGCGCGCGCAGGCCGGGGACGCCGGCGTCGTCGACGGCCAGGCGTACCCGGGTGCGCCAGCCGAGCGGCCCGCCGGGCAGCTCCTCGACCTCGACGGCGAGCAGGTCGGTGCCCGCCGCCGTGACGGCGTCGGCGCCGAGGCGGGCGAGCTGCTCGCGCAGCACCGTCGTCTTCAGCGCCCGCTGGGCGTCGTGTCCGGCGTGCTGGAAGTCGCAGCCCCCGCAGCCGCCCGGGCCCGCCCACGGGCACGACGGCGCGACCCGGTCCGGGGAGGCCTCCAGCACGGCGACCGCGTCGGCGCGGCAGAACGCCCCGCCCGGGTCGTCGGTGACCACGGCGTGCACGAGCTCGCCGGGCAGTGCGTGCCGGACGAACACCACCCGGCCGCCGGTCCCGTCGTCGCCGGCCCCGGCGCGGGCCACGCAGTGCCCGCCGTGCGCGACCGGCCCGATCCGCAGCTCGAGCATCCGGTCGGTCCAGTCGGTGGTCGTCGCGGTGCTCACCGGTCCCCCTTCGTCCCGCGTGGTCCGCCCACGCCCGCCGGGCCGGCGGACCCGGCCCCGGCGCCGTCGCTGCGCTCGCCGGGCAGCTGCTCCATGCCGGGGTAGCCGCGCCGCGAGGCGCCGGGCGCCTGCAGCGGCGACAGCGCCCGCGTGCGCGAGGACGACGGCAGCTGCCACGGCACGCTGGTGACCATCACGCCGGGCTGGAACAGCAGCCGCGTCTTGAGGCGCAGCGCGCTCTGGTTGTGCAGGACCTGCTCCCACCAGTGCCCGACGACGTACTCGGGGATGTAGACGGTCACGACGTTGCGCGGCGAGTCCGACCGGATCCGCTTCACGTAGTCGAGCACGGGCCGGGTGATCTCCCGGTACGGCGACTCGACGACCTTGAGCGGCACCGGGACGGCGCGCTTGTGCCACTGGTCGACGAGCCTCTTGGTCTCGGAGTCGTCGACGTTGACCGTCACCGCCTCGAGGATGTCCGGGCGGGTGGCGCGGGCGTAGGCCAGCGCCCGCAGGGTCGGCTTGTGCAGCGTGGAGACCAGCACGACGGCGTGGTTGCGCGAGGGCAGCACGTCGTCGTGCTCGTCGGCGACGAGTGCGGCGGCGACCCGGTCGTAGTGCAGCTGGATCAGGCGCATGAGCACGAAGAACCCGGCCATGGCGACGATCGCGATCCACGCGCCGAGGGTGAACTTCGTGATCAGCACGGTGATCAGCACGACGCCGGTCATGATCGCGCCGAACCCGTTGATCGCCTGCGCGCGGCGCATCCGGCGGCGCTCGGCGGCCACCGGGTCCAGCGCGAGCTCGCGGTTCCAGTGCCGCACCATCCCGGCCTGGGACAGCGTGAAGGACACGAACACACCGACGGTGTAGAGCGGGATCAGCCGGGTGACCTCGGCCTGGAACCCGACGACCAGCAGGATCGCGAACAGCGCGAGGGCGATGATGCCGTTGGAGAACGCCAGCCGGTCGCCGCGCGTGTGCAGCTGGCGCGGCAGGTAGCGGTCCTGGGACAGGATCGAGCCGAGCACCGGGAAGCCGTTGAACGCGGTGTTCGCGGCCAGGACCAGGATCAGCGCCGTCATGACGATGACGAAGAGGTAGCCCGGCGGGAAGTTGTCGAACACCGCGTCGGCGAGCTGGGCGATCATCGTGTGCTGCTCGTAGCCGGGCGGGGCGTCGGGGAACTGCCGTGCCGGGTCCTCCGCGATCTGCACCCCGGTGAGCTGGGCGAGCGCGATCAGGCCCATGAACAGCGAGACCGACATCGCGCCGAGCAGCAGCAGCGTCGTCGCGGCGTTGCGCGACTTCGGCTTGCGGAACGCCGGCACGCCGTTGGAGATGGCCTCGACGCCGGTCAGCGCGGCGGCGCCCTGGGTGAAGCTGCGCAGCACCAGAAGCACCAGCGCGAGCCCGGTGTAGGCGTCGCCCTCGGCGATCAGGTGCAGGTCCGCGCTCTCGGCGCGGACGTCGTCGCCCAGGATCAGCACCCGGGTCAGCCCCCAGACGATCATGGTGCCGACGCCGAGGATGAACGCGTAGACCGGCACCGCGAACGCGGCGCCGGACTCCCGGATGCCGCGCAGGTTGATCGCGGTGAGGATCGCGATCGCCGACACCGCGAACAGGACCTTGTGCTCGGCGACGAACGGCACCAGCGCGCCGATGTTCGCCGCGGCGGCCGAGATCGACACCGCCACGGTCAGCGTGTAGTCGACGAGCAGGGCGGAGGCCACGGTGAGTCCGGCGTTCTTGCCCAGGTTGACCGTCGCGACCTCGTAGTCACCGCCGCCGGAGGGGTAGGCGTGGACGTTCTGCCGGTAGCTGGCGACGACCGTGAGCAGCACGACCACGACCGCGAGACCGATCCAGGGCGACATCACGTACGACGCGACCCCCGCGACCGACAGGGTCAGGAAGATCTCCTCCGGGGCGTAGGCGACCGACGACATGGCGTCGGAGGCGAACACCGGGAGGGCGATGCGCTTGGGGAGGAGGGTGCTGGTCAGGCGGTCGCTGCGCTGCGGTCGCCCGACCACGAGCCGCTTGAGTGCGACGGCGAGCTTGGACACGGGGCGCAGCCTATGCCCCCGTGCCACGACGCTTCGCGATAGCGTGCGTCCAGCGTCGGCGTCGGCCCACGCAGAAGGAACGAATCGTACATCCCGGGCTCCCCGTCCCGGCGGAAGGACCCTTCACGCCATGCACGTCGTGATCATGGGATGTGGCCGGGTCGGCGCGTCCCTGGCCTCGGGCCTGGAACGGCTCGGCCACGAGGTCGCGGTGATCGACCGCGATCCGCAGGCGTTCCGGCGCCTCGGCCCGGACTTCCGGGGCCGGCAGGTCGTCGGCTTCGGCTTCCACCGCAGCGTCCTCGACGAGGCCGGGCTCGAGTCCGCCGACGCGTTCGCCGCCGTCTCCTCCGGCGACAACTCCAACATCATCGCCGCCCGGGTCGCCCGGGAGAGCTACGGCGTGGACAAGGTCGTCGCCCGGATCTACGACGCCAAGCGCGCCGCCGTCTACGAGCGCCTCGGCATCCCGACCGTCGCGACCGTCCCGTGGACGACCGACCGGCTGCTGCGGATGCTGCTGCCCGACGGCGTCGCCACGGCCTGGCGCGAGCCCACCGGCACCGTGGCCGTCCTGCCGCTGCCGCTGCACGAGGACTGGGTGGGCCGCCCGATCCGCGACCTGGAGCGGGCGACGAGCTCGCGGGTCGCGTTCATCGTGCGCTTCGGCACCGGTGTGCTGCCGACCAAGGACACCACCGTGCAGCACGAGGACACCGTCTACGTGGCGGCGGTCTCGGGCACGGTCAGCGACGTGACGGCGGCCGCCGCGGCGCCGCCGGAGGAGGACTGATGCGGGTCGCGATCGCGGGCGCGGGCGCCGTCGGGCGGTCCATCGCGCTCGAGCTGGTCGAGTCCGGGCACCGGGTGATGCTGATCGAGCGCGAGCTCACCCACATCGACCCGAACGCCGTCCCCGAGGCCGAGTGGGTGCACGCCGACGCCTGCGAGCTGTCGATGCTGGAGGACGCCGGCATCGAGGGCTGCGACGTGGTGATCGCCGCGACCGGCGACGACAAGGTCAACCTCGTGGTGTCGCTGCTGGCGAAGACCGAGTTCGGGGTGCGCCGCGTCGTGGCCCGGGTCAACGACCCGCGCAACGAGTGGCTGTTCGGCGAGAACTGGGGCGTGGACGTCGCGGTGTCGACGCCGCGGCTGCTCGCGGCGCTGGTCGAGGAGGCCGTCGCCGTCGGTGACCTGGTGCGCCTGCTGACCCTGCGCCAGGGCCAGGCGAACCTGGTCGAGGTGACGCTGCCCGAGGACACCCCGCTGGCCGGGCGCCCGGTGCGGGTGCTGGAGCTGCCCGCGGACTCGGCCCTGGTGACGATCCTGCGCGGCGGGCGGGTGATCGTCCCGCAGCCCGACGACGCGCTGGAGGGCGGCGACGAGCTGCTGTTCGTGGCGACGACCGCCGTCGAGGAGGACATCCGCGCCGCCCTCATGTGAGGGCGGGCGGGTCAGGCGGGGGCGGGCCGGTCGCGCTCGGCGCGGCGCACGATGAGCACCGTGGCCAGGATCGCCAGCGCGGTCAGCGGGTAGCCCATCGCGAGGCGGGCGACGCCCAGCGCGGTCTCGGCGTCGGCGAGGTAGAGCGCGCCCTGCACGCCCACCTTGGCGAGGAAGGTGGCCGACCACACCGCCGTCGCCCAGCCGTAGGCGCGGACCAGGCGCGGGTCGGCCCGCCACTCGGTGCCGTGGCCGTTGATGCCGTGCCAGATCACCCCGGCCAGCGGCCAGCGCGCGACGATCGACACCAGCGCGACGACGCCCAGCGCGCCGCTGTAGAGCAGGCCCGGCAGGTAGAACCCGCGGGCCTCCCCCGTCTGGTTGGCGACGAGCGCGCACACCCCGACCCCGAGCAGCCCGGAGATCGCCGGCATGACCGGGTCCCGGCGCACGAGGCGCCACAGCAGCACCAGCACCCCGGCGCCGACGGCGGCGTAGATCGCGGTCCGCAGGTCGGCGAGCACGTTCGCGACGACGAACACGACGACCGGGATGGTCGAGGCGACGATCCCGGTCGGGCCGCCCATCTGCTCCAGCAGCGTCGGGGTCCGCTCGGCGGCCCGCTCCGGCGCCGCGGCCTCCGCTCCGGCGGTGCCGTCCGGCGCGGAGGGGGCCGGGTCCCGGTCCGGGACCGGCCGGCCGATCGGCGCGGTGCGGTCACGGGGGTCCGCGTCGGTGACGCGGGGGAACCGGGTGGTCGGGGCGTCGTGGTGGTCGTTCAAGCCGGTCCGATCCGTCGGGGGCGCCCGCCGGGCGCGGGTCGGTCGTGGGTCAGGCGCGCGTCACCGCGCCTGCCAGATCGTCACTGCGCCTGGCAGATCTCGTAGTACGGGTTGTAGAGCACCTTGCGGCCGTCGCGGACGGAGATCCGCCCGCGGACCCGCATGGTGCGCCCGGCCTCGATGCCGGGGATGCGACGGCGCCCCATCCAGACCAGGGTGACGCCGTCGGTGCCGTCGAACAGCTCCGCCTTCAGCGTGGCGTCGGCGCTCTGCGGGCAGAGCTCGACGCTGCGGATCCGGCCGAGCATCGTGACCTCCTCGCCGCAGGAGCAGTCGCGGGCGGGGCGGGCCCCGGTCTCCTCGACGTCCTCGGCCAGGTCACGCGCGTCGAGCTCGTCGACGTCGCTGGTGAGCTTGCGGAGCATCCGGCGGAACGCCCCGCCATCCGTGCTGCCCATGTCTCTCCTCGGCCCGCTTCCGGTACCGGCCCGGGGTCACCGGACCCTCCGGTGACCCGCACTCGCGTGGCGACCCGACGGGTGTCGTGGTGGCGCCGAGAAGCGTAACGCGCGGGCGTCCGGGTTTGTGCCCGTGGCGCACGGTCCGGGGCCCGCGGGGGCGGGCCGGTCGCCGTCGACCGGTCCGCGGTCCGCGCCGGGTGGTCGCCGGGCCAGCGTCCGGTGACGCCGCGCCCGGAACGTCCGGTGTCAGTCCCGCCGGTGGCGACCGAGGTCGCGGGGACCGGTCCCGTTCGCGCGCCGGCCGGAGGACCACTGGCCGGTCAGGCCGGAGCCGCCGGCCGCCCGGCCGGTGTCGATCCCGGCGGGTCCGGCGTCGTGCGGGTCGTCGGTGCCGTCGGCCCCGGGGACGTCCTCGTCACCGGCGGCGCGGCGGGCGGACCGGCCTGCGGCGGCGCGGCTGGCGCGGTAGTCGGCCAGCCCGGTGACACCGCCGGGGCGGCCGTGCCCGTTGGTCCGCGGGGCCGCGGGCTCCCCGGGTTCGGCGGGGTCCGCCGGTCCCGCGGCGCCACGGTCGGCCGAGGCGCTGCGCAGCAGGTCCTGCAGGGCGCTGCGGGCCTCGTCGGCGGAGGTGGGTCCACCGCCGTGCCAGGGGCGCTCCGGGTCGGTGCCCGCCGCGAACAGGTCGTCCCCGCCGGGGCCGGGGGCGGCGTGGCCGTCGCGCTGCGCCGCCGGGGCGTCGGCGGGCCCGTCGGCGTCGCGGTCGCGGCGGCGGGCGCCGCCCGCCGGGCCGTCGAGCGCGACGGCGGCGAGCAGGTCCGCGACCGAGGTGCCGCCGGCTCCGTGCCGGCCGGACCGGCGCGACGCCGCGATCTCGGCGGAGAGCCAGCCGTCGTCGGCCGGGTCGTCCGCGGGCACGGCCGGGGCGGGCGCGGCGGTGGCTCCGAGGTCGGCACCGTCGGCACCGTCGGCACGGTCGCGCGGCGCGGACCGGCGGCGCCGCGCGGGCGCGGCCGGCGGCGGGGTGCGGTCGAGAGTGGCCTCCATCAGCGGGACGTCGGCCAGCGGGATGTCCTCGATGGCCCCGGTGCGGCGCGGGGCCGCCCCCACGGTGGCGCCCGCCGTGACGTCGGCCGGGGTGTCCCCCGCCGTCGCGGCGGGGTCGGTGGGGCGCCCGGCGAGCAGGTCCGCGGCGTCGACGCGGCCGGCGTCGCCGGTGCGGTCCCGCCGCGACCGGCGCGCGCCGGTGCCGAGGGCGTCCTCGGCCGTCGCGGCACCGGGGGCCGCGGCCGGCGCGGCGCGGCGCGGCGCGGCGGAGCGGTCGTCGTCGGCCCCGGCGAGCAGGTCGGCGACCGACAGCGCGGTGACCGCCGGGTCCCGGCGGGCCGGGGGCTCGTCCTGCTCCCACGGGTCCGTCACCGGGGCGGGCTCGGGCGCGTGCTGCGGGACCGGGGCGTGCAGGGCCGGCTCGGGCAGCGGGTCGACGAGCGGGTCCGGCACGGCGGTGCGCCGGTCGTCGCGGGCCGGGACGTCCCACCCGTCCCGGGGGCCGGGGCGGTCGGTCCCGGCGGCCGGGAGCCCGGCGATCGCGGGGGTCGCGCGCGCCGGCGGCGTGCCCGGCGCCACCGCCCGGTCGGTACCGGCCCGGTCGGCGCCGGTGCGGTCGGCGCCGGTGCGGTCGGCGCCGGTGCGGTCGGGGCGGTCCGGGCGGCCGCGGCGGCTCGTGCGCGGCTCGCCGAGCGCCGGGGTGACCAGCGGCCCCTCGGTCAGCGCGGTGCGCTCGGCGGGCGACTCGGCGCCCGCGAGGGCGGCCGGGGCGAGCCCGGGGCGCTCGGGCGGCGCGGGGCGGCGGACCTGCGGCAGGGCGCGGGTCGCGGGGTCGGCGGTCGGGTCCGCGGGGCGGCGGGCGGGACCGGCCGCGGCCGGGGCGGGCGCCGCCGGGGCGCGCCGGGGGGCCTGCGGGCGGGCCGGCTCGGGCGGGGCGGGGGCCGGGGTCGACCCGGTCGTCGCACCGGTCGGCACACCGGTCGGCACGGGCACCGAGACGGTGATGCTGGGCTTCTGCGGTCCGGTCTCGGGCTGCGTCTCGCGCAGGTGCTCGGGCAGTTCGAGGGGCAGCACGGTCCGCGGCGGGTACGGCGACTTCCCGCGGACGACGATGATCCCCCGCAGCACCCGGCGCAGCTCGACGTCGAGCGCCTCCACGGTGTCCAGCGACGCGGTCGCGACGCCGTAGACCATCCAGCGCGGGCCGTCGCAGCCGACGAACACCGACGCGGCGTTCTCGGTGCGGGCGTGCAGCTCGCGACCCCAGTCGCCGCGGGCGTTGCGGACCCGGGCGCCGCCCTTGCGCAGCGACTGCTCGATCTCGGCGGACAGGTCCGGCCACAGCCCCGAGGACCGCGGCGCCGCGAGCGCGCTCACCGCGATCCGGCCCTCGGCGAGCAGCAGGTGCACCGCCTGGGGGCGCTCGGCGCCGGAGGGCTCCAGCTTCAGCTCGGCGCCGTAGGGCACCGGGACCTGCAGGGCGCCGAGGTCGACGCGGGCCAGCGCGTCGGTCATCGACGGGTCGAGCTCCTCGACGTCGGCCGGGCCCAGCGGGCGGCCGCCGCTGCCGGGCGGCGGGACCGACAGGGGGGCGTCGCCGACGCCGTACTCGTCCTCGTCGTACTCGTCGGCCTCGTCGTCGTGGTCGTCGTAGGCGTCGTCGTCGTCCGCGTCGTCGTCCGCGCGGCGGGTGTCGTGGGCGCCGGTGTCGCGGCGGGCCGGGCCGCGGCGGCCCCACGCGGGGTCGTCGGGGTCGCCGCCGTCGAAGCCCTGCGGGGTGCGGTCGCGGGCGTAGGCGAGCTCGTCGTCCTCGACGCGGTGCGAGAGCAGCGGGGGCTCGTCGTCGTCCCAGCGGCCGTCGGGGGCGACCCGCTCGTCGTGCTCGGCCGGTGCGGGCGCGGGCAGCGCGGCGCGGGCGGTGTCGCGGCCGACCGCGCGCACCGCGGTGGTCGGGGCGGCCAGCGCGTCCGGGCCGGGGACGCGCCCGGCACCGGTGCGGGGCCCGGACGGGACGGGGCCGCGGGCCGGCGCGGGCGGCCCGCCGTTCACCGCAGCGGGCCGGGAACCGGTCGGTGCGCCGCCGCCGGAACCGTTCACCGAGCCGTTCGTCCGGCCGTCCACCGGGCCGGCGGGGCGGCGGCGGGCGTCCTGGGCGGCGTAGTGGTCGGCGTAGTCGTCGAAGTCGTCGATGTCGGAGTCGCCGTAGCCGGGATAGCCCGGATAGGCACCCGTCCCGGTGTCCTCGACCCCGTCCTCGGGCCGGATGTCGAACATCCGGCCGCGCGCGCGTCCGGGCATCTAGTGGTCCCCTCCCCCCGGCACGAGCGCGGCGTTCCCGCCGGTCGAGCCGTGGCCTGCGGTGCCGCGTACCGACGCGGGCAGCGTGCCGACCTCCACGAACCGGGCCGTCTCGACCCGCTGCACCACCAGCTGCGCGACGCGGTCGCCGCGGCGCAGCGACACCGGCGTCTCCGGGTCGGTGTTGACCAGGCAGACCTTGATCTCGCCGCGGTACCCCGCGTCGACCGTGCCGGGCGCGTTGACGATCGACAGCCCGCAGCGGGCCGCGAGCCCCGAACGCGGGTGCACGAACCCGGCGTACCCCTCCGGCAGCGCGATCGCGACGCCGGTGCCGACCAGGGCGCGGCGCCCCGGCTCGAGGACCACGTCGGTGGTGGTCACGAGGTCGGCTCCGGCGTCACCGGGCCGCGCGTAGGCGGGGGCGGGGACGCCGGCGTCGAGCCGCGTCAGCAGGACCTCGACGGACGCTGCTGCCTGCGGCTTGTCCGGGGGAGCGGGCACGGAACCGGGCACGGCGGGCGACGCTACCCTGGGACCCGTGAGCGAACGGCTTCCGGAGACCGACTCTGCGACGGCTGGCCCCGCTGCGTTCGACGAGCGGTTGTCCGTCCCGGTGTGGTGGTACGTGCTGGCGGTCGGGATCGGCGTCCTGATGGGGGCCCAGATCCACATGGGCTACCCCGGGCTGCGGTCCTGGATCGGCTACGCGGTGATGGTCCCGCTGTGCGTGGGCGCGCTGTGGTGGGCCGGGCGCAGCCGGGTCACCGTCCGCGACGGACGTCTCACCGCGGGCGGGCGGGAGCTGCCGCTGGCCGCGGCCGGCGTGACCGACACCGTCGTGCGGGCGGACAAGCAGCAGGCGATGGGCCCGGACCTGGACCCGCAGGCCTACGTGCTGCACCGGGCCTGGGTGGGCCCGCTCGTGCGGGTGCAGGTCACCGACCCGGCGGCCGGGGAGCCGTACTGGGTGCTGAGCACCCGCCGCCCGGACGCGCTGCGCGCCGCCATCGCCGCGCAGGCGCCGCACCCGCAGCAGAGCTGAGCCCCCGCACCCCTGCACGACGACCGGGCCCCGGCGGAGTACCGCCGGGGCCCGGTCCGTGCCGTGCCGAGTCGTGCCGAGCTGCCGTGGGGCCGCCCTCAGGCCGCGCAGTCGCGGCAGAGGAACTGCCCGCCCGAGGAGCTGGCGAGCCGGCTCCGGTGGTGCACCAGGAAGCAGCTCGCGCAGGTGAACTCGTCCGCCTGCTTGGGCAGGACGTTCACCGTCAGTTCCTCGCCCGACAGGTCGGCGCCCGGGAGCTCGTAGCTCTCCGCGGTGTCGGTCTCCTCGACGTCGACGACCGCGGACTGCGCCTCGTTGCGGCGCTGCTTGAGCTCGTCGAGCGAGTCCTCGGCCATCTCGTCGGCCTCGTTGCGACGCGGGGCGTCGTAGTCGGTCGCCATCAGGTCTCACCCTTGCCTTACGTCCGAGCTGCTCGATTCCGGCCTGCGAGCAGCGGTACTTCGCATCGGTTGGTCGTCGCGTGCCGCTGAGGAACGTCGCGGAGACCGGGTTTGTGCCCGGGTCCGGGAGTGACGCCCGTCTCACCCGTCCCGGGGGCCGGGGGGATCGACGCGGCGCGTGCCCTGTCGCGGCCGGTCCGCCACCGGCGGCGGGGAGGGTAGCCCAGCGTCCCGCGGCCGTCGCAGCGAGTCCCCCGCTCGATGGCGGGTGTCACGCGCGGACGGGGGCGTCCGGGCGCACTAGTGTCGGCCGGTGTGACGACGAGCGCCAGCACATCCACGCCCGGTGCCGATCCCGCCACGGTCGGCGCGTGGCTCGCCACCGCGCTCGACGACGAGCGGTGGGGCACGGCGGAGCTGACCTCCATCGGCGCGGGCCGGTCGAACCTGACCTACCGCGTCTCCTCCCCCGCCGGCGCGGTCGTGCTGCGCCGCCCGCCGGTCGGGACGGTCGCCGCGACCGCCCACGACATGGGCCGCGAGCAGCGGGTCATCTCGGCCCTGGGCCCGACCCCGGTCCCGGTGCCCGCGGTGCTGGCCGCCGACGACGGCGACGTGCTCGGCGCGCCGTGCTTCGTGATGGAGCTGGTCGACGGCGTCGTGCCGCTCGACGAGCTGCCCGACGGCTGGGCCGCGACCGCCGACGGCCGCCGCGCCGCCGGCGAGGCGCTGGTGGACGTGCTGGCCGCGCTGCACGCCGTCGACCCGGCCGAGGCCGGCCTGGGCGACTTCGGCCGCCCCGACGGCTTCATGGAGCGCCAGATCCGCCGCTGGGGCAAGCAGTGGGCGGCCGCCCGCGACGGCGACGACCCGGTGCCCGTCGAGCCCGCGGAGGAGGCCGAGCTCACCCGGCTGTCCGAACGGCTCGCCGCCGACGTCCCGGCCGCGCAGCGCCACACCGTCGTGCACGGCGACTACCGCCTGGACAACTGCGTGTTCGACGCGGCCGACCCCGGCCGGATCCTGGCCGTGCTGGACTGGGAGATGTCCACCCTGGGCGACCCGCTGGCCGACCTGGGCCTGCTGCTCGTCTACTGGAAGCAGGACGGCGACGACGAGGTCTGGTCCGCCGCCCAGCCGCTGCCGAGCCCGACCGGGCTGCCCGGCTTCCCGACCCGCCGTGACCTGGTCGAGGGCTACGCCGCGCGCACCGGCCTCGACGTGACCCCGCTGCCCTGGTACGTCGGGTTCGGCGCGTTCAAGCTCGCCGTCGTCCTCGCCGGGATCCTGGCCCGGGTCCGCGCCGGGTCGGTCCCCGCGGAGATGGCCGAGGGTCTCGACGGCTCGGTCGGCCCGCTCGTCGCGCTCGGGCACCACGTGCTGGACGGGGGCTCGTTCTGATGCTGCCCGCCGGCACCCGCCCGGCCCGCGCCGAGCGGCCCTACGAGCGCCGTCGCACCCGCCCGATCGTGCTCACCACCGCGGCGCTGGCCGTGCTGGCCGTGCTGACCTGGACGGTCGTGCTGGGCACCGCCTCCGACGGCCCGGGCGCGACGGACTGCCCGGCGCCGGCGACCGGCACCCTCGCGGGCACCGAGATCGACCGGGCCGCCCTCGCCGCGACCGCGCCCGACGCCCCGGAGGACGTCCGCTTCCACGTCCTCAACGCGGGCGGGCAGCGCGGTCAGGCCAACCTGGTGTCCGCCGAGCTCAAGGACCTGCAGTTCGGCGAGGCCGGCACCCCCGGCAACGACCCGGCCTTCCCCGACGGGGACCTGGACTGCATCGGGCAGATGCGCTTCGGCCCGTCCGGCGAGGCCGCCGCGTCGGCGCTGGCGCTGGCGCTGCCGTGCGTCGAGCTCGTGCGCGACGACCGGCGGGAGGCGGTGGTCGACGTGGTCGTCGGGTCGTCGTTCACCGACGTCGCCCCGGGCCGGGCCGCGCGCGACGCGCTCGACCAGCTCTCCGCACCGGGCACCGAGGGCGGGCCGCGGGCGGACCCCAACGTGCTGGAGCAGGCCCGCCAGGGCGTCTGCTGAGCCGCGCCGGGCCGGCGGGCCCGGCGCTCAGACGGTGTCGGCCCCGCAGCGGCGGGCCGCCGCGGCCAGGTCGGCCGCGACCCCCGGCGCCGCGGCGAGGGTGACGTCGGCGCCGAGGCCGGCGTCGCCGAGGCCGTCGACCCCGGGGCTGCCCGCGATGTGCACGACGGCACCGGCCTCGGTCGCGACGAGCGCCCCGGCCGCCCAGTCCCACCAGTTGCAGCCGTGCTCGAGGTAGCCGTCGAGCCAGCCGGCGCCGACCGCGCACAGGTCCAGCGCGGCGGCACCGGCGCGGCGCACGTCGCGCACCTGCGGCAGCAGCTCCGCGACCATCCGGGCCTGCCGGGCGCGACGCTCGGCGCGGTAGGCGAACCCGGTCCCCAGCAGCGACTGGGCGAGCTCGGTGGTCGCGGCGGCCCGCAGCGGGCGCCCGTCCAGCGTCGCGCCCAGCCCGCGCGCCGCCGACCACAGGCGCCCCGCCGCCGGTTCGGCGACCGCCCCGGCCAGCGTGACGCCGTCGGCGACGGCGGCCACCGAGATCGCGTACCAGGGCAGGCCGTAGAGGTAGTTCACGGTGCCGTCGATCGGGTCGACGACCCAGCGTGCGGCCGCCGCGTCGCCGGCGCCCTCCTCGCCGTAGACGGGCTCGCCCGGGCGCAGCGCGGCGAGCCGGTCGCGGACGAAGCGCTCCACCGACGCGTCGGAGGCGGTCACGACGTCGGTCGGCGAGGACTTCGTCGACACACCGCCCGCCCCGGCGTCGCGGGGTGCGGGCAGGCCGCGCAGGTGCTCCGCGGCCTCGGCCGCGACCTGCTCGGCGACGGCGCGCAGGGCGGCGGGACCGCTGCTCTCGTGCGGGGGCTCGTGCGAACTCACGGACCCATCCGACCACGTGCGGGACCACCCGGACGCGCGGGGCGGCGTGAGGTGCGTCCCCCCGGGCGGTGCGCAGTTACAATGGAACGCGCACCCCGTCTCCGGGACGCGCGGCGACCCTCAACGACGCCGGCGACCGAGACGGTGCCAGGACAGGACATCCGGCCGGTCGCGACCTCGTCTCCCCCGACGAACGCGCCGCGACGCCGGCCGCGTAACGACTCCAGCGCACGTAGCGAGAGGGCCCAGGTGGCAGCCGCAGACTCCGCAGCACGCAGCGACTCGACCGTCGAACCGACGTCGGGTACCGCATCCCGCAGCCGCCGTACTTCCGGCACCACGAGCACCGCGTCGGCGACCGGCACCGCGAAGAAGCCGGCCGCGCGCACCCGCAAGACCGCCGCCGCCGGTGGCGCGGCGACCAAGGCCGCGCCGAAGACCGGTCCGCGCAAGCCCGCCACGAAGAAGGCCTCCACGAAGAAGGCCGACGGCGACGGCGAGGACGGCGAGGGCGAGGACGTCGTCCTGGAGGACGGCGAGCTCGAGGGCGACGACATCGAGGCCGACCTCGCCGAGGCGGCCAAGGACGAGCCCACCGAGGACTCGTCCGACGACGATGACGACGACGACGAGACCAACACCGGCAAGAACCGGGTCGCGCCGACCACCCGCGCGTCGCAGCAGAAGTCCGCGGACTTCGTCTGGGACGAGGAGGAGTCCGAGGCCCTTCGCCAGGCGCGCAAGGACGCCGAGCTCACCGCCTCGGCCGACTCGGTCCGCGCGTACCTGAAGCAGATCGGCAAGGTCGCGCTGCTCAACGCCGAGGAGGAGGTCGAGCTCGCCAAGCGGATCGAGGCCGGCCTCTACGGCGCCGAGCGCATCCGCAAGGTGTTCGAGTCCAACGAGAAGCTCTCGCCGCAGCTGCGGCGCGACCTGCGCTGGATCGTCCGCGACGGCGAGCGCGCGAAGAACCACCTGCTCGAGGCGAACCTGCGGCTGGTGGTGTCGCTGGCCAAGCGCTACACCGGCCGCGGCATGGCGTTCCTGGACCTGATCCAGGAGGGCAACCTGGGCCTGATCCGTGCGGTCGAGAAGTTCGACTACACCAAGGGCTACAAGTTCTCGACCTACGCCACGTGGTGGATCCGCCAGGCCATCACCCGCGCGATGGCCGACCAGGCCCGCACCATCCGCATCCCGGTGCACATGGTCGAGGTCATCAACAAGCTCGGCCGCATCCAGCGCGAGCTGCTCCAGGACCTGGGCCGCGAGCCCACCCCGGAGGAGCTGGCCAAGGAGATGGACATCACCCCGGAGAAGGTGCTGGAGATCCAGCAGTACGCCCGGGAGCCCATCTCGCTGGACCAGACCATCGGTGACGAGGGCGACTCGCAGCTCGGTGACTTCATCGAGGACTCCGAGGCCGTCGTCGCGGTCGACGCGGTGAGCTTCACGCTGCTGCAGGACCAGCTGCAGTCGGTGCTGGCCACGCTGTCCGAGCGCGAGGCCGGTGTCGTCCGGCTCCGGTTCGGGCTCACCGACGGCCAGCCGCGCACCCTCGACGAGATCGGTCAGGTCTACGGCGTGACCCGCGAGCGGATCCGCCAGATCGAGTCCAAGACGATGTCGAAGCTGCGCCACCCGTCGCGGTCGCAGGTCCTGCGCGACTACCTCGACTGATCCCGGCGCGGAACGACGCCACGCACCGCGGCCCCGGTCCGACCCGTCGGACCGGGGCCGTCGTGTGCGGTCAGAACAGCTCCGGCGTCGCGGGGGGCACGTCGTCGAGGAACGCGCTGATCATCGGCACGAGCGTCGCCGTCTCCCCCGAGATGCCGATGTGCGAGGTCGCGGGCAGCACGACCAGGCGCGACCGGGGCACGTCCTGCAGCATCCCGGTCGCGGCGGCCTGCTCGTCCCCGCCCCCGAGCAGGGTGAACATCTGCACCGCGTGCTCCGGGCGCACGCCGTCGGCGTCCCCGACGATCACCATGGCCCGGACGGTGAGCGACCGCATCCGCTCGTCGGGGACCTCCTGGTCCTCGAGGTTGAGGACCTTCACCTTCTCCACCCAGGCCGCGAACGCCGCGGGGTCGGGCGTGTGCTCCAGGAACGCCTTCTCCACGGGTGAGCCGGCGAGCATCGTCGCGTCCATCCCCGCGATGGCCGCGTGCACCGCGGGGTACCAGCCGTCGCGGCGGAAGGTCGCCGACAGCGACACCAGCCGCCCGACCAGGTCCGGGTGCCGCAGCGCCAGCTGCAGCGCGACACCGCCGCCCTGCGAGTAGCCGAGCACGTCCGCGCGGTCGACGCCCAGCGCGCGCAGCAGGGCCGCGGCGTCGTCGGCGAACCGCTCGTAGGACAGCGGACGGGGCGTGTCCGGGGTCCGGCCCTGCCCCTGCATGTCCGCGACGATCACGGTGCGGCCCGCGGCGAGCCCGGCCACCCACGCGCCCATCGCGTCGGTGGACATGAACGCACCGGCGAGCACGAGCAGCGGGGGCGACCCGCCGAGCTCGCCGTGGATCTCGTGGTAGATCGCGACGCCGTCGACCTCCAGGTGCCCGGTCGTGATCGGCACGGTCGGCACGGTCGGGGTCGTCGGTGTGGTCGGGGTCGGTCGGGTCATGGTGTCGTCTCCCACGGTCGCGGTCGGGTCCGCCGGTACCGACCGCACCGGGCGGCGGAACTCATCGGGGGCCGCCGCGGGGGGAAAACCGCGCGATTCCGTCGGTGGGGCCGGTTAACGTCGATCACCGACCGACGCCGGAGATCCCGCAGCGCGGTCCGTGTCGGGGGTGTCTGAGGTGCGCGCGCTGTCGTGGCGTCGGCTGGGTGGAACGGTGTCGGGCGTGGCGGTGGCCGCGGCGGTGGTCGCCGCCGTCGCCGAGGCGGTCGCGGCGACCGTGGTCGGGGCGGTGGTGGGCGGACCGACGGTCACGCTCGTCACGGTGCTGGCGGGGTTGCTGCTGGGCGCCGCGCTGCTCGACACGCTGGGCCGGGTCCTGTTCTCCGGGGTGGTCTCGCGCGCCGAGGGGCGGCTGCGGGCCGACCTGCTGGGGTCGGCGCTGGCCCAGCCGTTGCCGGCGCTGGAGGACCAGGCCGTGGGCGAGCTGCTGGACCGGGTCGACGACGACTGCCGCCAGCTCGCCCAGCTGATCCGCCGCATCGGGTGGGAGACCGGCCGGGCGCTGCTGCGCTCGGTCGTCGCGTGGCTCGTCGCCGGGCTGGTGTTCTGGCCGGCGTTCCTGGTGTTCCCGCTGGTCGCCGGGCTGGTCGTGCTGGTGGCGCGGCCGCTGACGCCGCGGATCGCGCGGGCCAAGGTCGCCGAGGAGACGGCCTGGTCCGACCACTCCGCGCAGCTGGAGGAGTCCGTCGCCGGGCAGGACGACGTGCGGACCTCGCTCGGGCAGCCGCACGTCGTCGCGGAGTTCGCGCGGCGCGCCGCGGTCGTCGTGGCGCGCACCCACGACGTGTGCCGGGTCGCGACCCGGGTCGGGCTGCGCACCGGGTTCGTCGCGCACGCCCTGCTCGGGGTGGTCGCCGTGGGCGGGGTGTGGCTGGTCGCGGGCGACCCGGGCGGGATCGCGGCGCTGGTCACGCTGTGGCTGCTGGTGACCGCCTTCGTCGGGCAGGTCGACGCGGTCGTCGACCGGATGCCCGACATCCAGGCCGGGGTGGGCGCGCTGACCCGCGTGTCCTCGCTGCTCGACGCCGAGCGCGAGCCCACCGGCGGGCGGCCGCTGCCGCCGGGGCCCGCGCCGCTGGAGCTGCGCGGCCTCACCGCGGGCTACGACGGCGGGTTCCGCCTGGCCGGGATCGACCTGACCGTCCCGGCCGGGACGACGTGCGCGCTGCTCGGCCGGACCGGCTCGGGCAAGTCGACGGTGACCAAGGTGCTGTCGCGGGCCGTGGAGCCGCCCCGGGGGCAGGTGTTCCTCGCCGGCACCGACGTGCGCGACCTCGACCTGGACGCGCTGCGGCGCGCCGTCGGCGTCGTCACCCAGCGCACCGAGATCCTCGCGGCGACCCTCGAGCAGAACATCACCCTGTTCGACCCGGCGGTGCCGCGCCCGGCCGTCGCGGCCGCGGTGGCCGCCCTCGGGCTCGACGAGTGGGTCGCCGCGCTGCCCGACGGGCTCGCCACCCGCCTCGGCACCGGCGGGATCGCCCTGTCGGCCGGGGAGGAGCAGCTGGTCGCCTTCGCGCGGCTGCTGGTGCGCGACGTCGCCGTCGTCGTGCTCGACGAGGCGACCGCGCGGATGGACCCGCGGACCGAGGAGCGGGTCACGCGGGCGTCGCGGGCGCTGCTGGCCGGGCGGACCGGGATCGTCGTGGCGCACCGGCTCTCCACGATCCGGCGCGCCGACACCGTCGCCGTCCTGGCCGACGGGCGCCTCGTGCAGCACGGCGACCGGGAACGGCTCGCCACCGAACCCGGCCGCTACGCCGACCTGCTCGCCGCGGACCGGTCCGGCCCCGGCGTTCCCGCACCCGCCGGCGCCACCTGCACCACGGCCCCGGACCGCGACGCGCCGCTGCTGCACCGTGCGTCCCGGCGGCCGGTCGCGCCGCCGGAGCCGGTGCGCCCGCCCGCGCTGTGGCGGGTCGTGGTGCGCCTGGCGTTCGCCCACCCGCGCTGGGGGCTGACCGGCGGGGCGATGTTCACGCTGGCCACCCTGGGCTCGGCGACCGGTGTGGTCACCGGCTGGCTGTGGGGGCTCGTCGTCGCCGGCCTGGAGGGCGGCGGCACGCCGTGGGGGCCCGCCGTCGCGCTGACCGCGGTGCTGATGCTGTTCCCGCTGTGGATCGCGGTCGCGTTCCGCACCTACCCGCGCTGGTGGTCCTCGGCGACGCTGCGGCTGCGCCTGGGGGTGCTGCGCGGGCAGACGATGCAGCGCCGCGGGCCGCGCTCCCCCGCGGGCGAGGTCGTCGCCCGGGCGCTGGACTCCGACCGGATGATCCTCTACGTGGACCGGTGGGTCGACGTCACCAACTCGGTGGTCGTGGTCGCGGTGGCCGGGCTGGTCGCCGCCGACGTCCGCGCCGCGGCCGTCGTCGGCGGGTTCCTGCTGCTGTGCGCCGCGGTGGCCGCGGTCGGGGCGCCGGTCGCGGGCCGGTCGGGGCGGATCGCCGCCGACGCCCGTGCCCGGTTCGGCACCGCGCTGGGGTCGGTCCTGGAGTCGGTGCGCACGGTGAAGCTGGCCGCCGCGACCGGTGCGGTGCGGGCGCATCTCGGTGTCGTCGACGCCGACCGGGTGCGGGCCACCGTGCGCGAGTACCGGGTCCGGACGCTGCTCGACGGCGTGCCCGGCGTCCTGATGCAAAGCGCCGTGGTCCTGACCTGGACGTTCTACCTGGCGGGGACCTGGCCGCTGGCGACCGCGCTGCTGGTCTCGACCACGCTCAACGGCGCCGGGTTCCTCGGGCAGGTCTGCGCGGCCGCGGTCACCGAGGCGCCGATCGCGCGGCGCTGGCTGCGGGCCGTCGCACCGCTCGCGGGCCCCGCCGACCTCACCCGGCTGCCCGCGGGGGTCGACCTGAGCGCCGGGACCGCCCCGGCGCCGGAGCCGGTGCGGCGCGAGCCGCTGCGCCGGCTGAGCCTGGAGAAGGTCGCCGCCGTGCACGACGACGGCACCGTCGGTGTCGAGGGCGTGGACCTCGACGTCGACGCCGGGTCGCTGGTGCTGCTCACCGGGCAGGTCGGGTCGGGCAAGTCCAGCCTGCTCGCGGGCCTGGCCGGGCTGGTCGGACACGAGGGCGTCATCCGGTGGAACGGTCACGAGGTCGCCGACCCGCAGACGTTCCTGCGGCCGGGCCAGGTCGCCTACGTCGGGCAGGTCCCGCGCGTGCTGTCGGGCACCTTCGGGGACAACATCGCGCTCGGCCACGACCGGCCGATCGCGGCAGCCGTCGACGACGCCCGGCTCGACCGCGACGTCGCCGCGGCGGGCGGGCCGGACGCCGTGGTCGGGCACCGGGGCATCCGGCTGTCCGGCGGCCAGGTCCAGCGCCTGGCCATGGCCCGGGCGCTGGCCACGGGCGCCGAGCTGATCGTCGCCGACGACGTGTCCTCCGCGCTGGACGTGCGCACCGAGATCGAGCTGTGGGCGGCGCTGCGCCGCCGCGGCAGCACGGTCGTCGGGGCCAGCACGAAGCGTGCGGCGCTGGCCCGCGCGGACCGGGTGGTCGTCCTGGACCGCGGGCGGGTCGCGGACGAGGGCCGGTGGGAGGAGCTCGCACCGCGCTGGTCGCACCTCGCCGGCTGACCGCTCCCTCGCGCGCCCGGGCCCGTCACCGGGCGCCGGGCGCCGGAGGGGCGGGCAGCGGGTGCGCGGCGAGGAACCGCAGGACCTCGCGAGTCGCCCGCGGCTCCAGGAAGTACGCGTGCCGCGCCCCGGGCAGCACCACCAGCTCCGCGCCCGGGATCCGGTCGGCGAGGCGGCGCCCGTTGGCCGGCGGGGTGAGCTCGTCGTCGGCGCCGTGCAGCACCAGGGTCGGCGCGGTGATCGCCGGGACCGCGGCCCAGGCGTCGTGCCGGGCGCTCGCCCGGCGGTGCCCGGCCCGTGCCGCGGGGCTCATCGTGTCGTCGCCGAGGACCGGCAGCGGGCCGGCCACCTGCGGGCCCGCCATGAGCCGGCGCAGCTCGACGCCGTTCTCCCCGGGGTCGGCGAGGCGGCGCAGCACCTGCGGGTCGGGGGCGACGGCGCCCGGTCCGCCCGCGGTGGTGCAGCCCAGCACCAGCGCGCCGACCCGGCCGGGGTGGTCGGCGGCCACCCACTGCGCGACGCGCCCGCCCATCGACGTCCCGTACAGGTGCGCGCGGGCGATCCCGGCCTCGTCGAGCACCGCGACGACGTCGCGGGCGAAGCGCCGCGTGCTCCAGTCGTGGTCGGCGGCGTCGTCGCTGGTCCCGGTGCCCGCCGTGTCGAGGACGACGGTGCGGTACGCGGCGTAGTCCCCGCGCACGGTGCTCCACCAGTGCCGCGAGTTCGCCTGCCCGGCCAGCAGGACCAGTGGCTCCCCGTCGCCCCGCACGTCGAACCCGATCCCGGTGCCGTCCCCGGCGACCGCCCGCGGGCTCACCGGGCGGCCCCGGGCTCGGGCCAGCCGATGCTCAGCGGGTGCCCGCGCATGGACCGCAGCCACCAGGCGTAGTCGTCGGGGACCAGGGAGAACGGGTCGTCGTGCCCGAGCTCGCGGGCCGCCCACACCGGCCAGTGCGGGTTGGCCAGCGCGGGCCGCCCGAGCATGACGACGTCGAGCGCACCGGAGCGGACGGCGTCGTCGGCCGCCCGGGGGACGCCGAGGTTCCAGCTGGCCGCCACCGGGATGCCGACGGCCTCGCGGATCCGGCGGGCGCGCTGCACCCAGGCGCCCTGCTCGCCGCGCATCCGGTCGTCGGAGTCGGGGGTGTTGCCGCCGAAGGACAGGTCGGCCAGGTCGAGCCCGTGCTCGCGCATCCAGCCGATGGCGGTGACGGCGTCGTCGAACTGCGTGCCGTCGGGGTGCAGGTCGTCGGCGCCCAGGCGCATCGTGAGCGGGTACCGCTCGGGCCACACCCCCCGGACGGCGTCGAGCGCCTCCAGCAGGAAGCGGGCCCGGTTCGCCAGGCTGCCGCCGTAGGCGTCGGTGCGCCGGTTGGAGATCGGGGAGAAGAAGCTCGACCCGAGGTAGCCGTGGGCGAAGTGCAGCTCGACCCAGCGGTAGCCCGCCTCGGCGGCGCGCCGGGCCGCGTCGGCCCAGGCGCGGTGCAGCCCGCGGATCTCGGGCACGGTCAGCTCGTGCACGGCGTGGTCGTGCTTCGGCCCGCCGAACGGCACGGGCGAGGGCCCCGAGGTCAGCCAGCCGTCGGGGTGGTCGGGGGCGAGCTGGGCCTTGCCCTCCCACGGCAGCTGCTCGCTGCCCTTGCGGCCGGTGTGCGCGAGCTGGATCGCGCCGACCCCGCCCATGGCCTCGATCATCGCGACGGTGCGGGCGTGTCCCGGGATCTGCTCGTCGTCCCACAGCCCGGCGCAGTGCACGGAGGTGCGCCCCTGCTCGGTGACCGCGATCTGCTCGCCGAACACGAGCCCGAACCCGCCCGCGGCCCGCGCACCCAGGTGCATGAGGTGGAAGTCGCCCATCCGCCCGCCCTCGGAGCGGTACATCGTCATCGGCGACATCGCGATCCGGTTGCGCAGGGTCACACCCTTGAGCGTGTACGGGCTGAACAGGTGCGCCATGGCACCGGGATACCCGGCCGGGCCGCGATGATCACGCTCAGCCGCAGTGGTCCTCGTGCCCGGCGTGCGCCCGGTGCTCGACCTGCAGCGTCGAGTGGTCGAGCCCGAAGCGTTCGCGCAGCACGTGGGCGGCGCGGTCGAGGACCGAGCCGTCGCCGCAGTGCGCGGAGACCTGCTCGTCGACGACGACGTGGGCCGACATCGCGGGGGTCCGGTCGTTGATCGACCACACGTGCAGGTCGTGCACCCCGGCGACGCCCTCGACGCCCAGCAGCGCGGCCTTGACCTCGTCGGCGTCGACGCCCGCGGGGGCGCCCTCCAGCAGCACGTGGGCCGCCTCGCGCAGCAGCGCGATCGCCCGCGGCAGGATCAGCGCGACGATGAACAGCGAGGCCACGGTGTCGGCGTACGGCCAGCCGGTCGTCAGCAGCACGACGGCGGCGGCGAGCACCCCGACCGAGCCCAGCGCATCGCCGAGCACGTGCAGCATCGCGCCGCGCATGTTCATGTTGGCGCGGTCCCCGCCCGCGAGGACGGCGAGCGACACCAGGTTCCCGACCAGCCCGAGCGCACCGACGACCAGCAGCGGCAACCCCGGGATCTCGGCGGGCTCGAACAGCCGCTGCACGGCCTCGATCCCCACCCACACGACGACGGCGACCAGCGTCAGCGCGTTCAGCGCGGCGACCAGGACCTCCGCGCGGCCCATCCCATAGGTGCGGGCCGAGGTGACCGGGCGGGCGGCGAGCACGCTCGCGATCAGGGCCGCGACCAGCGCGCCGGCGTCGGTGAGCAGGTGGCCGAGGTCGGCGAGCAGCGCCAGCGAGCCGGTGAGCAGCGCCCCGCCCGCGCCGAGCAGGGCGGTGAGCAGCGTGACGCCGAGCGCCGTCGCCAGCCGTCGCCGGTCGGTGCCCGCTCCGGCGTGCCCGTGCCCCGTCGCGCCGTGCCCGTGTCCGTGCCCCATGCGGCCACCATACATGCATGTATTCGCATATGAGAACTGACGATCAGGACGCGGCGAGCACGTCCGCGGCGACGTCGCGGCAGACCTGCCAGCCGTAGTCGACGCCACGGTCGGCGGGGTAGGTGGTGTGCACCGCCAGCGACCGGTCCGCCCAGGCCAGGACGCAGTTGACGTTCCAGCCGTCGCCGCCGTGCAGGGTCCAGCCGTTCTTCTCCGCCACCGGGGCGGGCAGCACGGCGTGGATGCCCGAGCGGCCGTCCGGCGCGACGGCGGCGAGGTCGGCGAGCAGCTCCCGGCCGCCCGGCCACCCCGGGGCCCGCTCGCGGACGCAGGCGAGGATGCGGGCGGAGTCCAGCGGGGTGAGCTGGGTGTAGGACCACCAGCCCGGACGCGAGGTCCGCACCGCCACGCCGCACTCGGGGCCGAGCCGGGCGATGCTCGCGTCCCGGCCGAGGGCGCGGTAGAGGCGCTCGGCGGCCGCGTCGTCGGAGGCGCGCACGGCCGCGGAGATGTCCGCCCGCACCGCCCGGGGCAGCGGGCGACCGGTCCGGGCGGCGGCGCGCAGGGTGTCCGCGGCCAGCCACGCCTTGATCGTCGACTCGGCCTCGGTGCGGGCCGACGCGGCGTCCCCGGAGCCGGTCCAGCGGCCGTCGCCGGTGTGCAGCAGCGCCCACGACAGCTCCAGGCCCTCCTCCCCCGCACGGTCGACGGCCAGCGCGCCGGGGGCCAGGTCGAGCGGGTCGGCGACGGCCGAGCCGGTCAGCGCCGCGACGAGCTCGCGCAGCGTGCCGGGCGGGGCCTGCGCCGTGTCCGGGACCGGCGGCGCGGGGCCGGCCGCGACGGCGGTGCCGCCGCGGCCGCCGGTGCCGCCGTCGGGCAGCACACCCCACACCGCGGGCACCGCGACGAGCGCGGCGAGCAGCGCGGCGGCTGCGGCCCGGCCGGCCCGCGACGGGCGACGGCGGTGCGCTCGCTGGAACACGGCCCCTCCGGACGGCAGCGGCCGCGCGCCGCCCCGTATCCGATGGTGCACCACCGATCGCCGATCCGGACAGAGCGGGCAACACGTTCACACAGGATTTTCAGGATCGCCCGCGCGCCCCGCCGCGCACACCGCACCGTCCGCGGCATACCGTGCCGCAACGCAATCGAGCGAGTGGGGGTGGCGGGGTGGGCTGGACGCGCACGATGCCGGTGGAACGGATCCTGGCACGCAGCCGGTCCGGCGACGGGGACGGCGACGGTCACGGCGGGGACGGCACTCCGCTGAAGCGCACGCTCAAGGCACGTGACCTGGTCGGCTTCGGCGTCGGCATCATCATCGGGACCGGGATCTTCACCCTCGCCGGTGTCGAGGCCCAGCAGCACGCCGGACCCGCGGTCACGCTCTCGTTCGTCATCGGCGCGGTCGTCGCCGGTCTCGCCGCGGTCTGCTACGCCGAGCTGGCCTCCTCGGTCCCGACGGCGGGCTCGGCCTACACCTACGCCTTCGCCACCCTCGGCGAGGTCTTCGCCTGGATCATCGGGTGGGACCTGCTGCTGGAGTTCGGGCTCGGGCTCGCCGTCGTGTCACGCAGCTGGTCGGGCTACCTGGCCTCGCTGTTCGGCCTGCCCGGTGAGTGGTTCGGCGAGGACGCGACGGTCAACGTCGGCGCCGTACTCGTCATCGCGGTGCTGACCGTGGTCGCCGTCGCGGGGATCCAGCAGTCGTCGCGGCTGACGAACCTGCTGGTGCTGGTCAAGCTCGCGGTGTGCGTGCTGATCCTCGTCGTCGGCGCGTTCTACGTCGACCCGGCGAACCTGCAGCCGTTCGTTCCGCCGGCCCAGGCGCCCGAGGGCGGCGGCTCGGTGTTCACCCAGCCCGTCGTCTCCGGGGTGTTCGGGCTGGAGCCGACGGTCTACGGCGTCGGCGGGATGCTCACCGCCGCCGCGGTCGTGTTCTTCGCCTACACCGGGTTCGAGGCGCTGGCCAACCTCGGCGAGGAGGCCAAGCGGCCCAACCGCGACCTGAAGATCGGTCTGCTCGGCGCGCTCGGGATCTGCGCGGTGCTCTACATCGGGGTCTCGCTGGTCCTGACCGGGATGGTCCCCTACACCGAGATCGACACCGGCGCGCCGCTGGCGTCGGCGTTCTCCAGCGTCGGGCTGGGCTGGGTGGGCGCGCTCATCGCGCTGGGCGCGGTCACCGGCCTGACGTCGGTGATGATGGTCGAGCTCGTGACGATCGGGCGGATCGGCTTCGCGATGGGCCGCGACGGCCTGCTCCCGGAGAAGATCGGCACCGCACACCCGCGCTGGGGCACCCCGCACCGCATGACGATCATCGGCGGTGTGGTCTGCGCGGTGATCGCGGCGTTCACCCCGATCACCGCGCTCGCCGACATGGTCTCGATCGGCGCGCTCTCGGCGATGATCATCGTGGCGATCGCGGTGCCGGTGCTGCGCCGGACCCGCCCGGACCTCGAGCGGCCCTTCACCGTCCCGTTCTCGCCGGTCGTGCCGGCCCTGACGGCGCTGGCCTGCCTCTACCTGATGCTCAACCTGAACCTGGACACCTGGATCCGGTTCGTCGGGTGGCTGGTGATCGGCCTGCTGGTCTACGCCTTCTACGGCCGCACGCACTCGTTCCTCGCCCGCGGCGAGGCCGGAGACCGGGTCTGAGCCGTGCGGCGCGCCCGCACCCGCGGGCGCGCCGCCGCGCAGCGCTGCAGGGCCTCGCGGGGGGTGATCTCGCCGCGCGCCAGCGCCCGGCGGACCCGGCGGGCGTCGGTCAGGCGCCGGCGGAGCTGGCGGACCGCCTCGACCTGCGTGGCGCGGTGCAGCCGCTCGTTGATGCGGCCCTGGTCGTTCCGGCGGTCGAGCAGCGACCAGGAGAAGGCGAGCGCGTCGTCGGCGTTCTCGAGGCGCTCCGGGACGGTCTCGAACCACTCCATGCTCGCCCGGGCCATCCGCTGCACGGGCGCCATCGCGGCGCGGCGGCGGGCGTCATAGCCGGCCAGGGCCGCCTCGACGTCGGTGGTGCCGCGGGTGCCCCGCGGGTAGAGCTCCTCGGCCAGCGCGATCGAGTCGGCGACGGCGAGCACGGTGCCCGAGCCGATGGCGAAGTGCGTGGTGTGCGCGGCGTCGCCGGCCAGCACGACGTTGCCGTCGCGCCAGGACATGTTGCGCACCTCGCGGAACTGCAGCCACGGCGAGGACCCCATGCCGGGCGGGGCGATCAGCGCGTGGCCGTCCAGCGACCGGGCGAAGATCTGCTCGAGCATCCGCATGGCCTCGTCGGGGGCCGCCGTGTCCAGCCCGAGCCCGGTCCAGGTCTCGGGCGTGCACTCCACGATGCAGGTGCTGACGCAGTCGGCCGCCGGGTAGGCGTGGAACCAGATCCAGCCCGCGTGGGTCTTCTCGAAGGCGAAGGTGAACGGGCGGAACGGCTTGCTGGTGCCGAACCAGACGTAGCGGTTCCTGCCGTGCGCGATGCGGGTGCCGAAGGCGTCGGACCGGGCGGCGCGCAGGGCGGAGCTGACCCCGTCCGCGGCGACGACGACGTCCGCGTCGGCGGTCAGCGGGTCGGCGGCGACGTCGCCGTCGGCCGCGACGGCCGTGTCGAACTCGAGCTTCACCCCGACCTGCCGGGCCCGCTCGGCCAGCACCTCCAGCAGCCGTGCGCGGCCGATGGAGTAGCCGTAGCGCCCGCCGAGGTGGACCGCGCGCCCGGAGACCTCGACCACCTGGGAGTCCCAGACGTGCGCGGCGGACCGCACCCGCTCCGCGCCCAGCGGGTCGGTGCGGTACAGCTCGTCCAGGATGTCCTCACCGAGCGTGACCGCGAAGCCGGACGCCGTGCCGGGGGCGTTGCGCTCGGCGAGGACGATCTCGTCCTGCCCGCCCGAGCGCAGCCTGGCGAGGATGGAGAAGTACAAACCGGCAGGTCCGCCACCGACGACGACGATCTTCACAAAAGCCACCAATCGGACATCATCAGGTTTCGTTCCGGTCGAGGGTACGAACGCGACCGTCGTGCGTGGACGGCGGGTCCGGGCACGGTCGGTGACGACGCGGCAGGCGTCGGCGAACGGCCCGGGCCGCCGTCGCTCAGCTCGGGCGGCCGCGCAGCGCCGAGCGCCGCACTCGCCGGGCGGTCGTCAGCCCGCGCCGGACCTGGCGCAGCGCCGGGACCTGGGTCGCCTTGTGCAGCGTGCGGTGCAGCTTGCCCATGTCCCCGCGGCGGTCGGTGAGCGACCACGCGAAGTCCACCGGGTCGGTCACCTGCTCCAGCTGGCGCCCGGCCTGCTCGAACCAGTGCATGTTGCGCCGCGCCGCGTCCTGGATCGGGCCGATCTGCGCGCGGCGCCGGGCGTCGTAGGCCGACAGGGCGGCGCCGCGCCCGTTCGGGCAGGTCAGATCCGCCGCGGCCGACTCGCCCGCGACGCCGTAGAGGGCGTCGGCCAGGCCCATCGAGTCCTGCATCGCCAGGACGGTGCCCGAGCCGATGCCGAAGTGGGTGGTGTGCGCCGCGTCGCCGGCCAGGACCAGGTCGCTGTCGCGCCAGGTGCGGTTGCGGACCTCGCGGAAGCGCAGCCAGGGCTTGTCCCCCAGCCCGCCGAGCGGCTCGATCAGCCGGGTGCCGGCGAGCGTGCGGTGGAACACCGACTCGACGAGCCGGACCGCCTCCGCGCCGGACATCCGGTCCAGGCCGAGCGCCTCCCAGGTGTCGGGCTCGCACTCGACGATGCAGGTGCTGATCCCGTTCGACGACGGGTACAGGTGGATCCACATCCAGCCCGCGTCGGTCGGCTGGAAGTCCCAGACGAAGGTGTCGGAGTCGCTGTCGGCGCCGAGCCAGACGTAGGGGTTGGCGCCCTCCTCGACCGTGGTGCCGAAGTGCTCGGCGCGCGCGGTGCGGATGCGACTGCCGACGCCGTCGCAGGCGACGACCAGGTCGGCGTCGAGGTCGCCGCGGTCGACGGTGGCGCCGTACTCGATCCGCACGCCCAGCTGCTCGGCGCGGCGAGCCAGCACGTCGAGCAGGTCGACGCGGGCGATGGCGTAGCCGTACTTGCCGCCGACGTGGACGGGCTTGTGGTCGGCGACCCGGATCTCCTGGGCGTTCCACAGCCGCGACGCGCGGCGCAGCGCGGCGCCGCCGTCGGGGTCGTTGCGGAAGGCGTCGTCGAGCATGTCCTCGCCGAAGGTCACGGCGAAGCCGTGCGTGGTGCCCGCCTCGTTCCGCTCGTACACGACGACCTCGTCGCGGCCGCCGGACCGGAGCTTGGCGAGGACGGCCAGGTAGAGGCCGGCCGGCCCCCCTCCCGCGCAGGCGATACGCACGCGGACCCCTTTCGGTTCATTGCGTCACCGGAACGGATGCACCGTAGCGCAGCGGTTGCGAGCGGCGATCGGGTGTGCTGACCGCCGTCCCGGCGTACCCGCCGGTCACAGCGCGTCCACCGGCCCCCGCCCCCGGGCACCCGGGTGGTCGACACCTGGTTAGCGTGGTCGTGTGCACGCACTCTGCGGGACCTCCCGCGCCGCCGCCGGGCGGTGCGCACGATGAGCGTCGGGGAGCTGGTGGCCGGGCGCGTCCGCTCGGTCCGCCGCGAGATGGGCAACCCGCTCTACCGCAACGCGTACGCGTTGATGCTCAACACCGTCGTCAACTCCGGGTTCGGGTTGCTCTACTGGGTGTTCGCGGCGCGGGTGTTCAGCACCGAGGAGGTCGGCCGCGGCAACGCCCTGGTCAACCTGATGATGCTGATCTCGGTCCTGACCAGCCTGAACTTCGGTCAGGCGATCATCCGGTTCCTGCCGACGGCGGGGCGCGACTCGGCCTCGCTGGTGCGCCTGGCCTACGGGGTGAGCACCGTGGTCGCCGTCGTCGGCGCGGGCGCGGTGATGACCTGGTGCCACTACGCCTACGACCCCGGCGACCCCCTGCACGTCTCCCCCGGTTTCGCGGCCTGGTTCGTCGTGTCCACCGCCGCGTGGTCCGTCTTCAACCTGCAGGACCAGGTGCTGACCGGGCTGCGCTCGGCGATGTGGGTGGTGCTGGAGAACGGCGTCTACGGCGTCGTGAAGCTCGGCCTGCTCGTGGTCGTCGCCTACACCGCGGTCGCCGACGGCGTGTTCACCTCGTGGAGCGCGCCTGTCATCGCGCTGCTGGTGCCGTTCACCCTGCTCATCTCGAAGCGGCTGCTGCCCCGGCACGCCGCGGAGACCGCGGCCGAGCCCGACGCCGGCGCCCCCGACCGCGCCACGCTGGCCCGCTACATGGGCGGCGACTACCTCGGCCAGGTGTTCAACCAGGCGATGTCGTCGTTCCTGCCGGTGCTGGTCGTGATGACGATCAGCCAGGCGGCGAGCGCCTACCTGCTCCCGGCGCAGACGGTGTTCCTCGCGATGAGCATGCTGTCGATGGCGATCACCTCCGCGCTGGTCGTGGAGGGGGCGCGCCGGCCGTCGCACGCGCACGTGTTCGCCCGCGCGGTGCTCCGGCGCATCTGTCTGCTGGTCCTGCCCGCATCGCTGGTGATCGCGCTGGCCGCGCCGCTGCTGCTGTGGTTCTACGGCCCGCAGTACGTGGAGAACTCGACCACGCTGCTGCAGCTGCTGATGGCCTCGATGTTCCCGCGCGTGGTCGTCACGCTGTGGATGACCAAGGAGCGCCTGGCCAACCGGACCTTCGGGCTCGCGGCCCAGCAGCTGGTGCACTGCGTCATCGTGCTCGGCGGGATCCCGCTGCTCGCGCCGACGCTCGGCGTCGACGCCGTCGGCTGGATGTGGCTGGCCGGCGAGCTGGTGCTGGCGATCGCCTTCGCCCCGTCGGTGTACCGCTGGCTGCGCCGGCCGGCACCCCCGGAGGAGCCGGGCGACGGTCCGGCCGGTCCCGGTGACGGTCCGCACGACGACGACACCCGGCCCATCGGCGGTCCGGACGCGCGGACCCACGAGATCCCGCGCGTGCGGGACTGACCGCCCCGCCCCGCGCCCGGCGGCGCGGTGGCCGGGTCAGGAACGCCGGATGAACTTCTCCGGGATCGGCGTCCCGGTGCGCCACAGGTTCCCCAGCGCCCGGTCGAAGGCGCGCGGGCGCAGCCGCACCAGCCCGCCGCCGGGGTTGTGGGTGATCTCGCCGAAGTAGACGTGGCCGTCGACGTCGTAGAGGTCGACGCGGCAGAAGGTGAAGTCCTTGCCCAGCGTGCGGGCGATCTCCAGCATCCGCTCGTAGGAGGCGGGCTTCTCCGGCAGCGCGTCGGCCTGGGAGAACCGCCCGGAGATGCGGAAGGGCACCCAGTCGGGGTGCAGCATCGTCGAGGTGTGGGCGGTGAACCGGTCCTGGTCGATGACGACCATCGCGGGCTCGCCGTGGAAGACGAAGAACTTGTAGTCCGCGGGCGGCTTGGTGCCGTCGCCGATCATCTCCTCGACCACCGCGCGCGGGGTGAGACCCTCGTAGGGACGCTCGCGCCAGCCGTGGGTGAAGAAGTCGGTCCGCAGCCAGCGCGCCACCGTCGAACGGATCTTCGCGTGGTCGGCGGCGGCGGGGTGGCGGACCAGGATCGTCATGTCGCAGCCGTGGGTGCCCTTGACGACGTAGGGCCCGGCGGGCGCCTCGAGGTCGAGGTCCTCGGGCCGCTCCACCGCCTGGATCAGCGGGATCAGGTGCTCGGCGCCGATCCGCTCGGCCACGTGCTCGCGCACCCGGTACTTGTCCGCGGTGACGTGCACCAGCTCGGACTGCTCGGCGAGGTTCTTCGCGGCGAGCAGCTGGGACCACGTCCGCGGCCTGCGGAACGTCGTGAGCTCGCCCTGGAACAACGCGTGGTGGGCGATCGCGAACGCGCGGTGCGGCAGGAAGCGGAGCCGGCGGGACAGCATCACCCGGGCGTCGAACGACATTCTCCGGACGATAGCGGCCGGGTGACACGTCCCGGACCAGGCCCCCGGACCGGGTGGGCGTGACCCGACAGGCAACCCCGGATGCCGCACAGGCGTCACCTCACGTGGCCGAACTCGTTGCAGATTCGGACGAAGCGCCACACCGTCGGCCCAACCGAGGCCGACCGGCCGACTCTGCGTCACCCCCTTACGGTGGAAGCGGGGCCGACGACGCCGGCAACGGGCGCACCCCCGGAAGGAGCCTCGACAGTGTCGATCGCGCGGAACTCCCACGTCCTGGTCACCGTGATCACCCCGGCGTACAACGTCGGCCCGTGGATCGGCGAGGCCATCGACTCGGTCCTCGCGCAGACCGAGTCGCGGTTCGAGTACCTCGTCGTCGACGACGGCTCGACCGACGACACCGCCGAGATCGTCCGCTCGCGCGCCGAGCGCGACCCGCGGGTGCGCCTGATCCAGGTGGAGAACGGCGGCTCGGGTGCCGCGCGCAACCGGGCGCTGGCCGAGAGCGCCGCGCCGTTCGTGGCCTTCCTCGACGGCGACGACCGCTGGCACCCCGAGTTCCTCTCCCACATGCTCGAGACCCTGCACACCGCCCCGCCCGGGGTCGGGATGGCGTACTGCCACACCCGGGTGATGCTGGAGTCCGGTCAGGTCGTGGCGCTGCGCTGGCAGCCGTCGGGCCGGGTCGACATCGACAAGCAGCTGGTGGAGAACAACCCGCCGCACAACGGCAGCTCGCTGATGATCCGCCGGGCCTGCTTCGACCAGGTCGGCGGCTTCGACTGCTCGCTGCCCTCGGCGGTGGACTTCGAGATGTGGCTGCGGATCGCGGCCGGGTCGCACTACCCGCTGATGTGGGGCACCCGCCGCTGGCTGCTCGACATGCGCCTGATGCGCACCGGGTCGATCAGCTCCAACCGCGTGCGCCGCTTCGAGTGCCTGGACAAGGTCATCGCCGACTACGCCCCGCGGATGAGCCGCCTGCACCCCGGCATGGCCTACGTCCGGCCCGCGGTGTTCGCCTACCGCGACGGCCTCGACGACTTCGGCGACCGCTGGGCGCTGCTGGCCCGCGAGGCCGGGGCCAAGGAGCTCGCGAAGGACTCGTGGGGCCGCTCGCTGCTGGCGTGGAGCGGGGCGGGCCGCGAGCGCCGCGCCCAGCTGCGGACCCTGCGCGACACCGCGCGCAGCGGCGCCTACAAGGGCGTGTCCGGCGCGCTGCGCACGGCGGGACGGATCCAGTCGCTGCGCGGGTGATCCCGGCGCGTCGCGGGTACCCCGCGGCGTGCGACTGAGCAGGGCGACCCCGTACCGCGGCGGCATCACGCGCCGCCGTCGCGGGAAGGGCTTCAGCTACCACGACGCGACCGGCACCGCGGTCGGCGCGGACGTCCGGACCCGGATCGAGGAGCTGGTGATCCCGCCCGCCTGGCGGGACGTGTGGATCTCCGATCGGGACCGCGACCACATCCAGGCCGTCGGCTACGACGACGCCGGCCGCCGCCAGTACGTCTACCACCCGCGCTGGCACACCGACCGCGACACCGAGAAGCACGACCGCGTCCTGGAGCTGGCCCGGCGCCTGCCGCGCTTCCGGGAGCGGGTGGCGGACGCCCTGGAGGGCCGCGGCACCGGGCGCGACCGGGTGCTCGCCGGCGCGATGCGCATCCTCGACCTCGGTGTGTTCCGCACCGGCGGCGAGCAGTACGCCAGCGAGAACGGCACGTTCGGGCTGTCCACGCTGCGCCGCGAGCACGTCCGGCTGCGCGGCGACGGCTGCGAGTTCTCCTACACCGCCAAGGGCGGCATCCACCGCCGCGTCCGGATCCGCGACGACGGCCTGGTCCGGCTGGTGCGGTCGCTGCGCCGGGCCCGCCCGCAGGGTGAGCGCTTCCTCGTGCACCGCGACGGCCGCGGCTGGCGCGAGGTGCACTCCGACGACGTCAACGACCACTTCCGCTCGCTGACCGCCGCCGTGCACACCGCGAAGGACCTGCGCACCTGGAACGCCACCGTCGTCGCCGCCGTCGCCTTCGCCGAGCACGGCACCGGTGGCGGTCGCGACATGTCCGCGACCGCCCTGACGCGGGCCGAGGCCGCCGCGATGCGCAGCGTCGCGGCGGCCCTGGGCAACACCCCCGCCGTCGCCCGCTCCAGCTACGTCGACCCGCGGGTGGTGACGGCCTTCGAGGGCGGCCGGACCGTGGCCGCCGGTCTGCGCCGGATCCCCCGCGGTGCCGACGAGCACCGGACGCGGGCCGGTGTCGAGCGCGCGGTGCTGCGGCTGCTCGAGCGCGAGACGTGACCGCCCGCGTGCGCCGCCGCCCCGGTGGGGCATCCTCGGCTGTGTGCTGGAGCTGACGGCGGGCCGGACCGAACGACGTGCCCGGCTGGCGGTGGCACTGGTGTTCGGGACCAACGGGCTCGTCTACGCCAACCTGCTGCCGCGCTTCCCCCAGATCAAGGCCGACCTCGCGCTGTCCAACACCGAGCTGGGCCTGGCGGTGGCCGCGATGCCGTTCGCGGCGCTGCTCGCCGGGCTGACCGCGGGGCCGCTGATCGCGCGGTTCACCTCGGCGCGGGTGGCCTCCTTCGGCATGGTGGTCATCGCGCTCGGCGTGGTCCTGGTCGGGTTCGCGCCGTCCTGGGCCCTGTTCGCGACGGCGATGCTGCTCACCGGGGCCTCCGACGCCGTGGTCGACGTGGCCCAGAACGCGCACGGCCTGCGCGTGCAGCGCCGCTACGGCCGCTCGATCCTCAACTCCTTCCACGCCGTCTGGTCGGTCGGGGCGGTCGTGGGCGGGCTGATGGGTGCCGCCGCCGCGGGGGCCGCCCTGCCGCTGCCGGTGCACCTGGGCCTGTCCTCGCTGCTGTCGGTGCTCATCGCGCTGGCGGTGTACCCGCTGCTGCTGCGCGGCCCGGACTCCGACGACCGCGCCGACGCCGGGCCGGACGCCGACGCCGCAGCCGGCGGGGAGACCGCCGCCGCGCCGTCCCGGCCGTGGTCCGGGCTCGCCCCGCGCACCGTGCTGCTGCTCGTGGTGTTCGGGCTGATCGCGACGTCCGGGACGCTCGTCGAGGACTCCGGCGCCACCTGGGCCGCGGTGTACCTGCAGGGGCTCGGGGCGGGCGCCGCCGTCGCCGGCCTGGGGTTCGTCGCGCTGCAGGGCTGCCAGTTCGTCGGCCGGCTGATCGGGGACCGGATGGTCGACCGGTTCGGGCAGCGGGCGGTCGCCCGCAGCGGCGGCGGGCTCGTGCTCGCCGGGATGGGGCTCGCGCTGGCGTTCCCGTCGGTGCCCGGCACGGTCGCGGGGTTCGGCGTCGCCGGGTTCGGCGTCGCGACCCTGGTCCCCGCCGCGATGACGGCCGCCGACCACCTGCCCGGGCTCGCACCGGGCACCGGGCTCACGATCGTCACCTGGCTCATGCGGGTCGGGTTCCTGGTGTCCCCGCCGGTGGTCGGGGTGATCGCCGACGCGACGTCGCTGCGGACCGGGCTGCTCGTCGTGCCCGTGGCGGGGCTCACGGTGCTGCTGGCGGCGGGGGTGCTGCCGCGGGCGCTCGCCCGTACCGGGCGGGCGGCGGGACCGGGGTCCCCGGCGACATAGTCGCAACGGGATCCGACAGGATCTCCCGTGCGTCTCGACACGAATCGGACCGCCCCATACGGTCCGGCGCATGTCCTCCACCGTCCCGCCGGCGTCGCCGGGACCCGCACTCCGGTCCTCCCGCAAGGTCGCCACCGCCAGCCTGGTCGGCACCACCATCGAGTGGTACGACTTCTTCATCTTCGGCACGGCCGCCGCACTGGTCTTCAACCAGGTGTTCTTCCCGTCGGTCGACCCCGTCACCGGCACCCTGTCCGCCTTCGGCGCGTTCGCCGTCGGGTTCATCGCCCGCCCGCTGGGCGGCGCGGTGTTCGCACACTTCGGCGACCGGGTCGGGCGCAAGCCGATGCTCGTGTACTCGCTGCTGCTGATGGGCGCCGCGACCGTCGGCATGGGCCTGCTGCCCGGCTACGACACCCTGGGCATCTGGGCCCCGGTGCTGCTGGTCGTCCTGCGGTTCCTGCAGGGCTTCGGCGTCGGCGGCGAGTGGGGCGGGGCGGCGCTGATGGCCGTCGAGCACGCGCCGGCGCACCGTCGCGGGTTCTACGGCAGCTGGCCGCAGGTCGGCGTCCCGCTCGGCCTGGTGCTGGGGACGGCGACGTTCGCCGTGCTGTCCGCGACCCTGACCGACGAGCAGTTCCTGGCCTGGGGCTGGCGGGTGCCGTTCCTGGCGAGCATCGCGCTGATCGCGGTCGGCATGTGGATCCGGCTCGGCGTGCACGAGTCGCCGGTCTTCCAGAAGACGATGGACGAGAAGGCCGCGAACCGGATGCCGGTGCTCGAGGCGCTGCGCACCTACCCGAAGGAGATCCTGCTCGCCGCCGGGTCGTTCCTCGCGACGAACTCCACGTTCTACGTCAGCTCGGTCTGGCTGGTCACCTACGCCACCCAGCAGCTGTCCTACGACCGCACGACGATCCTCGCCGCCAACTCGGTGCTGTCGCTGTCGGACATCCCGCTGATCCTGGCGTTCGGCCTGCTCTCGGACCGGATCGGGCGCCGGCCCATGTTCGTGGGCGGCATGGCGCTGCTCGCGGTGTTCGCGGTGCCCTACTTCTGGCTCGTGTCGACGGGCAGCGTGTGGCTGTTCCTGCTCGGCGGGCTGATCGTGCAGGTGGCGCGCTCGGCGGTGTACGGCCCGCAGTCGGCGTTCTTCGCCGAGCAGTTCTCCACCGAGATGCGCTACTCCGGGGCGTCGCTGGCCTACCAGATCGCCTCGATCCTGGGCGGGCTCGCGCCGCTGCTGTGCACCGCGCTCGTCGCGGCGACCGGCTCGCTCTACGCGGTCGCCGGCTACGTCGTCGGCATCGCGCTGGTCTCGCTGGTGTGCTCGTACCTGATGACCGAGACGCTGCGCTCGGGCCTGCGCGACGGCGTGCGCCCCGCCGCCGCCCGCGGCTGAGCCGGGCTCCGGCCGGGGCGCCTCAGCGGCCCCCGGCCGGACCGGTCGCGCGGGCCGGCCCCGCGACGGCGGAGGCCCGCGCCCGGCGACGGGCGGCGACGAGGTCGCCCACCCCGAGCAGCAGCGCCAGCGCCACCAGCCCGACGGTGATCATCAGGCCGTGCGAGATGGCGTCGGCCCAGTCACCGCGCGACGCGGCGAGCCGGCCGAAGAACACCGCGCCGACCGCGGACAGGCCGACGGCCGTGCCGATGCGCTGCCCGGTCTGCAGCACCCCGCCCGCGGTGCCGCCGGAGGTGTGCGGGATCTCCGAGAGCGCCAGCGTCTGGTTGGGGGCGATGACCAGGCCGCCGCCCGCCCCGGCCACGAGCAGCGGGCCGGCGATCGCGAGCCCGGTCCACGGGCTGCCCGCGGTGGCCGCCAGGACGACGTCGGTGACGACCAGCCCGACGAGCACCGTCGCCAGCCCCGTGACGACCATCGGCTGGCCGAGGCGCGACACCATCCGCCCGCCCAGCGCGGAGGTGACCGCGGAGCCGAGCGCGAACGAGGTCATCGTCAGGCCGGTCTGCAGCGGGCTGTAGCCGAGCCCGTTCTGCAGGTAGAGGGTGAGCACGAAGAAGATCGAGGTGAACCCGGCGAAGTAGGTCATGCCGAGGGTCGCGCCGACGGCGTAGCTGCGGGTCCGCAGCAGCGCGAAGTCGATCAGCGGGTGGCCGTGGACGCGCTTGGCGCGCCGCTCCCAGACCACGAACGCGAGGAGCGCGCCGACGAACACCGCGAGCAGCCACCACGGCGCGGACGCGGGATCCCGCTCGGACAGCACCAGCGGCAGCATCAGCGCGACGACGGCGACCCCGAGCAGCAGCGCCCCGGCGAGGTCCAGCGGGCGGCGGCCACCGGTGGAGACGGTGTCGGCGGGCAGCAGCCGGGCCGCCGCGACCAGCGCGGCGACCCCGATCGGGATGTTGACGAAGAAGACCCAGCGCCAGCCGTCGGCGTCGCCGGCCCAGGCCAGCAGCAGCCCGCCCAGCAGCGGCCCGACCGCCGTCGAGATCCCGACGACGGCGCCGAACATCCCGAACGCGGTGCCCCGCTCGGGCCCGCGGAACAGGTCCTGGATGAACCCGACGACCTGCGGCGAGAGCAGCCCGGCGGCGACGCCCTGCACCAGCCGCACCGCGACGAGGACCTCCGGGCCCGGGGCGAACCCCGCGACGGCGCTGGTGAGGGTGAACAGCGCCAGGCCGGTGACGAACATGCGGCGCCGCCCCCGGTCGTCGCCCAGGCGCCCGGAGGCCACCAGGACCAGCCCGAACGTCAGGGCGTAGCCCGACACGATCCAGGACAGCTGGGCGGCCGAGGCGCGCAGCCCGGCCTGCATGGCGGGCAGCGCGACGTTGACGATGCTGACGTCGAGCAGGGACATGAACCCCGCGACCAGGCACACCGACAGCGCCCGCCAGCGACGCGGGTCGGGCGTGTGCTCGCCGTCGGCGGTGCGCTCGTCGCCGGGGGCGGTGCGGCCGGCGGTGGGGTCGTCGCTCACAACGTCCCATTCCCCGCCCTGCGACGGCCGGGCGCAACTCGAACCCGGGCCGTGCGCGCGGACGTCACATCGTGTGGACTCGCGCCATGACTCCCGCCGTGATCACAGAGCCGCTCCCCCCGACGACCGGGACCCGCGCGTGAGGGGCGCCGAGGCCCTGGTCGGCTCGCTGACCGACGCCGGGGTGGACGTCTGCTTCATGAACCCGGGCACCTCGGAGATGCACTTCGTCCAGGCGCTGGACGCGGTGCCCCGGATGCGCGGGGTGCTCGCGCTGTTCGAGGGCGTCGCGACCGGCGCCGCGGACGCCTACGCCCGAGTCGCCGGGCGCCCGGCGGCGGTGCTGCTGCACCTCGGGCCGGGGCTGGGCAACGGGCTGGCGAACCTGCACAACGCGCGCCGCGCCGGGACACCCGTGCTGTGTGTCGTCGGCGGGCACGCGACCGACCACGTGCGCTTCGACGCGCCGCTGGAGTCCGACATCGCCGCCGTCGCGCGGACGGTGTCGGGGTGGGTGCACACCAGCGGCGACGTGCGCGACGTCGCCGCCGACGCGATGCGGGCGCTGGCCGCGACCCGCGAGCGGGGCGGGCAGGTCGCGACCCTGGTGCTGCCCGCCGACGTGTCCTGGTCCCCGGGTGCCGAGCCGGCCCCGCCGCTGCCCGCGGCGGTCCCGTTCCCGCCGGACGCGGGCCGGGTCGCGGCGGCCGCAGCGGCGGTCCGCGCGCCCGGTGCGACGCTGCTGCTGGGCGGTCCCGCGCTCACCGAGCAGGGGGTCGACGCGGCCGGGCGGATCGCCGCGGCGACCGGGACCCGGCTGCTGGTGGAGACCTTCCCGCGGCGCTGGGAGACCGGCGCCGGGCGCACCCGCATCGACAAGCTGGCCTACTTCGCCGAGCAGGCGATCGCCCAGCTCGACGGGACGTCGTCGCTGGTCCTGGCCGGTGCCCGCTCGCCGGTGTCGTTCTTCGGGTACCCGGGGGTGCCCGGGGACCTGGTCCCCGACGGCGCCGCGGTCCTCGGGCTGGCCGACGCCGCGACCGACGCGACGGCCGCGCTGGTCGAACTCGCCGACGCCGTCGCCGGGGACGCCGCGGCCGTCGTCGCGCCGCACGAGGCGCCCGAGCCCGCCCCCGGGCCGCTGGACGTGCGCGGGCTGTGCGCGGCCGTCGCGGCGACGCTGCCCCGGGACGCGATCGTGGTCGACGAGGCGCTGACCGCGGCCGCGTCGCTGGCGGTCTCGCTGCAGACCGCGCCGCGCCACACCCAGCTGGCGCTCACCGGCGGGGCGATCGGGATGGGGCTGCCCGCGGCGGTCGGTGCCGCGGTCGCCGCCCCGGACCGGCCGGTGGTGGCCGTCCAGGCCGACGGCAGCGCGCTCTACACGCTGCAGGCGCTGTGGACGATGGCCCGCGAGCGCCTGGACGTGACGACCGTACTGATCAACAACGCGGCCTACTCGATCCTGCGGGTCGAGCTGACCCGCACGGGCGCCGGCGAGGCGGCCCGGTCGGGCCGGGCCGGGCGGATGCTGGACCTGTCCGACCCGACCCCGGACTTCACCGCGCTGGCGACGGGCATGGGCGTGCCCGCCGAGCGGGTCACCACCACCGAGGGCCTGCTGGACGCGCTGCGCCGCGCCCACGCCGAGCCCGGCCCGCACCTGATCGAGGCCGTCGTCCCCGCACTCGGCTGACCCCGCCCCGCACGGTCGCGCGCCGCACGGGATCCGTCCCGGGCGGCGCGCGCCGTGCCGCGTCGCCTACAGCGACAGGAGCCGGTCGAAGAACTCCCGGTAGCGGGCCAGCGCCTGGCGCAGGTCCTCGGTCGAGGCGTCGTCGCGGGAGAACTGCTGCTCCAGGTCGTCGCGCTGGCGGCGGAACAGCGCCTCCATCTCGTCGAGGATCTCCCCGACCAGCGCGTTCGCACCGTGCACGGCGCGGCGGGGCTCGTCGACGAACTCGCCCTTCAGCGTCGTCCAGCGGTCCTGGTACTCCCGGGCCCGCTCGGCCGGGATCAGCGACGAGCCGCCGCCGTCCGGGCCGGGGCCGTGGCCGCCGCGAGCGGCGTCACCGGGAGTGTCACCGGGAGCGCCCCCCGGCCCGGTCCCGGGACCGGCGCCGCGCCCGTCGGCGGCACCGGCGGGGCCGCGCGGGTCGGCGACGGCGCCGCGGCCGTCGCCCTGCTCCCGTGGCAGGGAGACCGTGGCTCCGGGGTCCGCGGCCCGTGCCCCGGGGTCGGCCGGCGCCCCGGGGTCCGTGACCGGGGCTCCGGGGTCCGCGACCCGGCCGTGCGGGTCCGTGGTGCCGGCCGCGTGCCCGGTCCCGTGTCCGGGGCCCGCCGGGGCCACACCGGCCGGACCGCCCTGCGGCACCGCGGTGCCGGGCCGGCCCGCGGGGTCGCGGCCGTCCGGGCCGGTCCGCGCCGGGTCGGTGCCCCCCGCGCGGTCCGCGAGCCCGGCGCCGCCCGTGCCCGGCTCACCGAGGTGCCCGCCGTCGGCGGGACCGCCGGCCGGCGGCGCGCCGGGGGCGGCCCGGTGCGCGCCGCCCTCCGGTCCGGGCCCCCCGGCCGGCCCGCGGAGGTGGTCGTCGGGGTGACCGCCGGAGTGGCCGGCGGGGTGACCGCCGCGGTCCGGCACGGCGTGCGCGTCCGGTCCGGGTCCGCCCGCGGGTGCGGCGGCGCCGGTACCGGGCCCGGCGGCGTACGCGTCACCGGCCGGGGCGCGGTCCTCCGCGAGGCGCCCGGCACCAGGGGTGGCCCCGGGGCCAGCCCCCGGACCGGACAGCGGCGGGGCGTCGGGGTCGCCCTCGAGCGGGTCCTGCTCGCGCTGCGGCGGGACGCCCGCGTCGTGCTCGGCGCTGCCGGCCGCCTCCCGGCGGTCCCAGCCGGCGTCGCGCTCGTCCTCGCTGCGCCCCACCAACTTGTCCTTGATGGAGTCGGCCAGCCGCGATGCGCGGCTGCCGCTGCCCTGGTGCTCGCTCATGCCCGGGTCTCCCGTCGGTCGTGGTCCGGTCCGGCCGGCCGGTGGCCGCCGTCGCTGTCGTCGAGCAGGGCGTCGATCAGGGCCCGGTAGCTGGTCACGGCGTGCCGCAGGTCCTCGGTGCCCGCCCGCCCGGCCGCGTGCTCGCGGGAGACGGCCCGCGCCTCCCGGTAGCGCTGGGTGACCACCGGGTAGGCCACGGAGAGGTCCTCGGCGCGCCGGTCGACGTCCTCGGCGGGATAGCCGCGGGCCGCCATGACGTCGGCGACCAGGGCGTCGGCGTCGTGCACCGCACGGGACGGGTCGTCGACGAAGCTCTGCTGCACCTGCTGCCAGCGCTGCCGGTAGCCGTCGCGCTCCTGCGGCTCCAGCGTGCGCAGCTGCAGCGAGTCGTGCCGCTTGCGGCGCTGTTCGAGCTCCTTCTCGGCGTCGCGCGGGTCGTCCGCGTCACGCATCGTGCGCTCGTACTCCGGTCCGAACTGGTCCCGCAGACGGGCCGAGTGGCGCCGGCGCAGCATCGTCGCGACGGCCACGGCGACCACCGCGACGACGATCACCACCACCGCGACGACGATGATCAGTGTGATGTCGGTCATGGACACCAGTACCCGTTCGTGTCGTCCGGAAACACGTAGCGTGGTTGATGATCACACGGGGTGATCACTGAATCGACTTGACCTGCACCGGGGTCGAGGGAGCAGGGTTGTCCACGTGGTGGGCACGGTGGGCGGTCGCGACAGGACGGGGGTCTGGTCGGGCGACCGCGCCTCGACGACGGTCGGGATCCTGCTGCTGATCAGCCTCACCGCGTTCGAGGCGATGGGCGTGGGGACCGCGATGCCCGCGGTCGTCGCCGACCTGGGCGGGATCGCGCTCTACGCCTGGCCGTTCGTGCTGTTCCTCGCCGCGGCCGTGTTCGGGACGGTGGCGGGCGGCCGCTGGTGCGACGCCCGGGGCCCGCGCGTCCCGCTCGTCGCGGCGCCGGTGCTGTTCGGGGCCGGGCTGCTCGTCGCCGGGTTCGCCGGGTCGATGGCCGAGCTGCTGGCCGGGCGGGTGCTGCAGGGGCTCGGCGCGGGCGCCCAGGGTGTCGCGGTGTACGTGCTGGTCGCCGAGGTGTACGCGCCGCGGCAGCGGCCCGCGGTGTTCGGGCTGATGTCCTCGGCGTGGGTGCTGCCGTCGCTGGTCGGCCCGCCGCTGGCCGGCGCCGTCACCGACCGCCTGTCCTGGCACTGGGTGTTCCTGGGCCTGCTGCCGGTCGTCGGGCTGGCGCTGGTGCTCGTGATGCCCGCGGTGCGCCGCCTCGGCCCGCCCGGCCCGCGGCCCGCCGCCGGCGGGGGCACCGGCCTGGTCCTGGCCGCGCTGGGGGCCGCCGCCGGGGTCGCGGGACTGAGCTGGGCCCTGGAGAACCCCGACGGGCGGGGCGCGGTCGCCGGGTCGCTGGCACTGGCGGTGCTGGTCCCCTCGCTGCGCCGGCTCGTGCCGCACGGGACGTTCGCCGCGCGGCGCGGGATCGCCGCCGTCGTCGCGGCGCGCGGGCTGCTCGCGGGCGCGTTCTTCCCGCTGGTGTCGTTCCTGCCGCTGGTGCTCACCGCGACGCACGGCTGGTCGCTGACCGCGGCGGGCGTCCCGCTGATCGTCGCGTCGCTCGGGTGGTCGGCGGCCGCGGCGTGGCAGGCCCGCCGCCCCGACGCCGACCGCTCGGTGATGCTGCGCGCCGGGTTCCTGACGATCGCCGCCGGCCAGGCCGGACTGCTCCCGGTCGCCGCGGGCCTGCTGCCCGGCCGGCTCGCGATCGGGTTCTGGGGGCTGGCCGGGCTCGGGATGGGTGTGGCGTTCTCGGCGATCTCCTACCTGACCCTCGCGCACTCCGACGCCGCCGACGTCGGCGCGCACTCCTCGGCCGCGCAGCTGCTCGACCAGCTCGCGACGGCCGGGTTCGTCGGGCTGGGCGGGGCGCTGCTGGTCCTGCTGGGCTCCCCCGCCGTGGCGATGCCGGTGCTGGTCGCGGTCGTGGCGGCACTGGCGCTGACCGGGGCGGTCACGGCGGCGCGGACGCGGGTCCGCGCCCGGTGACCCACCCGGACGCCCGGCGGCCCGCCGCTCAGATGCCCGACGGGCGCGCGAGCAGCTCGGCGACCGCCGCGTCGACGAAGGCCGTGTCGACCGGGTTCGCACCACCGCCGGCGAAGTGGCCCCACACCCCCGGGATCACCCGCAGCTCGGTGCCGGAGCGCATGTGCGAGACCGCCCACGCCTCGTCCTCGGGCGGGAAGTACAGGTCCTTCTCCGCCGGCATGACGATCGCCGTCGCCCGGATCGAGGCCAGCGCCTGCTCGGTCGAGGTGAACCCGGGGGTCGCGCCGACGTCGCCGTGCCACCAGGTGTCGAGCATCGTGAGCAGGTTGTTCGGGTCGCGGTCGTCGAGGAAGAACGCCTCCCAGAAGCCGACGGCGAAGTCCTCGAGCGAGGTGTGCCCCATCTCGCGCCACACCTCGTCCCAGTAGAAGGCCTGGGAGAACCCCCAGCCGGCGTAGATCCGGGCGAAGGCGCGCAGCCCGGCCTCGGGCGGGGTCCGGTAGCGGCCGCCGTCGAAGCCCACCGACGCCGTCAGGGCCGCGCGCAGCGAGTCGAGGAAGACCCGGTTGTGCGGCGCGGTCCGCGGCGAGCCGCAGAACGGCAGCATCCGCTGCACCGTCTCCGGGTGGCTGACCGCCCACTGGTAGGTCTGCCCCGCCCCCATCGACCAGCCGAGCACCAGCGGGAGGGTGGAGATCCCGAACCGTTCGGTGACCAGCCGGTACTGGGCCTCGACGTTGTCGGCCACCCGGATCGGCGGGAACGACGGCCCGCCGTCGGGCGACGGCGCGTTCGACGGCGAGCTCGACAGCCCGTTGCCGAGCATGTTCGGGACGATGACGAACCACCGGTCGGGGTCGAGCGCCATCCCCTCCCCGATCAGCCACTCGTTGTCCCAGTGCCGGCCCGAGTACCAGGTCGGGTAGACGATCGCGTTGTCGCGCGCCGCGTTGAGCTCGCCGTAGGTGCGGTAGGCGATCCGGGCCGGGCGCAGCGTGCGCCCGCAGGCCAGCGGGAAGTCCTCGATCTCGAAGACCTCGTACGGCTCGTCGCGCCCGTAGCGGGTCACGAGCTCACCGCGCAGCTCCCCCGGTCCCGGCGCACGGGCCCGGACGCCGACGGGCGGATGTCGTCGTCGAAGATCGCCGTGGGCAGGTAGAGCGAGCAGCAGGCGTTCGGGATGTCGACCACGCCCGACACCCGGCCCTCGATCGGCGCCGACCCGAGCAGCAGGTAGGCCTGCGGGCCGGAGTAGCCGAACTTCTCCAGGTAGGCGACGGCGTTGAGGCAGGCGTTGCGGTAGGCGACGGTCGCGTCGTTGTAGAGCTGGGTGTCGGTGGTGTGGTCGACGCCGATCCCGATGAAGGTCAGGTACTCCGAGTACTGCGGCTCGACGTTGCCCGGGATGAGGATCGGGTTGGTGGTGACGCCGTAGGTCGCCATGCCGCCCTTGATGAGGTCGACGTGGAAGTCGATGAACCCGCCCATCTCGATGGCGCCGCAGAAGGTGATCTCGCCGTCGCCCTGGGAGAAGTGCAGGTCGCCACCGGAGAACAACGCGCCGGGCACGTGGACGGGGTAGAACACGCGGCTGCCGCGGGTGAAGTTCTTGATGTCGTGGTTGCCGCCGTTCTCCCGGGCGGGCACGGTGCGCGCGCCGTCGCGGGCGATCGCCGCGGCGACGTCGCCGGTCGCGGTCCCGGCCAGCGTGGACTCCTCCAGCGGCGGCAGCGCGAGCGCGGGCACCCGGTCCGGGTCGGTCGCGATCAGGGCGCGCTCGCGGGCGTTCCACCGCGAGAGCAGCTCGTGCGACGGCGCCGTGCCGAACAACCCGGGGTGGGTGATGCCGGTGTAGGACACCCCCGGGACGTGCCGCGACGTCGCCTTCTGCCCGGCGAAGTCCCAGATGGCCTTGTACGCGTCGGGGAAGGTGTCGGTGAGGAAGCCGCCGCCGTTCTGCTTGGCGAAGATGCCGGTGTAGCCCCAGCCCTGGCCGGGCTTGTCGCCGGTCTCCTGCGGGACCGGGCCGAGGTCGAGGATGTCGACGACGAGCAGGTCGCCGGGCTCGGCGCCCTCGATCGCGATCGGGCCGGACAGCATGTGGGCGTGGGTGAGGTCGACGTCGCGGACGTCGTTCGCGGAGTCGTTGTTCCCGATCTGGCCGTCGGTCCACTCGCGGCACTCGACGCGGATCGTGGAGTCGGGCCGCACGGTGACGGCGGGCGGGATGTCGGGGTGCCAGCGGTTGTGGCCGGGGACGGCCTGGTCGCGCATGGACCTCGCCTGGTCGACGGTGAACACGACGTCGGGCACGGTGGGCTCCTTCTCGCGGGGACGCGGTGGTCTCAGGGCCGCGGCAGCCGGGCGTGCCGGGGGTCGCGGGTGACGGGGGTGGCGCGCCGGGAGCGCCCCGGCACCGAGGACACGACGGACGGGGTGTCGGCACTGGCGCCGGAGGCGTCCAGCGCCCGGCGCAGGCCCGGGTCGACCCCGCGCAGCGCCGGCGCCCGGAACACCCGCGGTGCGGCCGCCCCGCAGTCGCCGCAGGTCACGGGGGCACCCGAGGCGCTCAGCGGGCGGATCCGGTCGAACTCCCCGCAGACGGGACAGCGGTGGGTGTAGGTGGGCACGGCCCCTCCGGGCGTCCGGAAATACTGTCAGATGGAAATATGTCCATCGGCAGTATGCGTGTCAACCCAGCAGCGCGAGCACGTCGAAGGAGAAGCCGTCGGCCCGGGCGAGGTAGACGTCCTGGCGCAGGTGCCCGGACCGCAGCGACACCGCGCCGCGCGGCCCGTCGAACCCGGTCTCGTCGGCCACGGCCAGCAGGGCGGGCGGGTCCAGCGAGCGCGCGCGGGCCGCGAGCCCGCCGAGCAGGGTGATGGCCTCGAAACAGGACTCGGCGAGCGCGCCCGGCACCGGCGCGGACGGGCCGAAGCGCGCGGCGTAGCGCCCGCTGAACTCCAGCGACGACGCCGTCGCCAGCGTCTCGAACCAGCCGGCGGCCGCGTACAGCTCGTGCGTGGCGTCCGCGCCCGAGGCGAGCAGCATGTTCTCGTCCATCAGCGGGGACAGCCGCACCCGGCTGCGGTCGGCCCCGGACGCGGCGAAGGCACGGTTGAACCGCACCGCGTCGGACCCGACGAGGAACATGAGCACGCCCTGCGCGCCCGAGCGCTGTGCCCGGGCCACGGCGGGGCCCGGGTCCTCGGCGCCCAGCGGGACGAAGACCTCGTCGAGGACCCGCACCTCCGGGCTCGTGCGGGCGAAGCGGCGCACCGCGCGCGCGGAGGCCCGCGGCCACACGTAGTCGTTGCCGACCACGCACCAGGTCCGCACGCCCAGCTCGGCGGCCATCCAGCGCAGTGCCGGCAGGACCTGGGTCTCGGGCGTCTCGCCGGTGAGGAACACCCCGGGCGTGGTCTCGCCGCCCTCGTAGAGCGGCGCGTAGACGTAGGGCACCCGGCCCGCGACGACCGGGGCGAGGGCCTGGCGCACGGCGGAGATGTGCCAGCCGGAGACGGCACCGACCCGCCCGGCGTCCAGCAGCGCGCCGACCTCCGCGGCGACGGCGGCGGGCTCGCGGCCGCCGTCGACCGGACGCAGCGACAGCTCGCGGCCCAGCACCCCGCCGGCCGCGTTCAGCTCGGCCGCGGCCAGGTCACCACAGGCCTCGCAGGCCGGCCCGAGTATCCCGGCGGGGCCGCTGCGGGGCACGACGAACGCGACCTCGAGCGGTGCCGCCGTCGCGCCCATGCCGGTCTCCCCCGGGGTACTGGAAGGTGACAGTGTTTACGATGACAGCGTCCACGTCACTCCCCTGTTCGCCGAAGGAGCACCCGTGACCGCCGACCCGGGCACCACGGCGTCCACCGTCACCGACGCCGTCGCCGTCCTCGGCCGCGCCGCACACCGGGTGGAACGGCGGATCGAGGCCGTGGTGCGCGGCCCCGAGGGCCCCGGTCTCGACGGCTGGCGGGTCCTCGACCTGCTCTCCGACGGCGCGGGCCACCCGATGTCGGAGATCGCGGCGCACGCGATGGTGCCCGCCCCGACCCTGACCAAGATCGTGGACCGGCTGGCCGACCGCGGGCTGGTCTACCGCCGTCCCGACGACGCCGACCGCCGCCGGGTGCTCGTCCTGCTCGCCGACCACGGCCGCGCCGAGCACGCCCGCCTCGCCCCGCGGGTCGCCGAGGTCGGCGCCGGCCTGGCCGCCGCGCTGGGCGACGACGCCGCCGCCGTCCTGGCCGCGCTGGAACGCCTGTAGCCCGGCCCGCGGGCCCCGCGCCCCCGCCGCGCGACCGGGCTCACGAGTCCTCCAGGTCCCCCTCCGACTCCAGGTACGCCCGGCGCAGCGCGTCGAGCGTGGCCTGCTCCGGGTGCTCCCAGAGGCCGCGGTCGACGGCCTCCAGGAGCCGCTCGGCCATGCCGTGCAGCGCCCACGGGTTGGACTCGGCGAGGAACTTGCGGTTCTCCGGGTCCAGCACGTACTCCGCGGTCAGCGTCTCGTACTGCCAGTCCGCGACGACGCCGGTCGTGGCGTCCCAGCCGAACAGGTAGTCCACCGTGGCCGCCATCTCGAAGGCGCCCTTGTAGCCGTGCCGGCGCATCGCGGCGATCCAGCGCGGGTTGACCACGCGGGCGCGGAACACCCGGGCGGTCTCCTCGTGCAGGCTGCGCGTGCGGACGGCCTCGGGGCGGGTGGAGTCGCCGACGTAGGCGGCCGGGGCGGTGCCGGTCAGCGCGCGCACCGTGGCGACCATGCCGCCGTGGTACTGGTAGTAGTCGTCGGAGTCGGCGATGTCGTGCTCGCGGGTGTCGATGTTCTTGGCCGCCACCGCGATCCGCCGGTAGGCCTGCTCCATGTCGTCGCGCGCCGGGACGCCGTCGAGGCCGCGGCCGTAGGCGTAGCCGCCCCAGGTCGAGTAGACCTCGGCGAGGTCGGCGTCGCCGCGCCAGTCCCGCGAGTCGACGAGCTGCAGCAGGCCCGCGCCGTAGGTGCCCGGCTTGGAGCCGAAGATCCGGGTGCGGGCGCGGCGTTCGTCGCCGGTGCGCTCCCGGTCGGCGAGCACGTGGGCGCGCACGAAGTTCTGCTCCGGGGGCTCGTCCAGCTCGGCGACGAGCTGCACCGCGTCGTCGAGCAGGGCCAGGACGTGCGGGAACGCGTCGCGGAAGAACCCGGAGATGCGCACGGTGACGTCGACCCGGGGCCGGCCCAGCTCCGCGAGCCCGATCACCTCGAGGTCGCGGACCCGGCGGCTCGCGTCGTCCCAGACCGGCCGGACGCCGAGCAGCGCGAACACCTCGGCGACGTCGTCGCCGGAGGTCCGCATGGCGCTGGTCCCCCACACGCTCAGGCCGACCGAGCGCGGGTACTCGCCGTGGTCGACGCGGTAGCGCTCCACCAGCGACTCCGCCATCGCCTGCCCGGTCTCCCAGGCCAGCTTCGACGGGACGGCCTTCGGGTCGACGGAGTAGAAGTTGCGCCCGGTCGGGAGCACGTTGACCAGCCCGCGCAGCGGCGAGCCGGACGGGCCGGCCGGGATGAAACCGCCGTCGAGGGCGTGCAGCACCCGGTCGAGCTCGTGGGCGGTGGCGTCGAGGCGGGGCACGACCTCCGTCGCGGCGAACCGGAGCACGGCCCCGACCGCGTCGACGTCGGCGCCCGGCAGGTCGCCCGCCGCCCCACCCTCCCGAGTGCTCCCAGGGGCACTCTTGGGGCTTAGAGCGCCACGAGAGTGCCCCTGGGAGCAGCCCGGGGCGGGGTTGGCGGGGGTGGCGGGGGTGACGGCGGCGGGCAGGTGCTCGGCGAGGACGGCGTCGACGGCGCCGGGGTCCCAGGCGCGGGACTCCATCGCGGCGCACAGGGCGCGCGCGACGCCCTCGACGGCGTCGGTGCGGGCGTTCGACTCCGAGCCGTCCTCGACCAGCCCGAGCGCCTGGCGCAGGCCGGGGACGGACTGCTCCCCGCCCCACATCTGCCGGGCCCGCAGCACGGCGAGGACCAGGTCGACCCGCTGCTCGCCGGCCGGGGCCTGGGCGAGCACGTGGAGGCCGTCGCGGATCTGGACGTCCTTGATCTCGCACAGCCAGCCGTCGACGTGCATGAGCATGTCGTCGAAGACGTCCTCGTCGGGGCGCTGCTCCAGGCCGAGGTCCTGGTGCATCTGGGCCGCGGTCATCAGCGTCCAGATCTGCTGGCGGATCGCGGGCAGCTTCGCCGGGTCGAGCGCGGAGATGTTGGCGTGCTCGTCGAGCAGCTGCTCCAGGCGGGCGATGTCGCCGTAGGACTCGGCGCGCGCCATCGGCGGGATGAGGTGGTCGACCAGGGTGGCGTGCGCCCGGCGCTTGGCCTGGGTGCCCTCGCCGGGGTCGTTGACCAGGAACGGGTAGATCAGCGGCAGGTCGCCGAGCACCGCGTCGGTCCCGCAGGACGCCGACATCCCCAGCGTCTTGCCCGGCAGCCACTCCAGGTTGCCGTGCTTGCCGATGTGCACGATCGCGTGCGCGCCGAAGCCGCCGTCGGACTCCGGGGCCGCCAGCCAGCGGTAGGCGCCGAGGTAGTGGTGCGACGGCGGCAGGTCCGGGTCGTGGTAGATCGCGACCGGGTTCTCGCCGAACCCGCGCGGCGGCTGCACGATCAGCACGACGTTCCCGCGGCGCAGCGCGGCGACGACGATGTCGCCGCCGTCGGTGTAGAGCGACCCGGGCGCCTCGCCCCAGTGCTCCTCGACGCCGTCGCGCAGGTCCGCGGGCAGCGTGGCGAACCAGCGGCGGTAGGTCTCGCCGGAGATGCGCACCGGGTTCCCGGCCAGCTTCTCCTCGGTGAGCCAGTCCGGGTCCTGCCCGCCGGCCTCGATGAGTGCGTGCATGAGCGCGTCGCCGTCGCCGGCCTCCACACCGGGGAACGCGTCGTCGCCGGAGGTCGCGACCGCGTACCCGGCCGCGGCCATCGTGCGCAGCAGCGCGACCGTCGAGGCCGGGGTGTCGAGCCCGACGGCGTTGCCGATGCGGGCGTGCTTGGTCGGGTACGCCGACAGCATCAGCACGATCTTCTTGTCCGCGTTCGGGATCCGGCGCAGCGCGGCGTGCGCGACGGCGATCCCGGCGACCCGCGCGGCCCGCTCTGGGTCGGGGACGTAGACCGAGAGGCCGTCGGCGTCGGTCTCCTTGAACGAGAACGGCACGGTGATCAGGCGGCCGTCGAACTCGGGCACCGCGACCTGGGTGGCGACGTCGAGCGGGGACAGCCCGTCGTCGTTGCCGGCCCAGGTGGCGCGCGAGCTGGTCAGGCACAGGCCCTGCAGGATCGGGACGTCGAGCGCGGCGAGCTCGGTGACGTCCCACTCCTCGTCCTCGCCGCCGGCCTGGGCGTGTGCGGGCTTCGTGCCGCCCGCGGCCAGCACCGTGACGACCAGCGCGTCGGCCCGGCGCAGGGTCGCGAGCAGCTCGGGCGGGGCCTGGCGCAGCGAGGCGCACCAGATCGGCAGCGGCCGGGCGCCCTTCGCCACGAGCTGCGCGCACAGCTCCGCGACGTAGGCGGTGTTCCCGGCGAGGAACTGGGCGCGGTAGAACAGCACCGCCACCGTGGGGCCGTCGCCCGTACCGGCGTCGTCGAGGGCCAGCTCGCCCCACTCGGGCAGCTCCACCGGGGGCGCGAAGCCCTCGCCGGTGAGCAGCACGGTGTCGGACAGGAACGCGTGCAGCTGCGCCAGGTTCTCCGTCCCGCCCTGGGCCAGGTAGGTGTGCGCCTGCGCCGCGACGCCCGCGGGCACCGAGGACAGCTCCATCATCTCCGCGTCGGGCGCCATCTCCCCGCCCAGGCAGACCAGGGGTGTCGCCCGGGTGCGCAGCAGGTCCAGGCCCTGCTCGAAGTAGCGGTAGCCGCCCAGCACCCGCACCACGACGACGTCCGCCGCGTCGGCCATCTCCACGAGCTCGTCGTGGGTGACCCGGTTGGGGTTGGCGAGGGCGTAGTCCGCGCCCGAGGCGCGGGCGGAGAGCAGGTCCGTGTCCGATGTGGACAGGAGTAGGGCGCGCGTCATCGGCGGACCTTCCTCGGGATCCTCGTCCCGGGTGGAGGTGGCGCGGCGGGCGGGCACAGTGTCTGGCTGCCCCCGCCGTGGCGGGGGATCACAGTGGCGGGACCGCGCCGGACTCGCACCGGCTTCCTGGAGTTCCGCTCGCCGTCTTCGGTTGTCGCCAGTCACTGTCGGTGGCGTCCCGGGGTCACGTCAAGGCGCGCTCGACCAGGGTGGTGATCCGCACGTGCGACGGCGTCGCGGGCGCCGAGCCGAAGCCGAACCGGACGGGCGGGGCGAGGGGTGCCAGCGCGCCGCAGTCCCCGCCGTCCCAGCGGGCGGTGGCGGCGGTGATCCGGTGCAGGTCCCGGGCCCCGTAGTACTCACGACGGCCGCCGCCCGCGCTGCCCACGGTGCGCACCCCGGGCTGGACCCGGGCCGCGAGCGGGTCGATCGCCCGCAGCCACCACGGGTGGGCGGCGAGCGGGCCGGGCACGGCACGCAGCAGCCACCCGAGCGCCGGGCGGGGCCCGACCCGCCACGTCACCTGCAGCGGGCCGGCCGCGACCCGGTACCGGTCGCCGTCGGCGGTGCGGGTCACCGGCACGACCCGGACCTCGTCGAAGGTGTAGGTGGCCGCGACGAACTCCGCGACCCGCTCCGAGGGGGCGAGCAGGGTGCGGTGCCCGCCCGCGGACTCGGTCATGACGTCGGTGAAGGGTCCCAGCGGGCTGCGCGGCCAGTGGCCGACCACGATGCGCCGGCCCGTGGTGGTGCCCAGCCCCGAGATCCATCCGTCGAAACGATCGGTCACCGGGCCGGGTACCCCCGGCCGCACCGGTCCCACACCGGCGGGGCCTCAGTCCAGCCGGCGGCCGTCCTGCGCGAACAGGTGGGTGCGCCCCGGGTCGGGCACGAGGTGCATCCCCGTCCCGCGCGCCGGGGGCCGGCGCCCGTCGACCCGGGCGACGACGGGGTGCTCGGCACCGTCGATGCGGGCGCGGCCGTGGACGTAGGCGTCCGCGCCGAGCTCCTCGACGAGGTCGACCTCCACCGGGATGCCGTCGTCGGCCGGGCGCAGGTCCTCGGGCCGGATCCCGACCGTGACCCTGTCCCCGGCCGCGTCCCGGGCCGCCCGCGGCACCGGCACGGTCACGCCGCCGAGCCGCACGCCGTCCGGGGTCACCGGCAGGGACAGCAGGTTCATCGCCGGGGACCCGATGAACCCGGCGACGAAGGCGTTCGCGGGGCGGGCGTACAGCTCGCCGGGCGCGGCGCACTGCTGGAGCAGACCGTCCTTGAGCACGGCGACGCGGTCGCCCATCGTCATGGCCTCGACCTGGTCGTGGGTGACGTAGACGGTGGTGACGCCGAGCCGGCGCTGCAGCGAGGCGATCTGGGTGCGGGTGGACACCCGCAGCTTCGCGTCCAGGTTCGACAGCGGCTCGTCCATGCAGAACACGGCGGGCTCGCGCACGATCGCGCGGCCCATCGCGACCCGCTGGCGCTGCCCGCCCGACAGCGCCTTCGGCCGGCGCCCCAGGTACGGCTCCAGGTCCAGGATCCGGCCGGCCTCGGCGACCCGGCGGGCGATCTCCGCCTTCCCGACCCCGGACATCCTCAGCGCGAAGCCCATGTTGTCCGCGACGGTCATGTGCGGGTAGAGCGCGTAGTTCTGGAACACCATCGCGATGTCGCGCTCGCGGGGCGCGACGCCGGTGACGTCGCGGTCCCCGATCCGGATGTGGCCGCCGTCGACGTCCTCCAGCCCGGCGAGCATCCGCAGCGAGGTCGTCTTCCCGCAGCCGGACGGGCCGACGAGGACGAGGAACTCGCCGTCGGTGATGTCGAGGTCGAGCGCGTCGACGGCCGCCCGGGGCGACCCCGGGTAACGGCGGGTCACCGCGTCGTAGGTCACGCCGGCCATGGGGGTGCTCCTCCGGGATCGGGGTCGGGCGGGGTCTCGCGGTACAGCTCGGGCCTGCGGTCGCGCAGGACGTGGTTGCGCGGGGTGAGGAACTTGTCCCGGGCCCGCGCCGGGTCCAGGACGGCGGTGAGCACCAGGGGTGCGTCCGCCGGCGGGCCCCCGGGGCCGGCGAGCACGTCACCGTCGGCGTCGGCGACGACGGGGGTGCCGAACCAGGCGACCTCCCGCTCGGTGCCGCAGCGGTCGGCGGCGACGACGTGCACCCGGTAGGCCCCGGCGACGGCACGGACCTTCGCGACCTCCAGCGGGTCCTGCCCGTCGGGCGTCGGGCGCCGCGGCCAGTTCACCGGGGCCGCGACGATCTCGGCGCCGTCCTCGGCGGCGCGGCGCACCCACTCCGGGAACTCCAGGTCGTAGCAGACCAGCGGGGCGATCCGGCCGGCCGCGGTGGCCACCACCGGGGGCGGCGCGGCACCGGGGGTGAACAGCTCCCGCTCGCGGTCCCAGAGGTGGGCCTTGCGGTAGGAGGCGCGTAGCACCCCGTCCTCGACGACGACGGCGGAGTTGTACACCCGGCCGTCGTCGCCGAGCTCGGCCAGACCGGCCACGACGACGCATCCCAGGTCCCCCGACAGCGCCGCGAACCGCCCGACGGTCGGGCCGTCGAGCGGCTCGGCGGCGGCGCGGGCCTCGGCGGCGTCGTGGAAGGCGTACCCGCACACCGTCAGCTCGGGCAGCACGGCCAGCCGCGCGCCGCGCCCGGCCGCCTCCCGCACCGCGCGCTGCGCGAGCGCCGGGTCCGGGGCGTCGATCCGGGCGGGGATCCGGCAGGCCGCCACCGTCACCGGTCCGTCGCTGGACACCGGGCCCCCTCAGTCGTCCTGGGCGGCGAGGGCGAGGACCGCGGCGGGCGCGAGGCAGCCGTCGGCGTCGAGCACCCGGCCACGCCCGCGGGCGCCGGCCACGACCTCGCCGGACCACTCGGTGCGGACGCGGCCGTCCCCGCCGGTGACCACCAGCAGCTCGCCGGTTCCCGGGGTCGCCGACCGGCCGCCGCCGGCGTCGAGCAGGGTGATCGCGCGCCAGGCCCCCGGCGGCACCGAGAGCGTGTCCCGCGGGCCGAGCTCGACGGTGCGCGCGTCGTCGCCGGTGTTGAGCCGGACCGCCCAGCGCCCGGCCTTGACCGTCAGCACCTGCGTGGCGTGGTGGCGGTGGGTGAGCACCCCGTCGCCGGGCAGCGCCCGCAGCCACGCCAGTGCGAAGCCGTGCGGGTCGGTCAGCCGCGGCACGGCGGCCCGGTTCTCCACCGTGCCCCAGCCGATCACCGGCGCCAGCTCCGCCCCGCCGCCGGGCAGCCGCGAGCACAGGTAGGGCTCCTCGACCCAGGGCCGGTCGGCGGCGGTCACGACCCGTCCCCGGAACTGCTCGGGGGTGTAGACGGCGAGCCGGTCGATCTCGGCCTGCGCCATCGGCTCGATCAGGGCGACGCCCTCGGGCAGCTCGTCGCCGGCGACGGTGTCGACCAGCCGGTTGTCCGCGGTCAGGTACAGGCCGTGCCCGGCGGCGTCGCGCAGCACGGTCGGTCCCCAGATGATGCCGCCGGTGTCGTCGCGGCCCAGCACGGTGAGCAGGATGCCGTCGTCGCCGCCGGTGTTGGTGAAGCCGCGGAAGATCCACGGCGGGACCGAGACGACGTCGCCGTCGACGCTGCGCCGGGTGCCCTGGGTGCCGTCCGGTCCCCAGCGCAGCTCGTAGTCCCCGTCGAGGTTGACGAACACCTCGGCCGTGAAGTGCAGGTGCAGGCTGTTCGTGGTGCCGTGCGGCATGCCCGCCGCACCGAGGTTGAAGCCGTGCGGCTCGCGCAGGTTGACGTGTTGGGACGCGTTCTGCGTGACCCCGGGACCGATGAAGGAGTAGTTGTCCTTGCGGTCCGAGCCGGGGGTGCGGCAGTCGATGAACGCGGCCTTGCACGGGACCCAGTCCGCGTGCCGGACGGTGCGCCGGACGATCTCGTCCGCGCTGACCACCGTGTCGTGCATGTCGGTGCTCCCGATCATCGGTCAGTAGATGTTGGTGTCGGTGAAGGTCTCGGTCCGGCCGGCGTCGATCTGGGCGCGCAGCGCGATCTCGTCGAACACCCGGACCTCCTTGACGATCCGGCCGCCCTGCACGAGGAACTGCGAGACGCCGAGCAGCTCGACCTCGCCGCCGGTCAGCGGGCCGAAGGCCGGGGTGCCGCGGTAGGTCCCGCGCAGCACCCAGGTCACGGCGACGCGCAGCCCGGCGTAGCGCTCGGCGAAGTTGGTCTGGACGTCACGGACCTCGAACCGGGCGTCCGGGAACGGCGCGACGAGCGCGAGCAGGTCGCGCTGGTAGCCGTCCGGGCGCACGACGGTCTGGTCGCCGACGGTGTGCAGGAACAGGTCACGGTGCATGTAGTCGGTGACCTTCTGGTAGCGCCGGGAGTTCCAGACCTCCTCGATGAACTCCAGCACCGTCTCGCACTCGGGCCGGAAGTCGTCCGGCCGCGGGCCGCTGTCGCCGGCGGCGAGCACGTCCTTGGGGGGCTGCTCGGTCATCGAGCCCTCATAGCCGCGGAAGCGCTGCGCCCGGGCCGCCTCGGCCGGGTCGATGCCCTGCTGCAGGCAGCTCGCGAGCTCGTCGCGCACGACCCACTCCTCCACCATGCGGCCCCGCCGGTAGAGGCAGTTGGCGATGGTGCGCTTGCGGATCCGCTTCACGACGCCGTCGACGAGGATCTCGTCGGCGGAGAAGACCAGGTGCGAGCTGAGGAACGCGTCGTCGCCGCGGGCCTCCCACACCACGTCCTCGGCCTGGCCGACGTGCTGCGGGGTGCCCGCGATGCGCATCAGGCTGCCCTCGATCACCCCGTCGCGGCCGATCACGGTGCCGAGCCCGCCGTGCACGATCGAGTCCGGCTCGTAGTTGTCGACGATGTAGGACACGTCGCGCTGGACCCAGATCCGGTCGGTCACCTCGCGGATGAAGTCGTCCGGGTCGTCGTAGGGCTCGTATGCGACCGGGTCGAGTGCCATGGTCGTCCTTCCGCGTCGGGGTCCGTGACGACGACTGTATGCGTATGCACAGACGTCGACAAGGGCCCGCCCGGGATTTCCGGGAACGGGACGCTCAGGCCCGGGGTGCGCCGACGGTCGAGCGGGCGACGTAGTGCGTCGGGTACACGACGTGGCGCGCCGCGGCGCCGGGGTCGGTCAGGCGGGCCACGACCAGCCGCGCGGACTCGCGGGCGACCTCGTCGAGGTCGTAGGCGACCGTGCTGAGCCGGACCAGCGCCCAGCGGGAGGTCGGCAGGTCGTCGAAGCCGACGACCGAGGTGTGCTCGGGCACCGGGACGCCCGCCTCGGCCGCCGCGTCGAGCGCCCCGAGCGCGACGACGTCGTTGCCGCACATCAGCAGGGTCGGCCCGCCGGCCCGCTCGTGCAGCGTCCGGAACCCCTCCCGGCCGGTGGCGAAGTCGAACGGGCCGTGCAGGACGTCGCGCTGGGCCAGCGCCAGGCCGTGCTCGTCGAGCACCGAGCGCACGACCTGCTCGCGCAGCTCACCGGTGCTGGTGTTGCGCGGTCCGAAGATCGCCCCGATGCGCGTGTGCCCCAGCGCGACGGCCGCGTCGACCACCTCGCGCACGCCCTGCTCGGGGTCGACGGTCACGGCGTCGGCGGCCACGCTCGGCGCGGTCCGGTTGAGGTAGACGAACGGCACGCCCCGGTCGCGCAGCCGCGCGGGCTGGATCGAGTCGACGGTGGTCGTGGACAGCACCACCCCGGCCAGGCCGTGCGCGGCGACCCGTTCGGGCAGCGGGGCGGTCCCGGCCGACTCGGTGATCAGCACGAGCTCGTGCCCGAGGCGTTCCAGCTCGTGGTGCAGCGGGCCGATCATGTTCGCGTAGAACTGGTTCTCCAGGTCCGCGACGACCAGCCCGATCCGGTTCGACCGGCCCACCGACAGCGCGCGCCCGATCGCGTTGGTCGAGTACCCGAGCGCCAGGGCCGCCTCGCGGACCTTGCGCTTGGTCGAGTCGGACACCCGGGGGTGGTCGGTCAGCGCACGCGACACCGTCGGCTGCGAGACCCCGGCGAGCCTCGCCACGTCGCGACTGGTGACCATCTCCGCCCTTTCCCCGACCGGCCGTCGAGCCTAGTCGGCACCCGGCCACCCCCTTGACAGCGGCGCGCCGCCGCCGTTCACTCCTCAACCGAGCGCATACGTATGCTACCAAGAGAGGGCGGTATGACGCAGGAACTCAAGAGTGCGACGGGGTCGGCCCCGCGCCGCAGCGACGCGGGCGTGGCCGAGCGGGTCCGGGCGATCGTGGACGACGTGCGGACGCGCGGCGACGACGCGGTGCGGGACCACGCGGACCGGTTCGACGGACGGGCACCGGAGACCCTGACCCCCGAGCGGGTCGAGGAGCTGGTCGGCTCGCTGCCCGCCCAGGTGGTCGACGACATCCGGTTCGTGCAGGAGCAGGTCCGCACCTTCGCGCGCGTGCAGCGGGACTCGCTGCACGACGTCGAGGTCGAGACGCTGCCCGGCGTCGTCCTCGGGCACCGGCACGTCCCGGTCGGCTCGGCGGGCGCCTACGTCCCGGGCGGTCGCTACCCGCTGACCGCCTCGGCGCACATGACGATCGTGACCGCGAAGGCGGCCGGGGTGCCGCACGTGGTGGCGTGCACCCCGCCGATCCGCGGCGAGGTCCCGGCCGCGACGGTCGCCGCGATGCACCTGGCGGGCGCCGACGAGATCCACGTGCTCGGCGGGGTGCAGGCCGTCGCGGCGATGGCGCTGGGCACCGCGTCGGTCACCGCGGTCGACATGCTGGCCGGGCCGGGCAACGCCTACGTCGCCGAGGCCAAGCGGCAGCTGTTCGGCGAGGTCGGCATCGACCTGTTCGCCGGGCCCACCGAGATCCTGGTGGTCGCCGACGACACCGCCGACCCGCTGACCGTGGCGGTCGACCTGCTCTCGCAGGCCGAGCACGGCCCGGACTCCCCCGCCGTGCTCGTGACCACCTCGGCGGCGCTGGGCCGGGCGGTGCTGGAGCTGGTCGAGCGGCTGCTGCCGGGACTGCCGACGAACGACCTGGCCGGGCCGGCCTGGCGCGACCACGGCCGCGTCGTGGTCTGCGACGACGCCGAGCAGATGTGGCGGGTCGCCGACGACCTCGCCGCCGAGCACGTCCAGGTGTTCACCGCGCAGCCGCGCGAGGCCCTGGACCGGATGCGCAACTACGGGGCGCTGTTCCTCGGGGAGGACACCTGCGTCTCCTACGGCGACAAGGTGATCGGCACCAACCATGTGCTGCCCACCCTGGGTGCGGCGCGCTACACCGGTGGGCTGTGGGTCGGGAAGTACCTCAAGACGTGCACCTACCAGGAGGTCCGCGACCCGGCGGCGAGCGCCGAGCTCGGCCGGGTGTGCGGGCGGGCGTCGCGCGTCGAGCTGTTCGAGGGCCACGCCCGCTCCGGGGACCTGCGGGCCTGGCGCCACGGCGGGGACCGGTTCGGCTGGCTGGACGCGGTCTTGCCGGCCGGGAGCCCGGCGGCGGGGTCGTGAGCGCCCCGGTCACGGGGCGCACCGCGCTGGTGACCGGCGGCGGCAGCGGGCTGGGTGCGGCGATCGCGTCGCACCTGGCCCGCGCCGGAGCCCGGGTCGTGCTGGCCGGGCGGCGCGCCGACGTGCTCGCCGCGACCGCGGAGCGGATCGGGCCCGCCGCCCGCGCCGAGATGTGCGACGTCGCCGACCCGGCCTCGGTCGACGACCTGGCGGACCGGCTGGCTGGCGAGGAGGTCTCGGTCGTCGTCAACAACGCCGGGATCGCCGGACCGGTCGCCCCGCTGGTCGAGGTGACCCCGCGGGAGTGGGACGAGGTGTTCGCGGTCAACGTGCGCGGCACCTTCCTGGTGTGCCGGGCGTTCCTGCCGCCGATGCTGGCCCGCGGCGACGGCGACGTGATCAACGTGGCCTCGGTGTCGGGGAAGCGGCCGCTGACCCGGCGCACGCCGTACTGCGCGTCGAAGACGGCGGTGCTCGGGCTGACCTCGACGCTCGCGTTCGAGGCCGGCCCGGCCGGGGTGCGGGTGAACGCGCTGTCCCCCGGCCCCGTCGAGGGCGAGCGGATGGACCGCAACTTCGCCCTGGAGGCGCAGCGCACCGGGACCGACGTCGCGTCGGCCCGGGCGGCGTTCGTGGGCCGCGCCGCGCTCGGCCGCATGATCACCGCCGACGAGGTGGGCGCGGCCGTCGTCGCGATGCTCGCGATGCCGGGGCTCTCCGGCGCCGACGTCGACCTGTCCGCCGGGATGATCGCGTGAGGGCGCGGGTCGCCGCCGGGGTACGGCTGTCCGGGGCGCTGGTGCGGATGCCGTGCGAGGAGATCGTGGAGATGCTCGCCGTCGCCGGGCTGGACTTCGTGCTCGTCGACTGCGAGCACGGCCCGGACGACGTCGGGATGCTGCGCACCCACGTCGCACACGCCGACGCGCACGGCCTGCCGGTGCTGGTGCGGCCCGGGGAGGGCGAGCACCGCCTCGCCCAGCGCGCCCTCGACCAGGGCGCCCGCGGGATCGTCGCACCGCACGTGGAGGACGCCGAGGAGGCCGCGGCCCTGGTGCGGGCGCTGCGGTACCCGCCGCACGGCACCCGGGGGTTCGCGACGTACCCGCGGGCGGGCCGCTTCGGCAGCGTCACCGCCGACGAGCACCGCGCCGCCGCCGGGGACGTGCTGGTGCTGGCCATGCTCGAGTCGCCCGGCGCGGTCGCGCGGGCCGGGGAGATCGTCGCCGTCGACGGGATCGACGGATACCTCGTCGGGGTCGCGGACCTGGGTGCCTCGCGCACCGCCACCGACCCGCCTGTCGCGGAGCTGCTGGCCGCGGTGCGCGCCGACCCGGCCGTGCGGGGCGCCGTGCGGGCCGACCTGGCGGTGTCGGCGGAGGCGGCCGCGGCGTCGTTCGCCGGCGGGGCGCAGCTGGTGGTCCACAACCTGACCGCGGTGATGATGACGGCGTTCCGCGGGCTCGCCGCCGCGACGGCCTGACCCCGGCGTCCCGGGCGCCCCACACCGACACACGACACCCGGCCCCGGCCCGGCGGCGCGACGCCCCGGCGCCGGGGCTGCGTCGCGTCCGCCCGCCGAGGGCCGCGCGCTGATCCGCGGACCGCGCCCCGGCGCCACGCCTCACCGCCGCCACTCACCGGCGACGGCGCACTGATCCGGCGCTCGCTGATCCGGCGCACGCACGCTGATCCGGCGCACGCACGCGCAGCAGCACGCGCGGACACCCGATCACCGCGCGAGCTCCGACGTGGCGAGCGGACCCGTGATCACCGGCACCGACGCCGGCCTCACCGCCTCCACCCACCCGCGACCACGCGCAGATCCGCAGACCGCGCGCAGATCCGGCGCTCGCACGCGCTGATGCGCGCGCACGCTCCCGATCACCGCGCGGACACCCGATCACCGCGCGAACACTCGATCACCGCGCAAGCACCGGATCACTGCGCGGGCTCCGACGTGGCGGGCGAACCCGTGATCACCGGACAGGCTCGGAGCGGTGAGCGGACCCGTGACCACCGGGTGGGGCCGGCGCGGCGGACGGGTCCGGTGCCGGGCCGGGGGACCGCGCGTGCACGTCGGCCATCCACTGCCCCATCAGCGTGGCCACCGTGTCCGGGGCCTCGACCGGGAGCAGGTGCCCGGCGCCGGGGAGCACGTGCAGCCGGGCACCGGGGACGAGGTCGGCGATCTCGGTGTGCCGCCCGGGCGGGCAGAGCCGGTCGTGCTCCCCGGCGAGCACCAGGGTCGGCACCGCGACGGCGGCCAGGGCCGGGCGCTCGTCGACCCGGGTGGCCTGCAGCCGCAGCTGTGCCGCGAGCCGCCGCTCCCCCGTCTCGTCGGCCATCGCCAGCGCGAGGTCGTCGTGGGCGTGGTCGTGCAGGAGCACGTCGAGGGGCTGCAGGTCGCGCGCCGGAGCGCCGTCGTCGAGACGGGTGAGGGCCGCCGCCCAGCCGGCGCGCTGCCCGGGGGTGGGCGCACGGGCGCTGGTCGCCGCCAGGCACAGTCCGGCGACCCGCTCCGGGGCCCGCCGGGCCAGCGCCATCGCCACGATCCCGCCCAGGCTCAGCCCGGCCAGGGCGAACCGCGCGGGCAGGACGGCGAGCAGCGCGTCGACCTGCTCGTCGAGGCCGGGCCGGTCCAGCACCGGGTGCAGCGCGCCGTCGCCCGCCGGGCCCCACAGCCGGGCCGAGCAGTTCATGCCCGGCAGCAGGACCAGCGGCGGCGGCGCGGGCACGGTCAGCCCTTGACCGACCCGGCGCCCAGCCCGGCGACCAGGTAGCGCTGGGCGACGAAGGCGAACCCGACGACCGGCAGCGTCAGCAGGATCGCCGCGGCGCCGGCCTGCTGCAGCATCGGCAGCGTCTGGCCCAGCTGGGTGGCGATGAAGACCGGCACGGTGCGGGCGACGACGTCGGTGAGCACGTTGGCCGTCAGGTACTCCTGGAACGCGAACAGGAACATGAAGATCCCCGCGGTCAGGATGCCCGGTCCCATCAGCGGCACCATGACCCGCCACAGGATCTGGAAGCGGCTGCAGCCGTCGAGCATCGCGGCCTCGTCGAGCTCCTTGGGGATCTCGGCGAAGAAGTTGCGCAGCAGCCAGATCGAGAACGGCTGGTTGATCGCCACCAGGGCGGCGGCGACGGCGAAGGTGGTGTCGTAGATCCCCAGCGAGCGCGACAGCTCGTACATCGGCAGCACCACCGCGAACCGGGGCAGCGCGCGGAAGATCAGCGCCGCGATGAGCAGCGAGACCGACACCCAGCCCGGGTAGCGCGACAGCGCGTAGGCCGCCGGGATGCCGATCAGCAGCGCGACCACCGTGCTGATCAGCGCGACGACCAGCGTGTTGAGCAGGTAGCGGTAGAACTCGGTGGTCTGCCACAGGTCGACGAACGCGGTGAACGTCGGCGTCCAGGTGAACACCGGCGGGTCGAGGAACGCGACGTCGGTCGGCTTGGTCACCGACATCGCCGTCCACAGCACCGGGCTCAGCATCACCCAGCACACGAGGAGCAGCAGCCCGCCGACCAGGACGGTGCGGCCGCGCGGGCGACGGCGGGCCGGGGCGGGGACGTCGTCGCCGGACGGGCCGGAGGTGGTCGCCGGTGGGGCGGTCTGCACGGTGCTCACTGGCGGGCCTCCTTGGCCATGTCCCGGATGAACGGGGAGAGGAGCAGCACGATCAGGACGATGAGCAGCACGTTGATCGCACTGCCCAGGCCGAGCTGCTGGCCGCCGTCCTGGAAGGCGATGTTGTAGATGTAGAGCATGATCGACTCGTTGCCGATCTGCGGTGCCTGCGGCGAGAGCGGGACGAGCTGGTCGAACGTCCGGAGCACGTCCATGATCGAGATGATCGAGACGAAGGTCAGGACGCCGCGGATGCTCGGCACGATCACGTGCCAGTGCACCCGCCAGCCGGTCGCGCCGTCGATGCGTGCGGCCTCCACGATCTCCTCCGGCACGCCCTGCAGCCCGGCCAGGATCACGAGCATCGCGAACGGCAGCATGAACCAGACCGTGTTCAGCCCGATCATGACCCGGTTCGCCCACGGCTCGGTGAACCAGAGGATCTCCGCCCCGGTCAGCTCGGTGATCAGGTAGTTCACGACGCCGCCGAAGTTCGAGTCGAACAGCCAGGAGAACATCGTGGCGCCGACGACGTTGGGGACCACGTAGGACACCAGCAGCACGCCCAGCACCCAGGGCCGGGACCGCCCGAGCCCGTTGACGAGCACGGCGAGCAGGTAGCCGCCGACCAGCAGGACCGCGACGACGGCGACGGTCAGGCCGACGGTGAACAGCACCGCCCGTCCGAGCCGCGGGTCGGACAGGGCCTGGGTGTAGTTGTCCAGGCCGAGGAAGGTGCCGGGTTCGCCGTAGTCGACCCGCTGCAGGCTCCACTCCACGGTCTTGTAGAGCGGGAACAGCAGCAGGCCGAGCATCACCAGCAGGCTCGGGGAGACCAGTCCCAGGAACTCGCGCCTGCGCATGATCGCCTCACCTCGCTCTCGTGGGTGGTGGGAAGGGGGTCAGCGCCGGTACCCGGCGACGATCGCGGTGGCGATCTCCTGCATCCGCCGCTGGCCGTCCGGGATCGTGGTGCGCCCGGCCAGCACGTCGGCGACGACCGGGCGGGTGTCGTTGCTGATGCGCGAGGTCCACGGGAACGGCTCCGGCGGCGACGCCCGGCCGATCGCCTCGAGCTGCGCGGCGGCGAACGGGCTGCTCGCCGGCGTCACCATGCCCTCGCGGGCCGGGAACGCCGCCGGCACCGCGGCCCGCGACGACTCCTCCCCCACCGACGCGGCGATCAGCCGGAACAGCAGGTCCTTGTCCACCTCGGTGTTCTCCGGGATGGCCCAGCCGTCGACGGACAGGGTGTTGTAGAGGACGTTCCCACCGGCCACCGACGGCGGCGGCGCGAACGCGAAGTCCGCGGCGAACCGGCTGTTCGCCGGCCGGGTGAGGTCCAGCATCCGGCCGCTGAACATGATCGCGATGGCGGCCGAGCCGTTGTACATCTGCTGCTGCACCGCGGGCTGGGCGAACGTCGTGACCTGCGGATCCATCAGCGGCAGCAGCGAGCGCAGCTCGGTGAACGCCCGGGCCGCGGCCGGGGTGTCGAAGTTCGGGCGGCCGGTGTCGCGGTCGACGTAGTCGGTGCCGAGCGAGCCCAGTGCCGCGTCGTAGGCCGTCGCGACGTCCGAGCTCGCCAGCAGCGGCAGCGCCAGCGGGTAGCGGATGCCGCCGTCGCGCTGGATCCGCCCGGCGACCTCGCGCAGCTCGGCGAAGGTGCGCGGCGGGGTGAGCCCGAGGCGGTCGAACACGTCGCGCCGGTAGGCCATGACGAAGGTCTGGGCCTGCATCGGGATGCCGTAGAGCTTCCCGTCGTAGGACAGCGCCTCGCGCATCTGCGGGTTGAGCCGGTCGAGCCCGGTCTGCGCGCCGTAGCGGGCCATCAGGTCGTCGAGCGGGTGCAGCGTGCCGGTGGAGGCCTGCTGCGGGACGACGAAGCCGTAGGTCTCGAGGATGTCGTAGGTGCCGTAGCGCCCGGCGAGCGTCGCCGTGGCCTTCTGCGACTGGCCCGCGTAGTCGACCGGCTCGTGGTGCAGGGTGACGCCGTCGCGCGAGCAGCTGCGCACCATCGAGTTGGTGAACGGGTCGATCGCCGAGGAGTTGTAGGCCAGCACGTTCACGTCCACCGACGACGGTGGCGGCGGGAAGTCGCACGGGACGAGCGTGGCGGTGGCGGCGGGTGTCCGCGACCCGGCGCCGCAGCCGGCCAGCAGCAGCGCGACGGCGAGCCCGAGCGCGACCACGAGCGGGCGGGCGCCGCGGGCCGTCGCGGCGCGACCGGCGTACATACGCATGTCCGGTCAGCCCCGGACCGCGTCGAGCCGGATGCGGGCGCTGTCGCGGTGCCCGACGAGCTGCTCGAAGTCCGACACGGTGACGGTCGGCTCGGCCTGGGCGCGGGTCGCCCCGCGGGTCGCACGCTGGTAGGTCAGCTGCTTGAGGAACCCCGCCACCGACAGCCCGCCGGTGTAGCGGGCGCCGCGCATCGTCGGCAGGACGTGGTTGGTGCCCGACATGCCCTTGTCCGCGTAGGCGACCGTCGAGTGCGGCCCCAGGAACAGCGACCCGTAGCTGCGCAGCCGCCCGAGCCACCAGTCGAGGTCCTCGGCGATCACCTCGAGGTGCTCCGGGGCGAGGGTGTCCATGACCCGGGCGAGGGTCTCGCGGTCCTCGGCCAGGTAGACCGTGCCGTGGTCGCGCCAGGCGGCCCCGGCGATCCCGGCCGTCGCGAGCCCCGCGAGCTGCTTCTCGATCTCGCGCGGGACCTCCTCGGCCAGCCGCTCGGACGTGGTGCCCAGCGAGGCGGGCGAGGTCGGGCCGTGCTCGGCCTGGGCCAGCAGGTCCGCGGCGACCACGGCGGCGTCGGCGGTGTCGTCGGCGATCACCGCGACCTCCGACGGCCCGGCCAGGACGTCGATGCCGACCTGCCCGTAGAGCTGGCGCTTGGCCTCGGCCACGTAGGCGTTGCCCGCGCCGACCAGCATGTCGGCAGGGGTGCCGTCGAGCAGCCCGAAGGCCATCGCGGCGAGCGCCTGCACGCCCCCGACGGCGTACACCGCGTCGGCGCCGCTGACGTGCGCCGCGTAGAGCACCGCCGGGTGCGCCCGCCCGTCCCGCGACGGCGGTGTGGCCGCGACGATGTTCGGGACGCCGGCCACGCCGGCCACGCCGACCGTCATGAACGCGCCCGCCAGCAGCGGGAACCGTCCCGCGGGCAGGTAGGCGCCGACGTTCTCGACCGGGACGAAGCGCTGCCCGCAGACCACGCCGGGGACGACCTCGTCCTCGAAGTCCTGCAGGCGCGCGCGCTGCATCCCCGCGAAGCGCCGGGTCCGCTCCGCGCCCGCGTCGAGCGCCGCACGCAGGTCCGCGGGCAGCTCGTCGCCGGCCCGGGCGAGGTCGGCCGGCCCGACGAGCAGGTCGGTGCCGGTGAAGCCGTCGAGCTCGCGGGCGTAGCGCAGCACCGCGTCCATCCCGCCGCGCGCGATCGCGCCCAGCATCTCCGAGACGGTGGCGACCACGGCGGGGTCGCGCAGGTCCGCGCTGTCGACGACGACCGGCGCCTTCGCCACGGTGACGGGCGACCCGATGCGCCGGAGGTCCGCTTCAGTGAGATGCATACGCATACACTACGAGTCGCGGGCCGGGCGTGACAAGAGGCCGGGTGCGGTCCGGCGGGCTCAGCGCACCGGCCGGTACTCCGCGACGATCGCCGTCGCGATCTCCTGCATCCGCTGCTGTCCCTGCTCCACGGGGACGCGCCCGGCGAGCACGTCGGCCACCACCGGCCGGGTCGCGACCGAGATCCGCGAGGTCCACGGGTAGGGCTCCGGCGGCGGCGCCTTGCCCAGCGCCTCGAGCTGGGCGGGGGCGAACGGGCTGCTCGCCGGCGTCACGCTCCCCAGCCGCGACGGGAACGCCGCGGGCACCGCGGCCCGCGCGGACTCCGGGCTCACCGAGGCGGCCAGGAAGCGGAACAGCAGGTCCGGGTCGACCTCGGTGTTGGCCGGGATGGCCCAGCCGTCGACCGACAGCGAGTTGTAGAGCACGTCGCCGCCGGCCACCGACGGCGGCGGGGCGAAGGCGAACTCGCGGGCGAAGCGGCTGTTGCGCTCCTGGACCAGGTCGAACATCCGGCCGCTGTACATGATCGCGATCGCCGCGGAGCCGTTGTACATCTGCTGCTGCACCGCGGGCTGGGCGAACGTCGTGACCTGCGGGTCCATGAACGGCAGCAGCGAGCGCAGCTCGGTGAACGCCCGCGCCGCGGCCGGCGTGGTGAAGTTCGGGCGGCCGGTGTCGCGGTCCACCAGGTCGGTGCCCAGCGAGCCGAGCGCGGCGTCGTAGGCGGTGGCGATGTCGGCGCTCGCGAGCAGCGGCAGCGCCAGCGGGTAGCGGATCCCGCCGTCGCGCTGCACGCGGGCCGCGACCTCGCGCAGCTCGGCGAACGTGCGCGGCGGGGTGAGCCCGAGCCGGTCGAACACGTCGCGCCGGTACACCAGGGTGAACGGCTGGGCCATGGTCGGCAGGCCGTAGAGCTTCCCGTCGAAGGACAGCGCGGCGAGCATCTCCGGGCTCAGCCGGTCCAGGCCGTACTCGTCGCGGTAGCGGGCGACGAGGTCGTCGAGCGGGCGCAGCTTTCCGGTCGAGGCGAACTGCGGGACGACCAGCCCGTAGGTCTCCACGATGTCGTAGGTGCCGTAGCGCCCGGCCAGGGTGGCGATCGTCTTCTGCGTCTGCCCGGCGAAGTCGATCGGCTCGTGGCGCAGGGTCACGCCGTCGCGGGAGCAGCTGCGCACCATCGTGTTGGTGAACGGGTCGACCGCGGAGGAGTTGTAGGCCAGCACCCGCACGTCCAGGCTCTGCGCGGGCGGCGGGAAGTCGCAGGGCACGAGCGTCGCCGTCGCGGCCGGGGTGCGCGAGCCCGCGCCGCAGCCCGCGAGGAGCAGGGCCAGCGCGGCGAGCACCGCCGCGACGGTCCGGTGGGGGCCACGTCCGGTGCGCACCGGACCATCAGAACCGATCGGACCCCGCTCGGCCACTCGTCGCCGCCGGGGCCGAGCCGCCGGCCCGGCCGAGGTCGCGGGCCTGCAGCGCCAGCCACAGCTCGTGTCGGTCCTGCGCCGAGGACAGCCGCCGACCGCTGACCCGCTCCGCGGCCTCGACCCGGTGGCGCACGGTGTGGCGGTGCACCCCCAGCGCGGACGCCGTCCGGGATGCACCAAGGATGGGCCGTTGCGGGAGCTCACCGGGACGGATTGCCTACAGGTTCGCACGGTACCCGGGTGACCGCATCACATGCTCCAGGTCACCCCGCAGGACTGCCAGGTCGGCGCGCTGACCGAGTACCTGCGCCGGGACTGACCGCTCGTCCTCCAATGCAGCGAGGACGACGTGCTCGATTCCGAGCACGTCACCGGCGTGCTCACGGGCCAGCTCCTCTGCACGACAGAGGATCTCCCTGAGCCGCGGGGTCACGGGCGGCGGGTCGGTGCTCATCGGACGGGCAGCGACTTCCGCTCGAAGGCCGGGGGTCCCCGACGATGACCTCGCAGCGCCACGCGGTGCCCCGAGAGGCGACGCAGATCTCGCCGTCACGGGCGGCGGCACGGAACCCGGCGCCGGAAATCCACGGCGTCATCGCCATGCTCGGCGCAGCGACCGGGCGGCTCGCTGCCCGTTGAGGTGCTGCGGTGGTGACGCCCACGGTGGTTAGGGTCAGGCCGCCGGCGAAGGCGGTGGCGGCGGCCCAGTCACGGTTACGCATGTTCGCTCCGCGCGTTGGGAGCATACGACGCTAGACCAGATGTACCGGACAAGCGACTTGCTCAGCCCTTGTCGGTTGGCCCGCCCTCGTGCAGCGAGCGATCTCGCTATACCGCGACGCGAGGATCGGGCGACGTCATCTGACCGCTTCGGGCCGGCTTGAACGAGCTCCAACACTCGCCGTCGCAACGGCCGGTACCCCTCCGGGTGGCGCAGCCCGACGTCGACGACACGGTCCGCACGTGATCCCGCGATCAGCAGCAGCCGAGCCGGGCGCCGCCGGCACCGATCCGGGCCGGGCCCCGCAAATCGGTCCTCGGCCTCCAGGTCCGGCCCGATGGGGTTCCAGTTGCCACTCCGGCCCTCTTTCTTCGCTTCACACCACGGCGGGCCCGTCCGCAGTCACCGGGACGCATTCCGCAGATGGGATACGCGCTACCGGGACACTGGAGCACACGCGAGATCTCCACGCCGGAGAGCCCGAGTTCGTCGCGGCAATGACCCGCCGCGGCGTCCCGGACGCGAAGTCCGCGGGACCTCATCCACGAATGCGAGATCACCCCCGCATTCCGTCGTCAATCACGCTTCCGCAGCACAGAGTTCCGGACCGCCGGTCCGCTACCGGTCACGCTCGCCGGCCTTCCACCGCCGGATCGCGTCCCGCATCCCCGACAGCGGGTCAGCCTGCCGCAGCCGGTGCTCCGCCTGGAGCTGCTCCGTCCGCCGCCGCTGCTGCTCGTGCAGCTCAGCCAGGTAGGCCCGCCCCTCGTCGGTCGGCCAGCCGTCCGCGTCCACCAGTCCGTACCGGCGGAGCCAGCGGAGCGCCTGCCGCGGCTGCGACCCCGGCGCCTGCCCGCCCTCGACGAGGCGGTGCAGCGTCACCCGCTGGAGAGGTGTGAGGTCCACGCCCTCGATCGTGGCGCAGCAAGTAGCGGCACCGCCACCGGGCGTCCAACCGGTGCGGCGCACGGTCGAGCCCCGCGCCGAACCGTACGACCGGGAGCGGCGCACCGTCGCGCCCGCCCCCCACATCGCCCCAGCACGCAGAACGGCCCCGACCCCAGGTGAAGGGGGGCCGGGGCCGTCAGGCCGTCCGGTACAGTGAGACTCAGGTGACCGCGCCGCGGCAGGCTGTAGCCACGTCCGTCGCCATGCTCCCGCCCTCACTCGCCAGCCGGGACAGCGCCGAGATGTCACCACGCCGCGCCGCAGCCGCGATCATCTCGAACTGGCCCGTCAACGCCCGCGACGCCGCGATCACGTCCGCATCGTTCGCGATGATCGGGACCTCCGACATGCCGTCCATCGCATCCGTCGTCTCCCGGGCCAGCTGGGGCAGACCCACCGAGCCGTCCCCCACGCCCTGAGCGAGGGCGCCCCAGTCCCGCATCACCTCACCGGCGCGCTGGCACGCCTGGAGGTCCTGCGGGTCCGGCCCGGACGCCGCCGGAGCCGCCGCCGGAGGCGCAGCCGTGGTCGGGGCCGTCGCCCGGTCGAACCCGTCCTCCACGGCGTCCCCGTTCCCGAAAACCGACACAGCACCGATCAGCGCGAACACCGCGACGACGCCGATCCCGACCTTCTTCGCGCGGGACATCCCACCGCCGCCGGGCTCCTGACTACCCGACCCGGCCGGAGCCGGGGCCGGTGCGGGCTGGCCGGCGGGAGCGAACCCCTGCCGCGGCGGCCGCCCCGGGGGCTGGCCGGCGCCCGGCGGGACGTGCCGCAGCTGGTGCGTCGGCGCGTCCATCGGGTGCATCCCGGCCGGAGGCATCCCCGGCCCGGGGCGCTGACCGGGGTGCGGCGGCCCGGCGCCCTGCATCGGACCGGTCTGCGGGGCCTGCGGCGGAGCATGGCCGGCGTCCTTGACGCGGCGGTACACCTCCGCCTGCTGCCGCTCCTTCGCAGCCTTGTCGAGGATCTTCTGGCGCTTCTCCGGGTTCTTGACGCCCTCCGCGCGCTTCTCCAGCTGGCGGGCGGTGACGTCGCACATCTTCGCGAGAATCTCGGACACGGGGTTCCTCCTGGGGTGTGGGCACGGCAAAGCGGACCGTGCGGATTGGGGCGGTTTGTGATGAGACGTCGCCGGAGGTGTTGCGGTGCACCACGTCCGGTGGATCGTCAGGTGGCCGTAAGATTCGGAAGATGCCCGTCGCGCGGCGATCGCACCGTTCGCGCGTGCCCGGCACACGGCGGAGGAGGTGTACTCCTTGAACGGGCAGGGCGGCGGCACACCCGCGACCCCACCGACTTCCCGGTCGCGCACGTCGCTGTCGACCCGCCCGGCCGACGACCGCGTCCGCGCCGAGTGGGACCGCCGCTCCGGCCGCTCGGTCCCGGCGGGGTGACCCGGGCGGTGTGTCGGCTTGCCCGGTCGCACCCGCCCGTCGAGAGTCGATCTCGTGCGTCGCGTCCCGTCCGTCCTGTTCGCCCTGCTGTGCACCGTGGCGGGACTCGCCGTCCCGGCCGGGACGGCGCACGCCGCCGGACCGGAGCGGGCGGTCGTCGCCGTCTCGGTGGCGACGGTGTGGACCTCTCCCGCGAGCCCGCGCCCGTCCGACCGCGCCGCGGTCTCCGCCCCGGCCGACCCGGCGGCCTGGCTCGCCGCGATGAGCGTCGACGAGCGCCGCGAGCTGACCACCGCCTCGCGCACCCAGACCCAGGCGCTGCTCGGCACCGAGGTGCTGGTCACCGCGCGGCGCGACGGCTGGGCGCAGGTCGTGGTGCCCGGCCAGCCCTCGGTGAAGGACCCGCGGGGCTACCCCGGGTGGGTCCCGGCCGCCCAGCTCGTCACCGACCCCGCGTTCGCCGCGCTGCCGGCCTCCGGCACCGTCGACGGCACCGCCACCACCTGGCTGTACCGCGACACCGCCCGCACGCAGCGGCTCCGCGAGGTCAGCGCGGGCACCCGGCTGCCCGTCCTCGCCCGGGCCGGGGACGTCGTGCGGGTCGCGCTGCCCGGCGGGGAGCAGGCCTGGGCCGCGGCCGCGCACGTGCGCGAGGGCGCCCCGGCGGCGCCGACCGGGCAGGCGCTGGTGCGGACCGCGCGGCTGTTCCTCGACCGCCCCTACCTCTGGGGCGGGCGTTCCGGGTTCGGGCCCGACTGCTCCGGACTGACCGGGCTCGTCCACGCCCTGCACGGCGTCACGATCGGCCGCGACGCCTCCGACCAGGCCCGCGGCGGGCGCCCGGTCGCCCGGGACGCGCTGCGCCCCGGTGACCTGCTGTTCTGGGGGTCCCCCGCCACCCACGTGGCCCTCTACGCCGGCGACGGCATGATGATCGAGGCGTTCGACGCCACCACCCCCGTGCGGCTCACCCCGGTCCGCTTCGACGGGACCTTCTCCGGGGCGCGTCGTCACCTGACCACTTGACGAGGTGTGACGGCCACCCCGGTCGTTCCCCCGGCCCGTCGTGGATGCCTACAGTGACCGGCGTGCCGCCGCCGACCCGTCTCCGCGCCGACGCCTGCCCCGGCGTCGTCTCGCCGCACCCGGCCGCGGACGGGGCACTGGCCCGTGTCCGGCTGCCCGGCGGGACGATCACCGCGGACGCACTGCGGGCGGTCGCCGGGCTGGCCCGCGCGGCCGGGGACGGCGCCGTCCACCTGACCTCGCGGGGCAACCTGCAGCTGCGCGGGCTCGACCCGGCCGACCCGCGCCCGGTACGCCTGCTGGCCGCGGCGGGGCTGCTGCCCTCGACCACCCACGAGCGGGTCCGCAACGTGCTGGCCTCGCCGCTGTCGGGGATCACCGGCGGGCTCGCCGACGTCCGCGGGCTGGCCGCCGCGCTCGACCGCGGTCTGTGCGCGCGTCCCGCCCTCGCGGCACTGCCCGGGCGGTTCCTGTTCGCCCTCGACGACGGCCGCGACGACGTCGCCGCCGAGCGTCCCGACCTGTGCTGGCGCGCGCGGGGACCCGGCGACGGCGAGCTGCTCGTCGCCGGCGTCGCCACCGGGGTCCGTCGCGCGCCCGCCGACGCCCCGGAGCTCCTGCTCGACGCCGCGGCCGCGTTCCTGCGGCTGCGCGACGGGCACGCCGGCGACCCGGCCGCGCGCGCCTGGCGCGCCGCCGAGCTGCCCGGCGCCCCCGCCCGCATCGCCGAGGCCGTCGGCGGCGGGCGCGCGCCGGCCGCCGCGGGCCCGGACGCGGCGCGCGGGGGGCGCCCCACCGGGGTCGGCGGGCTCGGCGGCGGGGCGTGGGGGGTCGCACCGGTGCTCGGCGAGCTCGCCGCCGACCGTCTCGACCTGCTCGCCGACGAGTGCGGCGGCGCCCTGCTCGTCACGCCGTGGCGCACCCTGGTGCTGCCCCGTCCCCGGCCCGGCGCGACCGGGCGGCTGGCGGCGGCGGGCCTGGTCGTCGGGCCCGGGCACCCCGCGACGCTGGTCAGCGCCTGCGCGGGCGCGCCGGGCTGTGCGAAGTCGCTGGCCGACGTGCGCGCGCACGCCCGCGCGCTGATCGGCCGCGGCCCGCTGGGCCCGGTGCACGTGTCCGGCTGCGCGCGCCGGTGCGGCGCCCCGCACTCCGCGCACACCGACGCCGTCGCCACCGGGGCGGCCACGTATCTCATCGACGGAAGAACAGGGGTGCTCCGCTGAGCGGGTACGACTACATCACCGACGGCGCCGAGATCTACCGGCGCTCGTTCGCGACGATCCGCGCCGAGGCGGACCTGTCCGGGCTTCCCCCCGGGATGGCCGACGTCGCCGTCCGCATGATCCACGCCTGCGGGCAGGTCGACCTCGTCTCCGACATCGCCGCCTCCGACGGCGTCGTCGGCGCCGCGCGGTCCGCGCTGCGCGCCGGCGCCCCGATCCTGTGCGACGCGATGATGGTCGCCTCCGGCGTCACCGCGGCGCGGCTGCCCGCCGGCAACGAGGTCCTGTGCCTGCTGCGCGACGACCGCGTCCCGGCCCACGCCGCCCGGATCGGCAACACCCGCTCGGCGGCGGCGCTGGAGCTGCTCGCCGACCGGTTCGAGGGCGCGGTGCTCGCCGTCGGCAACGCGCCGACCGCGCTGTTCCACGTGCTCGACCTCATCGACCGCGGTGCCCCGCGCCCGGCGGCGGTCATCGGCATCCCGGTCGGGTTCATCGGCGCCGCGGAGTCCAAGGCCGCGCTGGCGCAGCGGACCGACCTGGAGCACCTCGTCGTGCACGGTCGCCGCGGCGGCTCGGCGATCACCGCGGCCGCGCTCAACGCGCTGGCCCACGAGCAGGAGATTCTCGCGTGACCGGGACCCTCTACGGCGTCGGGCTGGGCCCCGGCGACCCCGAGCTGACCACGATCAAGGCGGCCCGCCTCGTCCGCGACGCCGACGTGATCGCCTACCACTCCGCCCGGCACGGGCGCTCCATCGCCCGGCGCATCGCCGAGCCGCACCTGTCGGGCACCGCGATCGAGGAGGCGCTGGTCTACCCGGTCACCACCGAGACCACCGACCACCCCGGCGGCTACCAGGGCGCGATCGACGACTTCTACACCGAGGCCGCCGCCCGGCTCGCCGCGCACCTCGACGCGGGCCGCGACGTCGTGCTGCTCGCCGAGGGCGACCCGCTGTTCTACGGCTCCTACATGCACATGCACAAGCGCCTGGCCGGCCGCTACCGCACCGAGGTCGTCCCCGGGGTCACCTCGATCAGCGGCGCCGCCGCGGCGCTGGGGCAGCCGCTCGTCGAGCGCGACGAGGTGCTCACGGTGCTGCCGGGCACGCTGCCGCGCGCGGAGCTGGCCCGCCGCCTCGCCGACACCGACTCGGCCGCGGTGATGAAGCTGGGCCGCACGTTCACCGTGGTCCGCGAAGCCCTGGCCGACGCGGGGACGCTGGAGCGCGCCCGCTACGTCGAGCGCGCCACCATGGAGGGCCAGCGGACCGGGGCGCTGTCCGACGTGGAGCCCGGCGACGTCCCCTACTTCGCGATCGCCCTGGTCCCGGGGCAGGTCGCCGCGTCGGTGCCGGCCGGCGCCGCGGCACCCGCCGGGGAGCCGGCGGACGCGCCGCCGGTGCGCGGGCCCGGCGAGGTCGTCGTGGTCGGGACCGGGCCGGCCGGGCGGGACTGGCTGACCCCGCAGGTCGCCCGCGCGCTGTCCGAGGTGGACGACCTGGTCGGCTACGGGCCCTACCTCGACCGGGTCCCGCCGAACCCGCGCCAGACCCGGCACGCCTCGGACAACCGGTTGGAGTCCGAGCGGGCCGCGCACGCGCTGGACCTGGCCGCGTCCGGGCGGCGGGTCGCGGTGGTCTCCGCGGGCGACCCGGGCGTGTTCGCGATGGCGACCGCCGTGCTGGAGGTCGCGGCGGAGCCGAAGTACACCGGTGTCCCGGTGCGGGTGCTGCCCGGCATGTCCGCCGCGCAGGCGGTGTCGGCCGCCGTCGGGGCGCCGCTGGGCCACGACCACGCGCTGATCTCGCTGTCGGACCGGCTCAAGCCCTGGGACGTCGTCGCGGACCGGCTGCGCGCCGCGGCCGCCGCCGACCTGGCCATCGCGATCTACAACCCGCGGTCGCGGGCCCGGCCGTGGCAGGTCGGCGCCGCCCGCGACGTGCTGCTCGAGCACCGCTCGCCGGACACCCCGGTGGTGCTCGGCCGCGACGTCGGCGGTGCCGGGCAGCGGGTCGTGGTCACGACACTCGGCGAGCTCGACCCCGAGCAGGTCGACATGCGCACGCTGGTCGTCGTCGGGTCCTCCACGACCCGCGCGGTCGAGCGGGGCGGCGAGACCGTCGTGTTCACCCCGCGCCACTACGGCCCGGGCGGGACGACCACCGGCCCGGACGCGGAATCCCGCTGCGGACCCGATCCGCGCTAGCGTCGCGCCGTGCAACCGGAGGTGCGGCGCTTCTCCCCCGACGACTGGGAGCAGGCCCGTGCGGCGCGGCTCGCCTCGATCCGCGACGGGTTCGGTGAGGACAGCGACTTCTACCGCGAGCAGGCCGCGATGGAGGCCGCCGCCTGGCGGGTCGTGCTGACCGAGCACGTGCGCTTCGGCGCCTTCGACGGCGACCGCCCGCTCGGCACGGCCTGCTGGCGGGCCGGTGACGACGGGGACGGTCTGCTCTACGGCATGTGGGTGCACCCCGACGCGCGCGGCACCGGGGTCGCCGACGCGCTGGTCGACGCCGTCGCCGCGACGGCGGCCGAGCAGGGCTCGGTCACGCTGACGCTCAAGGTCGAGCCCGGCAACGCCCGGGCGCTGGCGTTCTACCGCCGGGCCGGCTTCCGGGCCGTGCAGCCGGCCGGGCCCGGCCTGGTCGACATGACCCGGCGGCCGGCACCGTGAGCCCGAGCATCCCGAGCAGCCCGGCCGGGCCGGTGAGCCCGGCGGGGCGCAGGTCGCCGGGCAGCCCGCGCAGCGCCGCCGTCGCGGCCCCGGCGGCCCGGCCGGCGGCGAGCCCGGCCTCGGCGTCCTCGACGACCAGGCAGTCGCGCGGGTCGGCGCCGAGCGCGGCCGCGGCCGCGCGGTAGCCCTGCGGGTCGGGCTTGCCGCGCGCGACGTCGTCGCGGGCGACGAGCACCGGTGCGACGATCCCGGCCGCGCCGAGCCGGGCGGCGGCCAGCCGGCGGTCGGCGCTGGTCACCACCGCCCACCGGACGCCCGCGGCGTCCAGGGCGGCGAGCAGCGCGTGCGCCCCGGGCAGCGCCGCGACGTCGGCGAGGTCGTCGTACTGCAGCTCCAGCTGGCGGGCCGCGGCGGCGTCGAGTGCGGCGCCGTCCAGGTCGGGGCGCAGGACCCGGATGGTGCCGTCGCTGGGCACGCCGTGGGCGACCCGGTCCAGCTCCGCGGCCGGGACGCCGTACTCGGCGGCCCAGGCCCGCCACGACCGCGCCACCGCGGCGTCGGAGTCGACGAGCGTGCCGTCCATGTCGAACAGGACCGCGGCGTACACCGCACCACCTCTTTCCCCGGGTTTCTCTCGGACGGCGAGCATATCGCCGCCTGGCAGGATCGTGTCGTGCGAGCTGTGCGGATCACCGCGTTCGGTGCGGCGCCCGAGGTCGTGGACCTCCCGGATCCCGCCCCACCCGCGGGCGGCGTGGTCGTGCGGGTGGAGGCGACCGGGCTGTGCGCCAGCGACCGGTTCGCCTGGGCCGGGCACGACGGCGACGTCACGCTCCCCCACGTGCCGGGCCACGAGCTCGTCGGGCGGGTCGAGGCGACCGGCGCCGGGGTGAACCGGTTCCGGCCCGGGGACCGGGTCACCACCCCGTTCGTCTGCGGGTGCGGGACCTGCCCCGAGTGCCGCGGCGGCCACGCCCAGGTGTGCCCGCACCAGCGCCAGCCCGGGTTCACCGACGACGGCTCCTTCGCCGGTCTCGTCGCACTGCACCACGCCGACCACAACCTCGTGCCCGTGCCCGACGGCGTCGACGCCGCGGGGGCGGCCCTGCTGGGCTGCCGGGTCGCGACGGCGTACCGCGCGCTGATCGCGCGGGGCGGGCTGGTCCCCGGGGAGCGGGTGCTGGTGCTCGGCGCGGGCGGCGTCGGGCTGGCCGCGGTGCTGATCGCCACCGCGCTCGGCGCCGACGCGGTGGTGGCCGACCCGCAGCCGGCCGCGCGGGAGCGGGCGCTCGCGCTCGGCGCGGTGGCCGCCGTCGACACCGCAGGCGGGCCGGACGCGGTGCGCGACGCGCTCGGCGGCGGCACCCGGCTGGCCCTGGAGGCCGCGGGCCGGGCCGACGCGCTCGAGCTGGGCCTGCGCGCGCTGCACCGGCTGGGCACGCTCGTGCAGGTGGGGCTGCTGTCGCGCGCCCCGGTCGTCGCGGTACCGCTGATGATCGCCCGCGAGCTGACCGTGACCGGCAGCCACGGCATGGCCGCGGCGGACTACCCGCCGCTGATGGCGCTGGTCGCCGACGGCCGGCTCGACCCGGCGCGGCTGGTCACCCGGCGGACCGGGCTCGACGCGCTGGCCGGCGCGCTCGCGACGCCGCCGGAGCCGGGCGAGGTGCTGGTCGCGCTCCCCTGACCCCGTCGCCCGCCGGTCAGGTCCCGAGCAGGCGGGCCAGCGCCGCGTCCACCCCGGACTCGACCGCGACGCCCGCGGGCAGCGCCGGCCGGTCGACCACGACGACGGGCACCCCGCGTTCCCGGGCGGCGGTGAGCTTCGGCGCGGTCGCCGCCCCGCCGGAGTCCTTGGTGACCAGCACGTGCGGGTCGATCCCGCCGAACAGGGCCCGCTCGGCGTCGAGACCGAACGGGCCGCGGTCGAGCAGCAGCGTGTGCCGCGCGGGCAGCGGCGGCGCCGGCGGGTCGACGGCCCGGATCCAGAACGCGGCGTCGACGACCGCGAAGTGCGCGAGCCCGCCGCGGCCGGTGGTGAGCAGCACCCGCCCGTGCACCGGCGGGAGCAGCTCCGCCAGCAGTGCCGCGGCCGCGGCGACCGACCCCGCGCGGTGCCAGCGGTCCCCCGGCCCGGCCGTCCACCCGGGACGGCGCAGCACCACCAGCGGCACGCCCGCCTCGGCGCAGGCGGTGGCGGCGTGGGCCGTCATCGTCGCGGCGAACGGGTGGGTCGCGTCGAGCACCCCGCCGACCCGCTCCGCACGCAGGTACGCGGCCAGCCCCGCCGCCCCGCCGAACCCGCCGACGCGTACCTCGCCGTCGGGCAGCCGGGGGCTGCGCACCGCCCCGGCCAGCGACGACACCACCCGCACCCCGGCGGCACCGGCCAGTGCGGCGGCCGCGGCGCGGCCCTCGGTGGTACCGCCGAGGACGAGCACCGTGCGGATGGCGTTCACACCCGTCAGGGTAGGCGGATGGCGATCACGACCGTGGTGTTCGACGTCAACGAGACGCTGTCCGACCTCACCCCGATGGCCGAGCGCTTCACCGCCCTCGGGGCGCCCGCGGAGCTGGGCCCGCTCTGGTTCGCGAGCACCCTGCGCGAGGGCATGGCGCTGGCGGCGGGCGGTGAGATGCGCACCTTCGCCGAGCTGGCGACGGCGACGGCGGCCGGGCTGCTGGCGCGCCACGGCGTCGCCGACCCGCAGGGCGGCGCCCGGCACGTCGTGCAGGGGTTCCTGGAGCTGCCCGTGCACCCCGACGTGCACGAGGGGGTCGCCGCGCTCGCCGCGGCCGGGCTGCGCCTGACGACGCTGTCCAACGGCGCCGCGTCGGTGGCGGAGAAGCTGCTCGGCGACCACGGCCTGCGCGAGCGGTTCGCGGCCGTGCTGTCGGTCGAGGACGCGGGCATCTGGAAGCCCGCCCCGGCGTCCTACGGCTACGCGCTGCGCACCCTGGGGGTCGGGGCGGGCGAGGCCGTGATGGTGGCGGTGCACCCGTGGGACCTGCACGGCGCCGCGCGCGCCGGGATGGCGACGGCGTGGCTCGACCGCGGCGGCGACGACTGGCCCGGCCACCTGACTCCGCCGACGTTCACCGTCCGGTCGCTGCCCGGCCTGGCCGGGCTGCTGGCCTGACTCAGACCGTCGCCAGGACCGGCTCGAACGCCAGCTCGGCCGCCCCGACGAGCGCGCCGTCGCGCCCGAGCGGGGACACCGCGAGCCGCACGCCGCCGGCGGCCCGGCTGACCAGGCTGCGCCGGCGCAGCTCGGCGCCGACGCGCTCGACGACCGTCGGCGGGAGCGCACCGAACAGGTCCCCGAGCACGACCAGCTCGGGGGCCAGCATGTTCACCACGGTGATCAGCCCGGCGCTCATCCAGCCCGCGTAGTCGGCGAGCAGGTGGTCCGCCCGCCCCGGGACGGCGGCGAGCGCGCGCAGCTCGGCGACCAGGACGCCGCGCGGGGTGTCCTCGGGCAGACCGAGCGCGCGGTTCAGGGCGGGCTCGCCGACCTCGGTCTCCCAGCAGCCGTGCGACCCGCAGAAGCACTCCCGCCCGTCCGGGCGGACGAGCAGGTGTCCGAGCTCGCCGACGTAGCCGCCGGTGCCGCGCAGCGGGCGCCCGCCGGACACCACACCGCCGCCGACGCCCACGTCGGCGGACAGGTACACCATGTCGGCGACGTCGCGCCCGATGCCGCGCAGGTGCTCGGCCAGCGCGCCGGCCTCGGCGTCGTTGGCGACCTGCACCGGCCGCTGCAGCACCGCCGACAGGCGCGCGCCCAGCTCGACGTCGCGCCAGCCGAGGTTGGGCGCCTCGTGCACGAAGCCGTCGTCGCGGCGCACGACGCCGGGCACCGACACCCCGACCGCCGCCTCGCTGACGCCGAGCTCGTCGCGCAGCAGCGCGGCGGACTCGGCGAGGTGGGTGATCACCTCGCCGGGCAGCCGGGTGGTGCGGTGCAGGTTCCAGCTGTGCCGGCCGAGGATCTGCCCGCCGATGCCGACCATCGCCAGCGCGACCTGCTCGACCCGGATGTCGACGGCGAGCACCACCGCGGCCTGCGGGTCGGGCAGGACCAGCAGCGACGGCCGTCCCGCCCCGGAGCGCTGGGCGGGGACGGCCTCGGTGACGACGCCGGCCTCGGCGAGCCCGTCCACCACCGCCTTGATCGTGCTGCGGTTGAGGCCGAGCTCGCCGGCCAGCGTCGCGCGGGTGCAGGGGCCGTCGACGTGCAGGCGGCGGAGCAGGACCGCCCGGTTGTGCCGGCGCGCGTCGTCGGGCCGGGTGCCGGCCCCGGGCTGGGTCACCTCATCTCCCGGTGGCCGCCGCCCGCCGCCGTGACGCCACGTCGACCCCGGCCGCCAGCAGCAGCACCAGCCCGGTCACCACGAACACGACGGCGGCGGGCTGCTTGAGCAGGCCGAGGCCGTTCTGCACGGTGGCGAGCACGGTGCCGCCGATGACGGCGTTGCTGACCCGGCCGCGCCCGCCGAACAGCGAGGTCCCGCCGATGACGGCCGCGCCGACGGCGAACAGCAGCGTGTTGCCGCCACCGGCCGCCGGGTTCACCGACCCGATCTTGGAGGAGTAGACGATCGCCCCGACCGCGGCGAACGCGGTGGAGATCACGAACACCGAGGCCCGGATCCGGGCGACGTCGATGCCCGCCCGCCGCGCGGCCTCGCGGTTGCCGCCGACGGCGTAGACGTGGCGGCCGAACCGGGTCCGGTCCAGCACCCAGGTGCCGAGCACGAGCAGCACCAGCACCACCGGGACGACGTAGGGGACGCCCGCGATCGCGATCACGCCGGGCGAGCGGTCCTGCACGAGCGCGAGCGTGACCAGGCCTCCCAGCACCACGACCGCTCCGATCTTGATCAGGACGAGCCCGGTCGGCGGCGCGACGAGCCCGCTGCGCAGCCGGGCGCGCAGCCGGACCAGCTGCACCGCCGCGTAGCCGACCGCGACGACGCCGAACAGCGCCCAGGACGCCGCGACCGAGAGATTGCCGTTCGCGACGGCGTTGATCAAGGGGTCGCGCAGCGCGATCGTGCCGCCGTCGCCGATGAGCTGCAGGATCACGCCCTGCCAGGTGATGAACAACGCCAGCGTGACCACGAACGACGGCATCCCGATCCGGGCCACGAGGAACCCGGTGAGACAGCCGATGACCACGCCGACCCCGACCGCGAGCCCCATCACGGTGAACGCGGTGGCCGGTACGCCGACGACCAGCAGCACCGCGGTGAGCAGGCTGATCACCGAGCCGGCCCAGACCCGCACCAGGGCGGCCAGGACGGCGGCGGCGAGCATGGCCGCGACGAGCAGCACGAACACGACCGTGCCGGTCGCGCCCAGCACGTTGCCGTCGCTCATCAGGTGCACCGCCATCAGCGCCGCGGCGAGCCCGGACGCGGTGCCCGCGGCGAGGTCGATCTCCCCGGTGAGCAGCACGAACACCAGGCCCATGGCGATGATCGTCGGGCCGGCACCCTGCTGGAGCAGGTTGGCGAGGTTGAGCAGGCTCGGGAAGGTGCCGCCCGAGTCCAGCAGCGTGAACAGCACGAACAGCGCGGCCAGGCCCAGCAGCGCGGGCAGCGAGCCGAGGTCGCCGCCGCGCAGCCCGCGCAGGTAGGAGCCGATCGCCTCGCGGGTGGTGCGGGCGGTGGTGTCGATGCCGAAGTCGGCGGCCCGGTTGCCCGGGTTCGCCCGGCGGGCGGCGCTCTGCTCCGTGCCCGCTGCGGGCGTCGGGTCGGTCACGGTGTCTGCTCCGCGGTCGTCGTGGTGGGTGGTCATCCGTTCACCGCCGACTCCGGGCGGGGCAGGCCGAGCTCGCCGGACCGGCCGGCGGTGATGAGCTGGACGACCTCGGAGTGGGTGACCTCGCGGGTCGGCACCTGGGCGACCATCCGGCCCAGGTAGAGGCAGGCGATCCGGTCGGAGACCTCGAAGACGTCGGCCATGTTGTGGCTGATGAGCACGACGCCGAGGCCCTGCTCGGCGAGCCGGCGCACCAGGTCGAGCACCTGGCGGGTCTGCGCGACGCCGAGTGCCGCGGTGGGCTCGTCGAGCAGCACCACCCGCGAGTCCCACAGCACCGCCTTGGCGATCGCCACGGTCTGGCGCTGCCCGCCCGACAGCGACGCGACCGGGGTGCGCACCGAGGTGACGGTGCGGACCGACAGCGACGCGAGGGTGTCGCGGGCGGCCTGCTCCATCGAGCCCTCGTCGAGCATCCAGGACCGGCCGCGCTCGCGGCCGAGGAACATGTTCTGGACGATGTCGAGGTTGTCGGCCAGCGCGAGGTCCTGGTACACGACCTCGATGCCGAGCCGGGAGGCGTCGGTCGGGGCGTTCACGGTCACCGGCGCGCCGTCGAAGACGACCTCGCCCGCGTCGATCGGGTGGATCCCCGCGACGCACTTGACCAGGGTGGACTTGCCCGCGCCGTTGTCACCGACGAGGGCGGTCACCTCGCCGGCACGCACGGTCAGGTCGACGTCGTGCAGGACCTGCACCGCGCCGAAGCTCTTCGAGACGCCACGCAGGGCGAGGATGGGGTCGGCCACGTCGGGCACCTTCCACGTCGGGCCGGGCCGCGGCGGGGTCTCCGCCGCGGCACGGGGGTGGGGTCCTACTGGATGCCGAGCTGGGTGCAGGCGGCCTGCGTCTCGCCCGTGCAGATCTCCGAGGCCTTGACGTAGCCGGCGTCGGTGACCTTCTTGACCGAGTCCTTGGTGATCAGCTGGGGCTCCAGCAGCACGGACTTGACCTCCCGGTTGCCCTTCGGGTCGTTCACGGTCTGGGTGGCGACGCCGTCGGCGCCCGCGGTGTCGCCCTCGGCCAGTGCGCCGGCGAGCTTCGCGGCGGCCTCGGCCTCCTGCTCGATCGGCTTGAACACCGTCATGTACTGGTCGCCGCGCAGGATCGCGGCGAGGCCGTCGGCGGTGGCGTCCTGGCCGGTGACCGGGACCTTGCCGTTGAGTCCGTACTTGGCCAGGACGGTGATGATCGCGCCGGCCAGGCCGTCGTTGGCGGCGACGACGCCGTCGACCTTGCCGCCGTTGCCGGTGAGCAGCTGCTCGAAGGTGGTGCCACCCACCTGGTTGTCCCACTTGTCGATCTTCTGGCTGGCCACCAGCTTGAGCGCGCCCGACTCGTACTTCGGCTTCAGCACGGTCTGCTGGCCGTTGTAGAACAGGGTCGCGTTGTTGTCGGTCGGGGCGCCCTCGATCTCGATGACCTGCGCACCCTGCTTGTTCCCGATGCCCTGGACCAGGCCCTGGCCCTGCAGCGCGCCGACCTTCTCGTTGTCGAAGGAGACGTAGTAGTCGCTGACGCCACCGAGGTTGAGCCGGTCGTAGTCGATGACCGGGATGCCCTGGGCCTTGGCCTTCTGCGCGACGGCGGTGCCGCCGTCGCTGCTGATCGAGGCGATGATCATGACCTTGACGCCCGAGGAGATCATGCCGTCGGCCAGGGTGGAGAACTTCTGCTCGTCACCCTGGGCGTTCTGGATGTCGGGGTCCATGCCCTGCGCGCGCAGGGCCTTGTCCAGCATCGGCTTGTCGAAGCCCTCCCAGCGGGCCGACGAGTCGGTCTCGGGCAGGATCACCCCGACCTTGACCCCGCCGCCGGAGTCCCCGCCGGAGGGCTGGGTACCGCCGCCGCCCGCGCTGTTCTGTCCGCAGCCCGCGACGGCCAGCAGCAGGCCGAGGCCCGCCGCCGCGACCGCCCGGCGCAGCCGGGGCCCGCGCCCCGCGTTCCGTGCCCCCATCGGGGTCTCCCTCCACGACGTTGTGGACCGTTCGCATGATCACGAACGGGTGAATGTTGCGAGCGCCAACGTATTGGCGGACATGGGGCTCGCAACAGACTTCTGAATCGACACAGTTCCGAGTCGATCATTGCGATCCGGTCACGAAGGTCGAATTTGTTGTCGCAGGACCACGCCCCGTGCCCGGATCGGGTCGGTGGGGGGCGCGACGGGCGCCGGGGACGACCGGCGGTCAGGCCCGCAGCGCGGCCAGCAGTTCCCGCTCGACGGCCGCGAGCCGCGGGTCGGTGCGGTCGCGGGGCCGGTCGACGTCGACGGCCACCTCGCGCACCACCGTCGCCGGGCGTGGGGAGAAGATCAGCACGCGGTCGGCGAGCAGGGCCGCCTCGCGCACGTCGTGGGTGATCAGGACGGTGGTCCAGCCGTGGTCGTGGCGCATCGCGGCCAGCCAGTCCTGCATCGCGGTGCGGGTCAGCGCGTCCAGCGCGCCGAAGGGCTCGTCGAGCAGCAGCACCTCGCGCCCGGCGACGACCGTGCGCAGCAGCGCGGCCCGCTGGCGCATCCCGCCGGACAGCTCGCCGGGGCGGGCGTCCTCGAACCCGGCCAGCCCGAACGGCGCGAACAGCGCGCGGGCGCGCTCGCGGGCCGCCCGGCGCCCGACGCCGGCGACCTCGAGCCCGATCGTGGTGTTGTCGAGGACCGTCCGCCAGGGGAACAGCAGGTCCTGCTGGGGCATGAGGCCGAACGGGGCGCCGCGCACCGGGCCGCCGTCGACGGCGATCTCCCCGGTGACGGTGGCCCCGTCCAGGATGCCGGTCAGTGCGCCGAACAGGGTCGACTTGCCGCAGCCCGAGGGCCCCACGATCGCGACGAACTCCCCCGGCGCGACGTCGAGGCCCACGTCGTCGAGCACCGGCAGCGCGCCGTAGGCGACCGAGAGCTCCCGCACCGTGACCTTCACCGGCGGTCACCGGAGTACCACGGGGTGACCGCGCGCTGGACCAGGTAGGTCAGCGCGAACAGCGTCACCGACAGCACCGCGGTGACCCCGACCGCGGCCAGCACGAGGTCGGTGCGGAACTGGTTGCGCTGCAGCTGCATGAAGATGCCGAGCCCGGCGCGGGCGCCGACGTACTCGGCGAAGATCGCCCCGGTCACCGCGTAGGTGATCGCGATGCGCAGCGCGGTGAAGAAGCGTGGCAGCGCGCCGGGCAGGCGGACGAGGCGGAACCGCTGCCAGGGCGAGGCGCCCATCGAGCGCAGCAGCGCGGTCGCCGCGCGGTCGGTGGCGGCGAACCCCTCGATCAGCCCGACGGCCACCGGGAAGAACGTGACCAGGGCGATCACCAGCACCTTGGGCAGCAGCCCGAAGCCGAACCAGATGATCAGAAGCGGGGCGATCGCGACCACCGGCAGCGTCTGGGACGCCACGAGCAGCGGCGTGAGCGCCCGGCGCAGCCACGGCGAGAAGTCCACCGCGACCGCGACCGTCCAGGCCACGGCCAGCGACACCGCGAAGCCGACGAGGGTCGTCTGCAGGGTCGGCAGCGTGTTCTCCCACAGCTGCCCGCGGAAGGCCCAGCCCTGCTCGACCACCCGCAGCGGCGACGGCAGCACCTGCGGCCGGACCCCGGTCGCGGTCACCGCGACCTGCCATCCGGCCAGCAGCGCGGCCACCAGTGCCGCGGCCGGCCACAGCCGCCGCACCGGGCCCGGGAGCGCCGCGCGCGTCACGGCGTGAGGTAGTCGTTGGTGAACCACGTCGTGAAGTCCGGCTTCTGCCGGACCGGCGCGCCGTCAGGCCCGGTGACGGTCCCGGTGTCGTAGAGGAAACCGGAGAAGCCGGCCCACTGCTGCGGGGTCTGGAACCCCACGCGGCCCTGCGGGTCGCGCAGGAAGTCGCGGGCGAGCATCTGCGCGCCCCGGTCGACGAGCTCGTCGGAGGTGAAGGCGCCGGGGTTGGCCTCGGCCAGCATCCGGGCGGCGGCCGCCGGGTCCTGCGCGGCCAGCGCGTAGCCCCGCTGCACGGCACCCACGAACGCGCGGGCCCGCTCCGGGTTCTGCCCCAGCCAGGTCGAGTTGCCGATCAGCAGGACGTTGTAGGCGTCCGGGAAGCCGTAGTCGGTGTAGCGGAACGTGCGGAGCGGTTCGCCGCGCAGCTGCGCCTCGATCCCCTCGACGTTGACGAACGGCTCGGTGAAGTCGGCCTGCCCGGAGTAGAGCGCCTCGTAGGCGGCGGTGGACAGCACCTCGGTGCGGAACTCGCCCCGGCCGCCGTCGGCACGGATGACCGCCTGCATCTTCTGGTTCTCCCCCGGGCCCCCGAACCCGGCGTAGACCCGGCCGTCGAGGTCGCGGGGGCGCTGCAGGTCCGCGCGGTCGGCACGCACCGCGATCTCGGTGGCCCAGTGCTGCAGGATCGCCATCACCGAGGTGATGTCGGCCCCGGCCGCCCGGGAGAAGGTGAACGAGTCCTGGAAGCTGATGCCGAAGTCCGCCGCCCCGGAGCCGACCAGGGTGTCGGGCGAGGACTGGTTGTAGGGCAGGAACTCGACGTCGAGGCCGGCGTCGCGGAAGTAGCCTGCCTGCTGGGCGGCGAACAGCCCGATGTGGTTGGTGTTGGGCGTCCAGTCCAGCGCGACGCGGATCGGTGCGCCGGAGCCGGAGCCGTCGTCCCCGGTCGCGGCGCAGCCGGTCAGCGCGAGCGCCAGCACCGCCACGACGGCGAGCGGTCGGAGAGCACGGGGCAGCACGAGAGGGCCTCCCTACGCCGGTGTCACCCGGATCAGGTTCGAACGGTCGGCGGCCGGTCCTGCCGCCCTCTCAGCCTCGGTGCGCGGGCTCCCGCGGTACGTCCCCCACCCTACGCCGACGCCCCCGCGCCCTCCGTCCTCCACGGAGGGTGACCGGATGTCGCGATCCGCTCACCTGCGGTGATCGCTCCGGCGCACCCGGCGAGCCGGTGGGTCCGCCGCCGATCACGATCGTTATCGTGGCCCACGACACCCGCGACGCTGTGTCACGACCCCGCACCGGGGACGCGACGCGGAAGGGACGACATGGCGGCCTCGCTCTGGACCCCCGGCGCACCCGGGCGGCCCGCGCCCGACCCCGGCCCCGCGCTCGTGCGCGTCGCCCTGCAGGCCGGCGGCACCTCGGTGGTGCACGCCGACGTCGCCGCGCTGCTGTCCGGGATCTGCGTGGCCCTCGTGCCCGCCGCCCGGGTGGCGGGCGCCGCCCTGCTGCTCCGCGAGCCCGCCGACCCGCGTGACACCGATCGGCGTCGCGTGTTCGGCTCCGACACCGCCGCGGTGCGCCTGGGCGAGCTGCAGCGGCGGGCCGACGCCGGCCCGGGCCCGGCCGCCGAGCGCGGTGACCGGGTGCTCGTCACCCCCGACCTGACCCGCTCCGGGCCGCCCGAGCTCGCCGCCGCCGCGGCCGACTGCGGCCTGGTCCGCTCACTGGCCGTGCCGGTGCCGGTCGCGGGCCGCACCGCCGGGGCGCTGCAGCTGTTCGCCCGGGGCGGCCCGGACGACCCGCTCGGCGAGCGGCTCGCCGCCGCGCTGGCCCCGGTCGTCGCCGCGCTCGCGGCGCGGCTCACCGACGTCCGCGAGCTGGCCCGGCTGCAGGCCCGCGCGGCCCGTCCGGCCGCCCCCGAGGCGCCGCTGGACGACCGCACCGCACTGATCCCGGCGGCGCGCCGCAGCGCGGTCGCCGCACCCCGGGTCCCGGCGCCCCGCGCCCCCGCCCGGCACCGCCGTCGCGACGATCCCGCCGGGAGCTGACCGCACCGCACCGCCGCGACCGCACCGCCGCGACCGCACCGCCGCGACCGTCCCGCCGCGGACGGTCCCGCCGCCGGACGCCGAGCTACGGCGCCGGCGGGCCGGACGCGGGTCCGCCGGCCGCGTGGTCCGCGGCGGCGGCCCGGACCGCGGCCGGCTGGTGCTCCTGCAGGTAGGCCGAGACGCGCTGGCGGCTGACGCCGAACAGCCGTCCGATCCCGGCGATCGTCTCGCCCTCGCCGTGCAGCGCGACGGCCTCCTCGCGCCGGAACCTGCCCCCGACCGCGCCGAGCCCGTCCAGCGCGCGGGTGAGGGTCTCGACGATCAGCGGCCGGGTCTCGCGGGGGACGATCTCCCGCCAGCTCAGGCCGTCGGCCCGCAGCCCCTGCAGCTCGGCGACCCGCTCGCGGGCCGAGCGCAGGTCGGCGATCGAGTCCTCCAGCTGTGCGGCGAGCGCGGCCAGCGCGGCGTCGGCGTCGTCGGGCGTCCCGGTCACGCCGGGGCGGGCCCCGCTCGTCCCCCGGGCGCCCGCACCGTCCTCCGCACTGCGTTGCACCGTCGTCACCCCACCGAGCCTACGGGGTCGGCGCCGCGGCCCCGGTGCTCCGGCGTAGCGTGGCCCCCGCAAGGGGGGTTGCTCCTCCTGTCGAGTGCAGGTCCGCGAACGCGTGGAGGCATCGTGAAGCCCTATGACGTGGTCGTCGTCGGCGGCGGGTCCGCGGGCGCCGTCCTGGCGGGGCGGCTCAGCGAGGACCCGGCACGCCGGGTGCTGCTGCTCGAGGCCGGCCGGCCCGACCACCGCTGGGACCCCGTCATCCGGATGCCCGCGGCGCTGTCGAAGGCGTGGGGCAACCCCCGCTACGACTGGTGCTACGTCACCGAACCCGAGCCCGGGCTGGCCGGGCGGCGCGTCGCCGTGCCCCGCGGGAAGGTCCTCGGCGGCAGCAGCAGCATCAACGGGATGGTCTACCAGCGCGGGAACCCCGGCGACTACGACCGCTGGGCCCGCACGCCGGGCTGCGAGCAGTGGAGCGCCGCGCACTGCCTGCCGTACTTCCGGCGCCTGGAGCGGCGCGTCTCCGAGCACGGCACGCCGCTGCCCGGCGGCGGGGACGGCCCGCAGGTCCTCGAACGCGCCCCGGCCACCGGCACGCTGAACGCGGCGTTCCTGGCGGCGGCCGGGCAGGCCGGGCACGCCGTCGTCGAGTCGGTGAACGGGCCGGTGCAGGAGGCGTTCTCCCGCACCGAGCGCACGATCTCGCGGGGGCGCCGGTTCTCCGCGACCGACGCGTGGCTGCACCCGGTCGCGGCGTCGCGGCCGAACCTGACCGTGCGCACCGGTGCGCTGGTGCGCGAGCTGCGCACCGACGCGCGGGGCACCCGGGTCATCGGGGTCCGCTACCGCGCCGCCGACGGCACCCACCACGACGTCGACGCCGAGGAGACCGTCCTCGCCGCCGGCGCCGTCGCGACACCGCAGCTGCTGCAGGTCTCCGGCTTCGGCGACCCCGCCCACCTCGCCGGGCTCGGCGTCGGGGTGCGGGTGGCGCTGCCCGGCGTCGGCGCGAACCTGCACGACCACCTGGCCGTGCACCTGCAGCACGCGTGCACGGAGCCGGTGTCGCTGGCCCCGCACCGGCGTCCGCACCGGCTGCCCGGTGCCGCGGCCCGCTGGCTGGTGTCGGGCACCGGGATCGGCGCGAGCAACCACTTCGAGATCGGCGGGTTCGCCTCGACCTCGCTGGCCGGCGGCGTGCCGGACGTGATGATGCTGTTCGCGCCGGTCGCGATGCGCTTCGCCCCCGACGTGACGGTGCCCGGCCACGGCTACGAGATGCACGTGTCGGTGATGGCGGGCGACGCCCGCGGCACGGTGCGGGCGGTGTCGCGCGACACCGCGGTCGCGCCCCGGCTGCGGCAGAACTACCTGTCCTCCGACGGCGACCGGCGCCGCTGGGTCGAGGCGATCGCGCTGGCCCGCGACATCCTGGGCCGCCCCGCGCTCGCCGCCCTCGACGGCGGGGAGACCTTCCCGGGCGCGGACGTGCGCACCGACGACGAGGTCGTGGGGTGGGTGGCCCGGCGCGCGCAGAACGGTCTGCACCCGACGAGCACCGCGCGGATGGGCACCGACGAGGGCGCCGTCGTCGACCCGGCGACACTGCGGGTGCACGGCACCCGGGGCCTGCGGGTGGTCGACGCGTCGGTCTTCCCGGACGTGCCCAACGCCAACACCTACGGCCCCGTGGTCATGGTCGCCGAGCGGGCCGCGGACCTTCTCGCGGGCCGGACCCCGCTGCCGGCGGACCCGGCGCCGGGGCGTCCGGTGCCGTCGCCGTCCGCCCGGCGGTGGCCCGCGCCGGCGACGCGGGCGTCCTGAGCGCGGACGGCCCGCACACGACGGACGGGGCGGGGATCCGATCGGATCCCCGCCCCGTCCGCGGGTCGGTGGGGGCGCGCTCGCGCCCGGGCGTCACTCGCCGGTCTGGACCTGCACGCCCGACTCACGCAGCTTGTCGGCGTGGGCACGGCCGTGGTGGTTGCAGAACAGGAGCTCCCCGCCGGAGGGCAGGATCGCGCGCACCTTCGCAGCCGCACCGCAGCGGTCGCAACGGTCGGCAAGGGTCAGTTCGGGCCGGGTCAGCGTTTCGGGCTGCATAGCGGTCTCCCTCCGTCGCGGTGGCGGGCTTCGGGCGCCCACCGCCGTATCACTGTGACGACCGCACCAGCGGATCGCCCACACCTGTACAGACGCACGAGGCCCCTGCACATGTTCCCGGGATGCGTCGCGACGACCGTCACGTTCGACGTGCACCGTTCGTGCCGGTGACGCCGCGATGTACCCGCGGTGACCGATTGCGTATGAAGTTGACTGCGTGTGAATCATGCGGGGAACGCGCGTTCCGTGCAAGCGCGCCACGGTAAACACGGTGTGTCGCGGGTTACCGTGCACGGGTGAGCGCCCGACCGTCCCCCGACCGTGTGCCCGCGCCCCTGCTGTTCCTGACCGGCGGTGTCTCGATGTACGTCGGGGCCGCGCTGGCGGTGGGGCTGTTCGACCGGCTGGCCCCCTCGGCGGTGGCCGAGCTGCGGCTCGTCGGCGCCGCCCTGGTCCTGCTGGCCTGGCGGCGGCCCGGGCGGGACGCCTGGCGCGGGGTGCGGCTGCTGCGTGCGGGCGCGTTCGGGCTGGCCACCGCCCTGATGAACGTCGCGTACTACGAGGCGATCGCCCGCCTGCCGCTGGGCACCGCGGTCGCGATCGAGTTCACCGGGCCGGTGCTGGTGGCCGCGGTGGCCTCACGCCGGTTCCGCGACGTCGGGGCGGTCGGGCTGGCCGCGGCCGGCGTGCTGCTCATCGCCGACGTCCGCTGGTCCGGCAGCCCCGCGGGGGTGCTGTGGGCGCTGGGTGCGGCCGCGATGTGGGCGGCCTACATCCTGCTGGGCAAGCGGGTGGCGCGCGCCGGCAGCGGGATCGACGACCTCGCGACCGGGTTCACCGTCGCCGCCGTCGTGCTGCTCCCGCTGCTGCTCACCGGCGGTGCCGAGGCCACGACGGCGTTCGGGCTCGCCAACCTCGCGCCGCTCGCCGATCCGGTCGTGCTGGGCCTGTCCGTCGGGCTGGGTGTGCTGAGCTCGGTGGTGCCCTACGTGCTCGACCAGGTGGTGCTGCGCCGGGTGGGGCAGGCCCGGTTCGCGGTGCTGCTGGCGCTGCTGCCGGCGACGGCGACGCTCGTCGGCCTGGTCGTGCTGGGCCAGCTGCCGGGGGCGCTGGAGGGCGTGGGGATCGCGCTGGTGGTCGCGGCCGTCGCGCTGCGGTCCCGCGACGGCGACGAGCCCGTCCCCGGCCCCGCCGTGCCCGCCGGCCCCGCCGGCCCCGCCGCAGCCGAGCGACGCTGACCCCGCCGCACCGTCGCGGCAGCACCGGCGCACCGCCGTCGCCCGGCGCCGGGCGGGTCAGCGCCAGGAGCGCAGGGTCGCGATCCGCTCCTCGAGCTGCTCGATGGTCGCCATCGCCACCGGGGGGCCGCCGCAGTGCGCGCGCAGCTCGTTGTGGATCTTCCCGTGCGGCTTGCGGGTCTTGTGGTTGTGCAGCGCGACGAGGGTGTTGAGCTCCTTGCGCAGGGTCTGCAGCCGTTCCCGCACGCTCTGGCCGCGCTCGGCGGGCGGCGGGGGCGGCGGCGCGGTCGCCGGGGTGGCGCGGGCCTGCGCCCCGGTGCGCGGCGAGCCCTTCCTGATCCAGTCGGCCTGGCGCTGGGACAGCAGCGTCCGGACCTGGTCGGGTTCGAGGAGCCCGGGCAGGCCGAGGTAGTCCTCCTCGTCGGCGGAGTAGGTCGCGCCCTCGTAGATGAGCTGGTCGAGCTCGGCGTCGGCGCCGAGGGAGGTGAACGCCTTCTCCTGCTCGCCGGGCTCGTCCTTGACCTTGTTGGCCTCGTTCAGCTCGGCGTCGTTCCACACCTCCTCGGGGCGCTGCGGCTTGCCGAGGACGTGGTCGCGCTGGGCCTCCAGCTCGCTGGCGAGCCCGAGCAGCACCGGCACGCTGGGCACGAAGACCGACGCCGTCTCCCCCGGCCGCCGCGACCGCACGAAGCGGCCGATGGCCTGGGCGAAGAACAGCGGGGTGGAGGCGCTGGTGGCGTAGACGCCGACGGCCAGCCGCGGGACGTCGACGCCCTCGGACACCATCCGGACCGCGACCATCCACCGCTCGGTGGAGCGGGAGAACTCGGCGATGCGGTCCGAGGCGCCCGCCTCGTCGGACAGCACGACCGCCGGGCGGACGCCGGTGATGCGCTGCAGCAGCGTCGCGTAGGCCCGTGCCGAGGTCTGGTCGGTGGCGATGACCAGGCCGCCGGCGTCGGGCATGCCGCCGTCGCGGTGGCTCTGCAGACGCCGGTCCGCCGCGGCGAGGACGGCCGGCATCCAGTCCCCGGCCGGGTCGAGCGCGGTGCGCCAGGCCATCGCGGTCTGCTCGCGGGTCAGCGGCTCGCCGAGGCGGGCGGAGATCTCCTCGCCCGCGCTGGTGCGCCAGTTGGAGGTGCCGGAGTAGGCCAGGAACACCACCGGCCGCACGACCGTGTCGGCGAGCGCCTCGGCGTAGCCGTACTGGTGGTCGGCCCGGCTGCGCGGGGCGCCCTCGGCGTCGGGCACGTACTCGACGAACGGGATCGGGTTGTCGTCGGACCGGAACGGCGTCCCGGTCAGCGCGAGGCGCCGGGTGGCGGGCTCGAAGGCCTCGAACACGCCCTCGCCCCAGCTCTTGGCGTCACCGGCGTGGTGGATCTCGTCGAGGATGACCAGCATCCGCCGGTTCTCGGTGCGGTTGCGGTGCAGCCGCGGGTGCGCGGCGACGCCGGCGTAGGTGATCGCGATGCCGTGGTAGTCGCGCGAGGTGCCGCCCGCGGAGTTGCGGAACTCGGGGTCCAGCGCGACGCCGGCCGCCGCGGCGGCCTCGGCCCACTGGTACTTCAGGTGCTCGGTCGGGGTGACGACGGTGATCGCGTCCACGACGCGGTCGCGCAGCAGCTCGGCGGCGACGCGCAGGGCGAAGGTCGTCTTGCCCGCGCCCGGGGTCGCGACCGCGAGGAAGTCCCGCGGCGAGGTCGCGAGGTAGCGGGCGAGCGCGCTGCGCTGCCAGGCGCGCAGCGGGCGGGTCTCGGGCGACACGAGCTGGGTCTGCGACACACGTCTCCCCTGGTCCGTGGGTCGTTCCCGGGTGGGAACCGGCGAGGCCCCGCGGTCCGCGCGTCGGCGCCGACCCGGCCGTGGGGCGCCGATCAGGGTAACCGGCGGCCGGACCCCGGCCCGCCGGTGGGCGTCACCGGCCCCGGCCCGGGGCGGCGTCCGCGGTGACGGTCCAGGTCAGCCCCGGACCGCGCGCGGGCGGCGGGCGGTGAGCACGAACGCGGGCGGCATGTTGGCGGTGACGGCGCGGCCGTGCACGACCTCCTCGAAGGCGCCGGCGAGGCGTGCGCGCAGCCGGCGGGCGGGCGGCAGCGACCGGGTCAGGGTGTAGCCGAACTGGGTGAAGGCGCCGTCGGGGTGCAGTGCACCCGCGACGACGTCGGTCAGCCACGGCTCGCGCAGCGGGTAGGCGGCCCACGGCAGCCCGGAGACGATCACGTCGGCGCCGCCGAGCCCGCGCTCGGCCAGCAGCGCGGGCAGGTCCATCGCGTCGGCGACGGCGACGTCGAGCCCGGGGTGGCGCTCGCGCAGCGACGCGGCCAGGCGCGGGTTCAGCTCGACGGCGAGCCGGTGCCCGCGCCCGCCGAGCCGCTCGGCGATGACGTCGGTGAACGCGCCCGTGCCCGGCCCGAGCTCGACGACGACCGGGTCCCCGGTCTCGGGCACCGGCGCGGTCACCGCCCGCGCGAGTGCCCGCGAGCTGGGCAGTGCCGACGCGGTGCGCACCGGGTCGCGCAGGAACTCCCGCAGGAACGTGCCGGTCCCGGCCGGGCCCGGGGGGCGGCGGAGGGCGGGCGGGGCGGGGACGGTGCTCATCGGGCTCCCGGGGTCGGGGCGCGCCGGGTCGGCGCCGGGACGCCCGCGACGGTGCCCGACGGTCCTGACACGCGTACGACGCCGGGGTGAACGCGCCGCGGACGTCGGGGGTGGGGATGATGGGCGGCGATGAGCGAGAGCGACGGCGCATCCCCCACCCCACCGCCGGGTGGTCCCCTCGCGCTGACCGCGGCCGGGCTGCGGCTGGCGGCGGCCCTGTCCGCGCGCCCGCTGCTGCTCCTGCGCCGGGGCGGCGGCTGGGCCCGGGAGCTGGGCCTGGTCGGCCTGGGCCTCGGGGCCCCGGCGCCGGAGGGCGCGGGCCGCACGCTGCTGGCGCGGCGCGCCGCGCAGGTGCTCGTCGCCACCACCGGGGCCGTCGCGGGGCTGCTGGAGGACGCCGCCGCCGGCCCGGACGTGCCGCTGCCCGCCGCGGACGCCGAGCGGCTGCGGGCGACGCTGGCCGGGCTGACCGCGCTGATGCTGCCCGTCCCGCCGCCCGCCCCGGAGGGCACGGACGACACCGACGGCACCGACGCACCGGACCCCGCCGGCACCCGCGACCACGCGCCCGGCGCCGCGACCCCCGGCGCCGCCGAGCGGGTCTTCACCGCCCCGCGCGAGGACACCCCGCCGGTCCCGTTCGACACCGGCGCCCGCGACGCCCGCGGCGGCCCCGTCCCGGGCCGCGACGTCGCGGCCACCCCGGGCGCCGTCGTCCTGCGCACGCCGATGTTCGAGCTGCTGCAGTACCTGCCCCGCAGCGAGCGGGTCCACGACACCCCGGTGCTCGTCGTCCCGCCGCTGGTGCACCGCTACTGGCTGGCCGACCTGGCGCCCGGCTACTCGCTGACCGAGCACCTGCTCGCCCGGGGCCTGCAGGTCTTCGCGCTGTCCTGGCGCCCGGCGGGCCCCGCCGACGCCGCCCGGGACCTCGACGCGCACGCCGCCGCCGTCCTGGACGCGATCGACGCCTGCGCGCGGATCAGCCGGGCCCCGCGGGTGTCGCTGCTCGGGGTGCGCACCGGCGGGCTGCTCACCGCCGCGGTGCAGGCCCACCAGGCCGCGATCGGGCTCGACGACAAGGTCGCGGCCGCCGCCTACCTGGCCACCGTGCTCGACCAGTCCGACGCCCTGCCCGGGTTCGCCCCGGACCCGGACACGGTGGCCGCGGCGACCGCGCGGGCCGCCCGCGACGGCGTCCTCGACGGGGCGAGCGCCGTGGCGGCCTGGGCGTGGCGCCGCGGGCCGGACCGGGTGCTGCCCTGGGCCGTCCCGGACGGCGGGGGCACCGCCGAGCTGCACGGGCGGGCCGCCCGCGCCATGCGGGCCTGGACCGCCGACCTGCTGCCGCTGCCCGCGGGTCTGCACACCGACCTGGTCGCGCTCGCCCGCACCACCGGCGGCCCGGACGGCGGCCCGGACGTGCACGTCCTCGGCACCCCGGTGCGCTTCGCGGCCCTGCGCCGCGACAGCTACCTCGTGGCCGCCGACGACGACCCGGTGCAGCCCTGGACCGGCGGCCACCGCACGGCACAGCTGCTCGGCGGCTCGTGCCGGCTCGTGCTGGCGACGGGCGACCAGGCCGGGGCGCTGATCGCCCCGCCGGGCGTCGCCGACGGGTTCCGGGTCGCCCCCTGCGGCACCGGCGACGGCGTGGCCGCCCGCTGGCGGGCCGGTGCCGAGGTCGTCACCGGCTCCTGGTGGGACGACCTGGCCGGGTGGCTCGCCGAACGCTCCGGGGTGCTGCGCGACGCGCCCCCCGAGCTGGGCGGACGGCGCCTGCGGCCGCTGTTCCCCGCCCCCGGGACCTACCTGGGCGAGCCGGCCCCCGTCTGACCGGACACGCCGGTGCACGTCACATCGGGACAATCCCACACCGCGCCGGGGGTGCGGGCGCCCTACTCTCGCCGGTGATGACCACTCACAGCTCCCCGCCCGCCGGCCTCGAGGAGCACGACGTGCTCGTCGGCGGCCGGGCTCTGCGCGTCGTGCGCCGCCCCGCCTCCGGGCCGGGGGCGCGGCGCACGCCGCTGCTGCTGTGCAACGGCATCGGCGCCGCCACCGACGTGCTGGACCCGCTGGTCGCGGCACTGCCCGCCGACCTCGACATCATCCGCTTCGACCCGCCGGGCATCGGTGGCTCCGCGGTGCCGCGGATGCCGTACCACCTCACCTGGATGGCCCACCGGCTCGGCCAGGTCCTCACCCGTCTCGGTGTGCGCGAGGCCGACGTCCTGGGCTTCTCCTGGGGCGGGATGCTCGCCCAGCAGCTCGCGATCAGCCGTCGCCGCCGCGTCCGCAAGCTGGTGCTGGCCGCGACCGGCCCGGGCGCGCTGATGATCCCCGCGTCGCCGAGGGTGATGGCCGTCATGACCTCGCCGAAGCGCCACCAGGACCCGTCCTACGTCGACGCCGTCGCGGCCAGGATCTACGGCGGCTCGCTGCGCCACCACCCCGAGCGCGCCGCCGCGGCGCTGGGCGCGGGGTCGCGGCGCGGCCCGATGCGCGGCTACTACTACCAGCTCATGGCGCTCTCGGGCTGGACGAGCCTGCCGCTGCTGCCCGCCATCACCGCGGACACCCTGATCATCGCCGGCGACGACGACCCGATCGTCCCCCGCGGCAACGCCACGATGCTGCACCGCGGCATCCGGCGCTCGCAGGTGCACCGCTACCCGGGTGGGCACCTGGAACTGCTGCTCGACCCGGAGCCGTTCGCCGCGGAGATCGACCGCTTCCTGCGGTCCTGACACCGCACCCCGCCGCGTGCGGGGACGTGCCGGTGGCGCCAGGATGTCCGGATGGTGACGTCCGCGCGACCGACCGTCCCGCTGCGCGGCTGGCGGGGCCACGCCGACTCCGTCGCGCTGGCCGTCCTCGACGAGGGCGCCGCGGGCGTCCTGGACGGCACCGGCGCCGGCTGGCACGACGCGGCGGCGGCCGACCCCGCCCGTGCCCACCTGCTGCTCGACGACGGCGGGCCCGCCGGCCCGGCGGGCTACGCGGTGCTGGCCGCGCCCCGCGGCCCCGAACCCGGCGTCGAGCTGCACCGGCTCGTCGTCGCGGCCGAACGGCGCCGCACCGGGGCCGGTCGCGCGCTGCTGCACGCCGCGCTCGCGGTGGCCGGGGTGCCCGGCACGGGGGACGCCGCCCCGGACGACGCGGCGGACGGCGCCGGGTACGGCGCCGACGACGGCGTGCCGGCGGACCTCGCGCCGCCGTGGGCCGGCACCGGCCGGCTGTGGCTGGAGGTGGCCGCGGGCAACACCGCCGCGCGGGCGCTCTACCGCTCCGCCGGGCTGGTCACCGAGTCGGTGCTGCGCGCCGTGCCCGGCGACCCGCGCTCGGCCCCGCTGCGGCTGCTGCTCGCACGGGGCTGAGGCGGGGGCTCAGGAGTCGTCGCCGCCCGGGGGCAGGCCCTCGAAGATCTCCTTGCACTGCGGACAGACCGGCGAGCCGGGCTTGGGCGACTTCGTCACCGGGAAGGTCTCGCCGCACAGCGCGACGACGAGGTTCCCCAGGACCGCGCTCTCGGCGATCCGGTCCTTCTTGACGTAGTGGAACATGTCCGGGCGGTCGTCGGCGGTGGAGTCGTCGGTCTCCGGCCGGGTGTCGACCTGGGGCAGAGTCGTCGTGGACATGGGCCCATGATGCCCGAACGCGCTGTCAGCGCGACGGACCGGTGCCCTCGCCCGTGCCCTCGCCCGTGCCGCCGGTGGTGCCCTCGGTGTCCGGCCCGCCGGCGTCGATCACCGGGTGCGGGCGGGCCTCGATGGCCCGGTGCTCCTGGCGGTGCCTGCTGGGCGTCTCGGACTTGCGCGGGAGGCGGTCGTTGGCGATCAGCACGGCGATCCACGGCAGCGGCACCGAGATCGCCAGCAGGGTCACCGCGAGCCACGGGATCTGGTAGCAGAACCCGGCCGCGATCATGCACGGGATGCGCATGCCCATGGTCCACTTGTAGCGCCGCTTGCGGATCGCGAGCTCGTCCTCGTAGGACATCTGCGCGTCCGTGATGAGGACCGGGTCCTCGCGTCGCTGGTCGCTCACTCCGACCACCTCCCTTCACATGGTGACACCCCTGCGCGATCGCCGCGCGGGCGCCCGGACGGCGCGGGCGGCGTCGGGTCGAGGGTCTCCCAGCGGCGCAGCCGCGCCGCCACGAGCCGTACCCACCAGCGGACGTCGTCGGGGGTCTCGGCGATCGCCAGCCCGGCGGCCGGCAGCCGCGACCGCAGCGTCCGCGCGGTGGACTCCGGGTGCCCCGGGTCCCCGGTCCAGGCCAGGATCTGCACCGGGACGGTGATCCGTTCCAGCTCGTCCGGATCGGGCAGATCGGTGGCGGCCGCCCCGCGCAGCACGGCGGGGAGCACGTCGGCGCGCACGTCCGGCGCGGTCCGCGGGCGCCCGCGCGCGGCCGGGGGCAGCAGCTCCTCGTCGGTGCCGGGGTCGAAGGCGGTGACCCCACCGGCCTCCACCGCGACGGCGGCCCGCTCGTAGTCCGCGGCGCGGGCCCGCCGGGTGTCCCACGCCGTCGGGGGCAGCATCAGGGTGAGGCTGGCGAAGCGGTCCGGGTCGGCGAGGGCGGCGTGCAGCAGCGTCCCCGCCCCCATCGACGGCCCGATCCCGTGCACCCTGCGCCCGGGCAGCGCGTGGTCGAGCAGCGCGAGCAGGTCGCGGGCCAGCGATGGCCAGCGGTAGTCCGCCGGGTCGGTGGTGCCGGTGGACCGCCCGTGGCCGCGCGCGTCGTAGCGCAGCAGCCGGATGCCGGTGATCCGCCCGGCCACGTCCAGGCCCATCACGCTCTCGCGGCGGCGGCTGGAGGTCAGTCCGTGCAGGGCCACCACCGCGGGACCGGCGTCCCCGGTCAGGTCGTGGTCCAGCACGGCCCCGGCGACCTCGAACGAGCCCATGGCGTGTGCCTCCCGATCTTCGACGCCTAGGTTATGGCCATGCGGCTGACGAGCGTGACCCACCTGCGCCTGCCCTACGGCAGGCTGCTGGGCTACGACGTCACCGTCGGGCGGCGCGGCGCGGCCGTGCCCGTCTCGTTCGACCAGGAACGCCACGTGGGCCGCGGCGACCGGCCGGGGTCCTGGATGGCGATCACCTGCCGGCTGCCCGCGGTCGACCTGGACGCGCTCGCCGACGCCTGGCTGGCGGTGGTGCGCCGGCACGGGACGCTGCGGACGGTGTTCACCCCCGGCCCCGACGGCCCCCGCCTGCACGAGGCCGACGTGCGCGCCGGGCAGTGGGTGGAGCACGCCGTCGCGCCCGGGCAGGCCGTCAACGACGCGGTGCGCGGAGTCCTCGACGAGCACTGCACGCCCTACGCCGCGCCGTCGCACCGGCTGTGCGTGGTGCTGACCGCGGACCGCCCGACGCTCGTCGTCGCCGCCGACCACGCCCACGTCGACATGTGGTCGCTGCTGGTCGTGCTGCGCGACCTGCTGGCCGGGCTCGGCGAGACGCTGCCGCCGGGGGCGGTCCGCCCGTTCGCCGAGCACACCGCCGCCCTCGCCGCGCGCGAGCCCGCCCCCGACCCGGTACGGCGGCGCTGGGCCGACGTCCTGGCCGCCGGCGGCGACGTGATGCCGCGCTTCCCGCTGCCGCTGGGCGAGATCGTCCCCGCTCCCCCGGAGCGCGTCGAGGTCCGCGACGTGCTCGGCGTCGACGCCACCGCGGCGTTCGAGCGCCAGGCCCGCGGGACCGGGGTGTCGACGCTGGCGCTGGTCGTGGCGGTGATGACCGCCACCACCCGCGACCTGGGCCGGGCGCCGCTGCGCGCGGTGTTCCCGGTGCACAGCCGCTACGACGAGCGCTGGCACGACTCCTCGGGCTGGTTCATCACCAACGCGGTGATCGAGTCCGCGGACCCGGACCCGCAGGCCTGCGCGGGCGCGGTGCGCGAGGCCGTCCGGCTGGGGTCGTGGCCGCTGGCCGACGTCCTGGCGCCCTGGGGCGGGATGCCCGAGGCACCGGGGATGTTCGCGATCTCCTGGCTGGACCTGCGACGGCTGCCGGTGCGCATCGACAGCGCCGGGATCGAGGCCCAGTACGTCAGCGCCGCGGGCACCGCCGACGGCGTGATGGTCTGGTTCGTGCTCGACGAGGCCGGCCTGCACCTGCGCTGCCGCTACCCCGACACCCCCGAGGCCCGCGAGGGCGTCGGCGCCTGGCTCGACCGGGTCGTCGAGGGCGTGCGGGCGCACGGCCGCCTCGCCCGCACCGACCTGAGCCTGGGCCCGGACCGGCTGGTCGTCGAGCGGGCCGTGCGCGACGACGTCGCCGCCGTCGTCGCGCTGCTGGCCGCCGACCCCGGCGCCGGGGAGGATCCCGACCCGGCCGCCTACGACGACGCCTTCGACACCCTGGACCGCGACCCGGGCCGGTTCCTCGCCGTCGCCCGCGCCGCCGACGGGCGGGTGGTCGCGACCGTGTCGCTCACCCTGCTGTCCGGGCTGGCCCGCCGGGGCGCGACGCGGCTGCGCATCGAGGGGCTGCGGGTGGCGCCGGGCTGGCGCGGGCGCGGGCTGGGCACCGCGCTGCTCGACTGGGCGCACGAGCACGGCCGCGCGCGCGGCGCGACGCTGGCCGAGATGACCACCGACACCCCCACCGACGGCGACGGCGACGGCGACGGCGACGGCGGCACCTTCCCCACCCGCCGCGGCTACCGGCGCGCCCACGTCGGCTTCACCCGGGCCCTCTGACCCCGGCCGCCCGGCGCCGCCGGGCCGCCCGGGCCGCGGCGGTCAGGCGCCGTCGGGGCCGTTGCCCAGCAGCGGCTCGTCGGCCGAGCGGACCTCGGAGCCGGGCAGCCCGTCGGGGTGCTCGGCGCGGACCCGCTCCAGCGCGTCCAGTGCGATACCCAGGTGCTTGCGCTTGCTCGCCTCGTAGAACGCGCGCGCTCCCCCGGCCAGCTTCGGCTCGGCGTGCAGCGGCTTGTCCGACACGCACAGCAGCGTCGCGTTCGGGATCCGGTACCGGAACCCGTTGGCCGCGATCGTCGCGGACTCCATGTCGACCGCGACCGCCCGCGCGAGCCGCATCCGGTGCAGCGTCGCGGCCTGGTTGAACTCCCAGTTGCGGTTGTCGGTGGTGTGCACGACGCCCGGCCGCCAGGTCGCCTCGGCGGTGGCCAGCGCGTCCATGAGGTAGCCGTTGAGCCGGATGCTGGGGATCACCGGCACGTCGGCGGGCAGCACCTCGTCGAGCACGTGGTCGGCGCGCTGGTACGCCGTCGCCAGCACGAAGTCGCCCAGCTCCTGGCGGTTCCGCAGCCCGCCGCAGTGCCCGATCATGATCATGGTGTCGGGGCGGAGCACGGCGAGGTGGTCGGTGATCGTCTTGGCGTTGGCCGGGCCGACGCCGATGTTGACCAGGCTCACGCCGTCGCCGTCCGGGCGGGCGGCGTGGTAGGCGGGCATCTGCACGCCCTCGCGGTCCGGGCGCTCCGCACCCGGGAACCGCTCCAGGAACGACTCCACGTGCATCGCGTAGTTGGTGAACAGCACGTGCCGCTGGAAGGACTCGGCCGGGGTGCCGGTGTAGTGCGAGAGCCGGTCCAGCGACAGCGCCATGCGCTCCGGGCCGAACAGGAAGAGCTTCTTGACCCGCAGGTCGAAGCGGTCCTCGTCGAGGGCGGCGAAGAACTCCGGGTCGGTGAACGCCCGCGCGGGCCGCGCGGCCCGCGCCGTGACCGTCGCCCCGGCGGCGAGCAGGCCGCGCAGCTCGCGGTGCAGGTAGCGGCGGATCGCACAGGGCCGCGCGAACTCCCCGGAGATGCGGGGGTTGTGGGTCGACCAGGGCCGCACGACCTCGAGCTCGGGGTACCAGCCGTCGTCGTAGACCGACTGCAGCGCGTCCAGCAGGCGGCCGATCTCGTGGTCGAGCTTCTCCGCGGGCACCGGCGGGCGGACCTGCTCGATCATCGCCGGGGTCACGCGGGCTCACCGCCGTCGGCCGCGCCGTGCGCGTGCAGCGTCCCGGCCGGCACGGCGACCGCGGACACGATCTCCAGCACGCGGCGGGCGAGCCCGTCGGCGAGGCGGTAGCGGACCAGCCGGCCCTGCCGGTGCGCGGTGACCATGCCGTGCGCGCGCAGCAGGCGCAGGGCGTGCGACACCGCGGAGTCGCTCATGCCGACCGCGACGGCGAGGTCGGACACGCAGAGGTCCCCGGCGTGCTGCAGCGCGAGCAGCAGCGACAGCCGGTTGACCTCGCCCAGGACGTCCAGCACGGTGGCGGCCTCGGCGACCTTGTCGGTGTCGGCGAGCACCGCGACGGCGTCGCAGACCTGGTCCGGGTCGATCACGCGTGCGCCGGTGAGCGCCTCCGGAACCTTGTGCACACCCCGATGCTAGCCGCCGCGGCGGATCACTTCCCCGCAGCGGCCTTCTTCTCGCGCGCCGCGGCCTTGATCGCCTTCTTGGTGTCGCGCACCTCGAGCAGGGTCCGCCCGTCGACGACGTCGGCCGCGGACAGCCGGGTGTCGGGCTTCCCGTAGTCGCCCGCGGCCTCCCGCCAGCCCTGCGGGGTGACGCCGTACTGCTTGCCGAGGATCGCCAGGAAGATCTTCGCCTTCTGCTCGCCGTAGCCGGGCAGCGCCTTGAGCCGCCGCAGCACCTCGCGCCCGTCCGGCTCGTCGCGGGTCCAGATCGCGGTCGGGTCGCCGTCCCAGTCCTCGACGACCGCCCGGCACATCTCCTGCACCCGCCGGGCCATCGAGCCGCCGTAGCGGTGGATGGCGGGCGGGGTGGTGGCCAGGGTCGCGAACGCCTCCGGGTCGTGGTCGGCGATCACCCGCACGTCGAGCCCGCCGAGGCGCTCGTGGAGCTTCAGCGGGCCACGGAACGCGACCTCCATCTGGATCTGCTGGTCCAGCAGCATCCCGATCAGCAGGGCGAGGGGCTCGCGCTCCAGCAGCGCGTCGGCCTCCGGTTCCTGGGCGATGCAGATCCCGCTCATGCCGCACAGGATCGCACGTCAGAATGGTCGGGTGCTCCCCGAACTGGATCCCGCGCAGACCGAGCGCGTCCGCGGCTGCCTGCTCGACGCCGGCTACACCCCGGACGGCGTCCGCGCGCTGCTCGGCCGCTCCGCGCACGACGCGCTGACCCGCGGCGAGCCCGAGCCCGCGGCCCGGGCCAGCCGCGACGGCGGCGAGCTCGGCACCCTGGTCCGGCTGTTCCTGCTGGAGGGCGTGGAGCCCGAGCCCGCGGTGACCGCCGCGCTCGGCGACCTCGACCCGCTGCTGGCCGGTCGCATCCTGCGGCGCACCCCCGACGGCATCCGCGCCGCGCTCGACGTCCGCCCCTACGGCGAGGGCCCCGGCCCCGACGGCGAGCCCGGCGCGGACTGGTGGGTGGTCTCCGACATCGACACCCCGGCCGCCCGCCAGGACCGCGACCACGTGACCGGCGTCGGGGGCGCGTCGCTGTCGCTGGCCGCGGCCACCGTGCGCCGCCCCGTCGGGAGCCTGCTGGACCTGGGCACCGGCTGCGGGGTGCAGGCCCTGCACGGCTCGCGGCACGCCCTGCGGGTCACCGCCACCGACGTCCTGCCCCGCGCGCTCGCGCTGGCCCGGCTGTCGCTGGGCCTGTCCGGGGTCGAGGTCGACCTGCGGGAGGGCCCGTGGTTCGAGCCGGTGGCCGGGGAGCGCTTCGACCAGGTCGTGTCCAACCCGCCGTTCGTGCCGGGCCCGCCGCGGGTGGACTACGTGTACCGCGACTCGGGCGCGGCCGGGGACTCCGCGCTCGCGGCGCTGCTGGGCGAGCTGCCCGGCCTGCTCAACCCGGGCGGGGTGGCCCAGCTGCTCGGCTCGTGGCTGCACGTGCGCGGGCAGGACTGGCCGGACCGGGTCCGGTCCTGGCTGCCCGACGGCGTCGACGCCTGGGTGCTGCAGCGCGAGGTCGTCGACCCGGCGATGCACGTCGGCACCTGGCAGCGCGACGCCGGGCTGTCCCCCGCGTCGCGCGCGGCCCGTGAGCAGGCGGGGGCCTGGCTGGACTGGATGGCCGCCGAGCGGGTCGAGGGCGTCGGCTTCGGGTTCCTGCTGCTGCGCCGCACCGGCGACGGGCGGGCGCCGACCGTCGTCGTGGAGGACCTGCCCGGCGACCTGGGCGAGGGCCTCGGCCGGGAGATGACGGCCTGGCCGGACCGGGTGGACTGGCTGCACGCCCACACCCGCGACGAGGACCTGCTCGGCGCGCGGCTGCTCGTCGCGCCGGACACGGTGCTGGAGTCGGCGAGCTCGGTGGACCCCGACGGGGGCTGGGCCGAGCTGTCGACGACCGTGCGCCGCTGGGGCGGGCCGGGCTGGGAGCACCCGGTCGACGGCCCGGCCGCGGCGCTGCTGGCCGGCTGCCGCGGCGAGCTGCCGCTCTCGGAGCTGCTGGCGCTGCTGTCCTTCGCCCACGACCGCCCCTACGACGCGCTGGTGGACGCCACGCTGCCCGCCGTGCGCGAGCTGGTGCGCCACGGCCTGCTCCAGCCGGTCGACGGCTGGCCGCACCCGGTGCCCGACCGCTCCGCGGCCGCCGCCCCGTCCGGCCCGGTCGGCCGGTGAGGGCCGTCGTCGCCCGGGTGCGGCGGGCGTCGGTGACGGTCGAGTCCGACCTCGGCGAGCCGCTGCGCGTCTCCGGCGCGATCGGCGTGGGGTTGCTGGTGCTGCTCGGCGTGCACACCGGGGACACCGCCGACCCCGCGACGACCGCCCACCGGGTCGCCACGATGGCCCGCAAGCTGCACGAGCTGCGGATCCTGCGCGACGAGATGTCGTGCGCGGACACCGGCGCCCCGCTGCTGGTGGTCAGCCAGTTCACCCTGCACGGCGAGACCCGCCGGGGGCGGCGGCCGTCCTGGTCGGCCGCGGCCCGGCCCGCCGACGCCGCCCCGGTCGTCGACGCCGTCGTCGCGGCGCTGCGCGGTCGTGGCGCGACGGTCGAGACCGGCGAGTTCGGGGAGTCGATGGCCGTCGAGTCGGTCAACGACGGCCCGTTCACCGTGCTCGTCGAGGTGTGACCCTCAGGCCACTCTCATCCGCCTCTCAGCGTGGAACGGGACGATGGGGACATGGTCGCGTACCTGTTGTCCTGGTTGCTGGGTCTGTTCCAGCTCGTCCTGGTCGCCCGCGTGGTCGTCGACTGGATCGACGTCCTCGGTTCGGGGCGGGGCGGGGCCGTGCTCGACACCGCGCGCCGCGTCACCCACGGGCTCACCGAGCCGGTCGTCGCCCCGATCCGCCGCCGGGTGCAGCCGGTGCGGATGGGCGCGGTCGGGCTCGACCTGTCCGTGCTGATCGTGTTCGTGGTGGTCCTGCTGCTGCGGGTGATCGTCGTGCCGCTGATCCCGTTCTGATCCGGACCGGGCCTCACCGGTCCGGCGGGCCGAGGCGCAGCGCGGTGATGCGGCCGTCGTCGCCGAGCTCGGCCTCGGCACGGCCCGGGACCACGACACCGTCGCGGTGCACCCGCACGGCCCACTCCACCGCGTCGCGCGCGACCTGCTTGCGGGTCGGGTCGACGGTGACCTCCCCGTCCACCAGCTCCGTGAGGTGCGCGCGCAGCGGGACCCCGGCGGGGTCGCGCTCGCGGAACGGGGCGGTGGAGAACAGCAGGGCGTCCGGGGCGACGGCCGCGGCCAGCGCCCCGGTGTCGGCGGCGGCCAGCGCCCGCTCCCAGGCGAGCGCGGCCAGGAACCGCCCGGCGGCCGCGGCGCCGCTGCGCTGCAGGTGGTCGAGGAACGCGACGTCGCGGTCGATCTTGGAGGCGGCGCCCAGCAGCCGCGACCGGACGGTGCTCGCGGGCATCTCCAGCACCCGCACGGTCACCTGCCGGTAGCCCGAGTCCGGGCCGAGCGCCCCCTCGGCGAGCAGCCGGTCGATCGTCTCGACGAAGCCCAGCTCCTGGTTGAGCGACAGGTTCCCGGCGAGCGCGTTGCGCCGGTCGGCGATCGCGATCGGGGTCCGGGGCTCGTCGTCGATGCGGGACGGGTTGATCTGCACGACCCACAGCTCGTCGGGCTCGGTGCCGAGCAGGTCGCGGGTCGGCGGGTTCTGCGAGAACAGCCCGTCCCAGTAGACCCCGCCTGCGGTGTGCACCGCGCGGAACAGCGTCGGGATGGCCGCCGAGGCGAGCGCCGTCTCGGCGGTGATGGTGTCGGTGCGGCTGGAGAACGCGCGGAAGTCCCCGGTCAGGACGTCCACGGCGCCGAGCAGCAGCAGCGGCGCGCTGCCGTCCGGGTCGGGGGCGATCGCGCCGTCCGGGCCGAGGTCCACGTGGCGAGCCACGAGGTCGAGGAACTGGCGGGTGCCGTCGATCGGGCGCGGCACCAGGTACGGGGTGCCGGCCGGGACGAGCCCGAGCCCCTGCAGCACGCCCGCCCCGACCAGGCCCAGGTTCGCGAGGCGTTCCAGCGGACCGCGGGCGGCGTTGTCGGCCCAGAACTCCTCCAGCGCGGTCGCGGCGGCCGCCCGCAGCTCCGGTGTCTGCCCCGCGCGCAGGCGGTCCCACGCGACGAGCGCGCAGACCGCGCCGCCGGAGGTGCCGGAGATCCCGACGATCTCGGCGTCGTGCAGGGCGGGCTCGCGCAGCAGCCGGGCCAGCACCCCGGCGGTGAAGGCGGTGTGGCTGCCACCGCCCTGGCAGGCGATCGCGACGCGGCGGGGGCGGGTGCGCGGGCTCATGCCGCCAGGCTCGCGCGGACCCGCGGGTAGAGCCAGGACGGCCTCGTCACACACGCCGCAGGCCCCCTCCCGGTGACCGGGAGGGGGCCTGCGGACGGCGCGGGAGGGTTACTTCGCGGTCCCGCGGGTGGCGCGGGTGGTCTTCTCCGCGACGGCCTCGGCGCCGCGGCCGGCGTGCTCGGTCACGGCCTCGGCGGCCTTGGTCGCCTGCTCGGTGACCTGGTCGAGCACCGAGGTGCTCGCGCCGACCAGGGTGCGGGCGAACTCGCGCTGGTGGCCCAGCACCTGCTCGTAGAAGTCGAAGACGCGGTCGACGGCGACGCCGGCGTCGGGCAGCTGGGGGCGGTCCCCGGCGCCGAACTGGCGGGCGAGGCCGCCGGCGGCCTCGGTCCAGCTGCGGACGGACTCGGTGACCAGGTCCTGGCCGCGCTTGGCGATGTCGACGAACTGCTCGGTGGAGGCGGTCATCGGTGCATCCCTCCCGGGACGGTTGCTCGGCGTGGGCGGGCGCGGACGAGCGCACCGCCATGCCAAGAAAACTACGCACCGTCGTTAAGTATGTCAAGCACCGCTGCTCAGTCGCGCTGCAGGAAGCTCCGGTACACCCCCAGCAGGGCCGCCTTCTGCTCGTCGGACAGCCGCGGGTCGGCCGCCACGGCGGCCTCGACCCCGGGCACCGCGGGCGGTGCCTCCTCTTCCGGCGACGACGGCGCGACCCCGTCCGCGGCGTCGGCGTCGCCGACCGACCAGCCCGCACGGCTGAGCATCTGGTCGGTGTTGAGGTGCAGCGCGTCGGCGATCGACCGCAGCACCTTCAGCGACGGCTGGTGCAGCCCCCGCTCGACCTGGCTGAGGTAGGCGTTGGACACCTTGGTCATCGCCGCCATCTCGCGCAGCGAGAGCTTGGCCATCTGCCGCTGGGCGCGGATGAACCCGCCCAGCGCGTTCACCTGGGCGCTCCACGCGTCCTCGGCGGCCCGGCGGCCGGTCTCGCGCAGCCCCTCGGCCGCGGCCGCGGCGCTGCTGCCGTCGGACCCGGTCCCGCGCGCGGCCCGGCGCGCGCCGTTCGTGCGGGCCTCCCCCGCGCGACTCATCGCATCCCTGCCCGGTGCGGTCCGCGCGGCGGTCGCCGGCGCGCGGACACGGAACGTACGCGGTCCATGGGCACGCATTGTCCCCGTCGCGGGCCGCTCGCGCACGCATCCGGTACCTGCTCCACATCGGACGGCTCCCGCGCCGTCCGGTGTGGACACGGCGCCGCCCCGGCGACCAGCGATGATCACCGGGGCGGCGCCGGGGTGCTCAGCCGTGCAGCACGTAACGGCCGGGCGAGGGCTCCAGCGGCGGGTGGGCGTCGGAGCCGATCTTCTTCGGCGCCGCGACCTCCTTGCCGGCCCGCTCCGCGATCCACGGCGTCCAGTCCTCCCACCAGGAGGCCTTGCGCTCGGTGGCGTCGTCGCGCCAGTCCTCGGCCGAGGCCGGCAGCTCGTCGGCCTCGCCGTACCAGGTCCGCGACTTGGGCGACGGCGGGTTCACCACGCCGGCGATGTGGCCCGAGTTCGAGAGCACGAACCGCACCGTGCCGCCGATCTTCGCCGCGCCCTTGTACACCGACTTCCACGGCGCGATGTGGTCGGACTCGGCGGTGATGACGTAGCTGTCGGGCCGGATGTCGGCCACGTCCAGGCGCTCCCCCGCGAGCTCCAGCTTGCCCTCGGCGAAGCGGTTCTCCAGGTACAGCGTGCGCAGGTACTCGGTCTGCATCGCGGCGGGCATGCGCGTCGAGTCGGAGTTCCACGTCAGCATGTCGAACGGCTTCGGGTCCTCGCCGAGCATCCAGTCGTTGACGACGTAGTTCCAGACCAGGTCGGTGGCGCGCAGCAGGTCGAAGGTCGTCTTCATGCTGGTCGCGGGCAGGTAGCCGTCCTTGCGCATGCTCCGCTCGAGGCGGTTCACCGTCTTCTCGTCGGTGAACACCCCCAGCTGGCCCGGACCGGAGTAGTCCAGCAGCGTGTTCATCAGGGTCAGCGAGTTGACCCGCTGGTCGCCCTTGGCCTCCAGCCACGCCGTCATCGCCGCGGACAGCGCGCCGCCCAGGCACAGCCCGGCGACGTTGACCTTCTCCTTGCCGGTGATCTCGCGGACGACGTCGAGCGCCGCGACCGGGCCCTCCTGCAGGTAGTCGCTCATCGTCACGTCGGCCAGCGACGAGTCCGGGTTGCGGTAGCTGATCATGAAGACGGTGTGGCCGTGCTGCACCGCCCACTCCACCAGCGACTTCTCCGGGGCGAGATCCATGATGTAGTACTTGTTGATCCACGGCGGGCTCATCAGCAGCGGGACCTCGTGGACCTTCGCGGTCTGCGGCTCGTACTGGATGAGCTCGATGAGCCGGTTGCGGAACACCACGTGCCCCGGGGTCACCGCGAGGTCCTTGCCGACCTGGAAGCGGCCGGGGGTGACCTGGCGCGGCATCCCCTGGTTCTGCACCACGTCGCGCAGCATGTTGCGCGCACCGCGGACGACGTTCAGCCCGCCGGTCTCGACGATCTTCTTCGGCCACGCCGGGTTGGTCACGACGGCGTTCGGCGGGGCGAGCGCCTCGACGACCTGGCCGACGAGCCAGTCGAGCTTGCGGCGCGCGACCGGCGAGACGCGGGCGGCCTGCGACAGCTCGGTGAGCCGGTCGGCGAGCAGCGCGTGCTCCTGGCGGGCCAGGTAGTACCAGGCGTTGCCCTCCCACGCGGGGTCGGCGTAGCGCTTGTCCTTCTCCGGCAGCGACGCCGGGCCGGTCGTGGTCCCGCCGACGGCGCGCGACGCGGCGGCGGAGACGGCCTTGGCCGAGTCGACGCCGAAGCCGAAGCCGGCGCGCAGCACCGCCCCGGGCCGCGTGGCGAGCGAGCGGGCGGCCTCGCCGAGCGCTCCGCCGAAGCCGACCGGGTCGACCTTGGCGGCGAGGCCCTCGGGGTCGGCGAGCTCGCGGAGGTCGCGGACGAGCCCCGCGGCCTGTCGTCGCAGCACCTCCGTGGCCTGGTTCGACGCGGCGGCGCTGCCGTTCTCGGACTCGGGCTGGGGTACGGGCTGCGTGGTCACTGTTCGTCACTCCTGACGGCCGGTTCGGTCTCCGTGCCTGGTGTTCGGCGCGCACCCGGGATGACGGGTGACGCGACGGGTGGACACATGGTGACTGGGTACTCACGGGTAGGCAGCCTCTGACGGCTGTAAGGCCCCTCACCTGCGCTAAGTGAAGCAAGCACTACTCCGGAGTAGGCCAGCGCTTGCTTGACATACCGAACACGTTTTACCGTTCGGTAACCCGGATAGCCCCCGGTCATCAGAGTTGATGGGAGAGGCCCATGAGCACGGCGATCACCCGACGGTCCGCACCGTCGCGGGAGCACGGACCGCGTGCCCTGCCCGACGCGCCGGCGACCCCCGCCGCCGGCACCGACGACCGTCCGGACCCGCTCCGGTACCTGGTCTCGTACAACACCCGCAACCTCACCAAGGTGGTGGCCGAGGTCGGCCGCGCCACCGGGGCCTACTGGATCGACGCCGTGCAGCGCATCGCGCGCCCCGGCGACGCCGCCCGGCGCGGGCTGCTCTGGATCTCGGCGATGGCCGACCGGCGCGAGCCCACCTGGCACCTGCCGAACGAGGCCGTGCTCTCGACGCCGTTCGCGGTGCTGCGCGACTTCACCGCCGCCGAGCACCGCGACGACGACGTCGTCCCCACGCTCGTGCTGCCCCCGCAGGCCGGGCACTCCTCGACCGTCGTGGACTACTCCCCCCAGCAGAGCCAGATCGCGATGATCCGGGCCGCGGGGCTGACCAGGGTGTACGCGCTGGACTGGCGTCCGGCCACGACGGCGACCCGCGGTGTCACGATCACCGACTACCTCGAGGTGATCGACCGGTCCATCCGGCGCATGGGCGGGCGGGCCAACCTCGTCGGCGACTGCCAGGGCGGCTGGCTGGCCACCATCTACGCGGCGCTGCACCCGGACCGGGTCAACACCCTGACCCTGGCCGGTGCGCCGATCGACTTCCACGCCGGCGAGTCGGTGATCGCCGCCTCCACCCGCCTGATGGCCGGGACGATGGGGATGGCGCCGTACAAGGCCCTCGTGGCCGCGGGCGGGGGCAACATGCCCGGCTCGGCGGTGCTGTCGAACTTCATCTCGATCCAGCCGCAGTCGGAGATCTCGCGCCAGCTGCAGCTGCTGGAGAACATCGACGACCCGACCCACGTGGAGCGCTACCGGGTCTTCGAGGACTGGTTCAAGTACACCCAGGACATCCCCGGCGCGTTCTACCTGTGGCTGGTGGAGAACCTGTTCTGGAAGAACCGCCTGATCAAGGGCACGCTCACCGTGGACGGCCGGACCGTGGACATGGCCGCGATCGACTGCCCGCTGCTGCTGCTCGCGGGCTCGGCGGACCACATCACGCCCGCCCCGCAGCTGTTCGCGGCGGCGGAGAAGGTGAGCACCCCGGCCGCGGACGTCACCTACCGGACGGCGACCGCGGGCCACCTCGGCCTGTTCATGGGCCGTGACGCGCTGCGCCACGACTGGCCGGTCCTGATGGAGACCGTCTACGGCCACTCCGTGCCGAAGCGCACGGACACCGGGGCGGGCAAGGCGTCGCGCCGCCGCAGCAGCGTGCGCGCCGTGTCCGACCCGCGCGACACCCCGCGGGTGCCCGCGCCCTGACCGGGCTCTCTAAGAGCAGCCTGAGAGAACCGCAACTGCATGTGACCGACGACACGGCCCCGCAGGCACTTTTCCCTACCTGCGGGGCCGTGGCGCGGGAACGATCCCCGGAACGGATGCGTTGACTCCGTACAGGGCACGCGGCGAGTCCCATCCAGTCGCCCGCCGCGGCCCGAGCAGGGGAGGAATTGCACATGACGGTGACCACGACCGCTCCGGCCGTACCCGGCCCGCGCCGCACGACCGAGGCCCCCGCTCACGCCACCGTGCCCTCGTCCGGTGCGAAGCGGACCGCCCCGAAGGTCGCGCGCAGCTCCCGCCGCCGCACCGCCGACCAGGCCGGCACCGCCCTGGAGACCACCGTACCGGGTGCCGCAGCCGCCGTGGCCGAGGATCTCGACGCCCAGAGCCCCGCCGCCGACCTCGTGCGCGTCTACCTCAACGGCATCGGCAAGACCGCGCTGCTCACCGCGGCGCAGGAGGTCGAGCTGGCCCGCCGGATCGAGGCCGGCGTGTTCGCCCAGCACCGCCTGGACACCGCGGCCGCCGACGGCACGCTGGACGGGCTCGACCCGCAGTACCGCCGTGACCTGCGCGCGGTCGTCCGGGACGGCGCGCTGGCCAAGAACCACCTGCTCGAGGCGAACCTGCGCCTCGTGGTGAGCCTGGCCAAGCGCTACACCGGGCGCGGGATGCCGCTGCTGGACCTGATCCAGGAGGGCAACCTGGGCCTGATCCGCGCGGTCGAGAAGTTCGACTACACCAAGGGCTTCAAGTTCTCGACCTACGCGACCTGGTGGATCCGCCAGGCGATCACCCGCGGCATGGCCGACCAGGCCCGCACGATCCGGCTGCCCGTCCACCTGGTCGAGCAGGTGAACAAGCTGGCCCGGATCAAGCGGGACATGCACCAGCGCCAGGGCCGTGAGCCCAGCGACGCCGAGCTGTCGGCCGAGTCGGGCATCCCGGAGCACAAGATCTCCGACCTGCTCGACCACGCCCGCGACCCGGTGAGCCTGGACATGCCGGTCGGGTCCGAGGAGGAGGCGCCGCTCGGCGACTTCATCGAGGACGCCGAGGCGACCGACGCCGAGAACACCGTGATCTCGAGCCTGCTGCACGACGACCTCCGCCGGGTGCTGGCCACCCTGGAGGACCGCGAGCAGCGGGTGATCCGGATGCGCTTCGGTCTCGACGACGGTCAGCCGCACACGCTCGACCAGATCGGGAAGGCGTTCAAGCTCTCCCGTGAGCGGGTGCGCCAGATCGAGCGCGAGGTCATGTCGAAGCTGCGGGCCGGCGAGCGCGCCGAGAAGCTGCGCGCCTACGCCAGCTGACCCTGCGGGGACGACCGGCGCGACGACGTCCACCACGACGACGGCCGTGCGGGGCACCAGCTCCGCACGGCCGTCGCCGTCTCTGCGCACCCCGGGGCTCCCCACGAGTTCGGGGTGCACGGCACGGGGAGTTCTACCGGATCGATTCCGCGCGGGTCACGGCGACACGGCCACCGGACGGCGGATCCGTGCGTGGCGCCCGCCACGGACGTCCGGGCACCCGGCGCCGGTGTCGCGCGGCACGGGATCGGGGGCCGGTGATCGTTGGCCGGGGCGGCCCCGCCCGCCTAGGGTCGGGGCATGTCCCGCTCGCACTCCGCCGTACCGGTGACACCGGACGCCATGCGCGACGCGCTCGGAGCCTTCGCCTCCGGGGTCGTCGTCGTCACCGCCGTCGGGCCGGACGGGCCGATCGGGTTCACCTGCCAGTCCTTCGCCTCGTTGTCGCTGGACCCGCCGCTGGTGAGCTTCGCCCCGTCCCGGGGGTCCTCCACCTGGCCACGGATCCGTGAGGTCGGCACGTTCTGCGTGAACGTGCTCGCCGCCGACCACGAGCACCACAGCGCCGGGTTCGCCCGCTCCGGCGTCGACAAGTTCGCCGGGGTGTCGTGGAGCCCGTCGCCGTCGGGCTCCCCCGTCCTCGACGGCGTCGGCGCCTGGGTCGACTGCACCCTGTGGAACGAGTACGACGGCGGCGACCACACGATCGTCGCGGCCCGGGTGGCGGCGCTGGGCGCCGACCCGCACGGCCTGCCGCTGCTGTTCCACCGCGGCGGCTACGCCCTCACCCCGCGGGCCGCGCGGTGAGCCGCATCATCGGTGTCGTCGCCGGGCCGGAGCCCGGGGGCCGCACCGCCGCCGCCGTCGCGGGCGTCCTGGCCGGGACCGGCGCGGACACCGACCTGATCGAGCTGTCGCAGACCCCGTTCCCCGAGGTCACCGCGGCCTTCGCCGACGCCGACGCGGTCGTGTTCGGCAGCCCCGTCTACCGGGCCGGGCACACGGCGTCGCTGCGCGCGCTGCTGGAGGCCACCGAGCGCGGCCGGTGGGGCGAGAAGACCGCGCCGCTGCAGGGCACGGCGGCGGCCGTCGTGCTGACCGGCGCCAGCGGGCACCACTTCCTGGCCGTCGACGGGCTGCGCTCGGTGCTGGCCGGGTTCTTCGCCGTGCAGGTCCTGTCCCCCGGGCTCTACCTGGACCACTCCGGCTACGTCGACCGCGGCACCCTCACCGAGGACTCCGCCGCGCTGGCCGCGGCGCACGGACGGGCGCTGGCCGACCTCACCGCGGCCGTGCGGTCGTCCGAGGCGCTGCGGGCGATCACCCCGGTGGTGTGACCGGGTCCGCGGCCAGCTCGGCCGCGATCCGGGCGCCCAGGGTCAGGTTGTTGCGGTAGACCGCGACGTTGACCTCCAGGCTGCGGTCGCCGGTCGCGTCGCGGACCCGCTGCAGCAGGAACGGGGTCGCGTCCTGGCCGCCGATGCCGGCCGCGTCCAGTGCGGCGAGGGCGTCGGCCAGTGCGGCGTCGTGCTCGGCGGGCGGGAGCTGCTCGTCGCGGGGCACCGGGTTCGCGACGACCAGGGCGCCGGGCAGCCCGAGCGCGCGGGCCGCCCGCCAGGCCGCGGCGACCTGCTGCGGGGACTCGACCCGCTGCCCGACGCGGTGCCCGGAGTCGGCCACGTAGAACCCGGGGAAGGCGTGCGTGCGGTACCCGGCGACGGACACGCCGAGCGTCTCCAGCCGCTCCAGGGTGGCCGCCACGTCGAGCACCGACTTCACCCCGGCGCTGACCACCACGACCGGCAGCGACGCCAGCGCGGGCAGGTCGGCGGACTCGTCGAAGGTGGTGGCGGCGCCGCGGTGCACCCCGCCGAGCCCGCCGGTGGCGAAGACCGCGATGCCGGCGCGGTGCGCCAGGTGCGCGGTCGCGGCCACCGTCGTCCCGCCGGTGGCGCCGGTCGCGACGGCCACCGGCAGGTCGCGGGCGGACAGCTTCACCCTCCCCGGCGCGCCCGCCAGGCGCTCCAGCTCCGGGCCGGACAGGCCGACGACGACCTCGCCGTCGAGCACCCCGACCGTCGCGGGGACCACCCCGAGCGAGCGCACGAGGTCCTCGGCCTCCGCGGCGACGGCGAGGTTGCGCGGCGCGGGCAGTCCGTGGGTGAGGATGGTCGACTCGCAGGCCAGGACCGGGTGCCCGGCGGCCAGCGCCGCCGCGACACCGGCGCCGAGCCTCACCGCGGCCCCACGCGCCGGAGCACGGCCTCGGCGCAGGTGGCGGGCGTGGCGTTGAAGGCGATCTCCGCGTCCGGCGCGTGCCGGTGCACCAGGTTCACGACGTCCTCGAACAGGACCAGGTACTCGTCGGAGTGGCGCAGCCCGCCGCCGACCAGCACGCAGTCGTAGCGGTCGGCGCGCAGCGCGGCGGCGATCGCCTCCCGCGGCGCGTCCGCCGGGTCGACGAGCACCTCGCGGGCGTCGATGCCGAGCTCGCGGAAGCGGGCCCGGCTGTGCGCGAGTCCGTCCAGCACCGGGCCCGGGTCGTGGCCGGTGAACGCGCGCGGGTCGAAGCCGATCACCAGCACCGTCGTCACGGTGGGCACGCTGCTCCGCCCCGTGCGGGGCGTCAACCCCGCGGGGCCGGGGCGGGGGTGCGGGCCGCCGCCCGGGCGCAGGCCAGCGCCACCGCCGCACCCGCCGCCGTGAACCCGGTCGCGACGACGACGGCGACGTGCCACCCGGCCAGCAGCGCCGGCACCGGCTCGTCCCCGGACGGCGAGGTCAGCACGGAGGTGACGGTCACCCCGATCGCCGCGCCCAGGTAGCGGGCGGTGTTGTTGATGCCGCTGCCGGTGCCCGCCCGGTCCGGGGGCACCGAGGCGACCGCCTCGCGGCCCAGGGTGGCGTTGACGACGCCCGTCCCGGCCCCGACGACGACCAGCGAGGCGAGCACGACGCCGGTGCCCGACCCGGCGCCCAGCAGCCCGAGCTGCCCGGCCGCCATGACCAGCAGGCCCGCCCCGAGGCGCACGCCGCCGGTGACGCGCTCGCTGATCCGGCGGGTGAGCAGGGCCGTGACGATGCTGGTGCCCGACCAGCCGAGCAGCAGCAGCGCGGCCGCGGCCGGGTCGGTGCCGTGCACCGGGGCGAGCAGCGCGGGCAGGTAGGAGCTGAGCGAGATGATCCCGAGCCCGGTCGCGAGGCTGGCGACGGTCGCCGCGACGAGACCGGGGTGGCGGAACAGCTGCGGGCCCGCCATCGGGTGCCGCGACCGGAACTGGACGACGACGAACCCGGCGAGCAGCAGCGCGCCCACCACCAGCAGCACCACCGTCGCGGTGGTGACGGGCAGGCGTCGCGCCTCGGTGAGGCCGGCGAGCAGCACCGAGAGCCCGGCCGCGAGCAGGACCATCCCGCCGGCGTCGACCGGACGCGGGGCCCCGGCGGTGGACTCGGTGAGCAGCGTCCGCCCGGCCACGGCCAGCGCCAGCCCGGCCACCGCGACGAGCAGGTAGAGCGCCCGCCACGGCAGCACCCCGGCGAGCAGCGGCCCGACGGCGATGCCGGCCGCCAGCGCGGCGCCCCACAGGCCGGTGGCGGCCGAGCGGCGCGGTCCCGGCGGCAGCGCGTGCCCGATCAGCGCCAGGCTGCACGCGACGACGGCGGCCGCCCCGACCCCCTGCCCGACCCGCCCGGCCACGAAGCCCGCGGTGCCGGTCGCCAGCGCCCCGCCCGCCGAGGCCAGCGCCAGCACCACCGCCCCGGCGACGAACACCGCGCGCCGCCCCAGCCGGTCGGCCAGGGTCCCCGCGGTGAGCAGCACCGCCGTGAGCCCGAGGCTCATCGAGCTGAGGATCCACGAGCGCCCCGACGGTGAGGACCCCAGGTCCGCCGCGATCGGGGCCAGCGTCGCCAGCGGCGCGGTGTAGGAGATCAGGGCCAGCGTCGTCCCCAGGGACGCCACCGCCACCGTGCGTCGGGCCACCGGGCCGCTCCCCTCGTCATGATCGTCGGCCGGACGCTACGCCCCGCGGGGTCAGCTGGGGAGACCGAGCAGGGCGGGCAGGTCGGCGACCGAGTCGATGACGGCGTCGGCCCCGGCGGCCCGCAGCCGCGGCTCGCCGTGCGCCCCGCCGCGCACCCCGACGGCCAGCCCGGCGCCCGCGCGGACGGCGGCGTCGATGTCGGCGGTGGCGTCCCCGGTCACGGCCACCTGCGACGCCTCGGTGCCGGCCCGGCGCGCGGCGGCGTGCAGCAGGTCCGGCTCGGGCAGGCCCCGGCCGTCGACGTCGGCCGGGGACAGCACGAGGTCGGCGCGGCCGTCGAAGCCGAGCGCGGTGACGAGGCGGTCACGCAGCTCGGGATCGAACCCGCAGGTCAGCGCCACGGACAGGCCGGCGTCGCGGAGCGCGTCGAGCGTCTCGCAGGCGCCCGGGACGGGCCGGACCCGGCCGGCGTCGAGCGCGGCGTGCAGGTGCTCGGCGAACGCGCCGTGCGCGCGGCGGGCGCGGTACATGTCGCCGTCGAGCAGCTCGCCCAGCACCGTCATCACCGGCCGGTCCATGGTGGCGCGGGCCTGGCGGTCCAGCGCGGGGTAGGACGGGCCGCCGACGCGGACCCCGGCGGCGCGCAGGCCGGCACGCAGCCCGGCCAGCACGAGGCCGTCGTCGGCCATGGTCGTACCCGCGAGATCCAGGACCGCCAGTTGCACGAGGGAACTCCACTGGCCGCGGGTTGCGATCACCCGACGTCCGTCTGACGTCCGGGTGAACCGGCCGCGTCACTCCGGGGGCGGGCCGTGCCGGTCACCAGAGCTCGCCGTCGCGCCAGTCGCAGACCAGTGCGCGGCCGGGGTCGAGCGGGGCGTCGACCCGCAGGACGTGCACCGCGCCGCGCTCGTCGGGGGTGTCGCGCACGCCGTCCGGGGTGAGCGCCGCCAGCGGGCCGGTCCAGGGCTCCCAGCCGTGCCTGCGGTAGAGCCGGGCCGCGCGCGGGCCCGCACCGAGCGCACCGAGCCGGTATCCGCCGCGCACGATCCGTCCGACGGCGGCCACGAGCGCCCCGCCGAGCCCGTCGCCCCGCCGCGCGGGGTCCACGGCGACGGCCTCGACGTAGCCGGTGCGCAGCGCGACCCCGCCGTGCAGCACCCGGCGCCCGACGACGGCGGCGTGCCCGACCGGGGCGCCGGGCGGTCCGGCGAGCACGTGCACGCCGCCGAGGGCGTGGTCGAACGACGCGTCGTCGAAGGCGCCCGCCCCGTCCGGGTCGTCCCCGGCGAAGGCACTGTCGAGCAGGGCGCGCAGCGCGCGCAGCCCGTCCGGTCCGAGGTCGGCGGTGGGCAGGACGGTGAGGTGCACCCGGGAGATCCTTCCCGAGTGCACCCCGCTCCGCCCCGTCAGAACGTCGGGAGCATCCACCCGAGGACCGGCGTGGACTGCAGCAGGACCAGCAGGCACAGCACGAGCAGCAGCCCGATGCTCCACAGCACGGTCCGGCGGAACAGCTCCGACTCGCGCCCGGCGATCCCGACCGCGGTGGCGGCGATCGTCAGGTTCTGCGGGCTGATCATCTTGCCGACGACGCCGCCGGAGGTGTTCGCGGCGACCATCAGGTGCGGATCGAGCCCGGCCTGCTCGGCCGCGGTCTGCTGCAGGGTCGCGAACAGCGCGTTGGCCGAGGTGTCCGACCCGGTGACGGCGGTGCCCAGCCAGCCCAGGATCGGCGAGAGGAACGCGAACGCCGCGCCGGTCCCGGCGATCCAGGTGCCGATGGAGATCGTCTGCCCGGACAGGTTCATCACGTAGGCCAGCGCGAGGACGGTGGCGACGGTGAGGAAGGCGAAGCGCATCCGGTAGGCGGTCCCGGTGAACTCCCGGACCGCGGTCGCGGGGGTGACCCGGTACAGCACGGCGACGGCGATGCCGGAGATCAGCAGCAGCGAGCCGGGCGAGGACAGCCACTGGAAGTTGTACGTCGTGGTCGACACCGCCTTGCCGGCCGAGTCGAGCACCTCGCCGCTCAGGCCGGGCCAGCCGATCTTGACGTCGGTGCCGGACAGGAACGACGACACCGGGGTGACCAGCTTCGCCACCGAGAACACCACGATGATCAGCAGGTAGGGCGCGAACGCCATCAGCAGCCGGCCGGTGGTCAGCGCCTGCGCGCGCTCGGTCAGCGTGCGCTGCTCGGTCGCGAGCGACCCGCCGCCGTCGCCGCCGGGGCCGGTGGTGGGCGCGTCCTCGGTGCGCTCGATGCGCAGCTTGTCCATCGCCTCGGCCCCGCCGCGGGGCTGCCAGAAGCGGAGCATGACCACACCGGCGGCCAGGCCGACCAGCGAGGCGACGATGTCGGTGAGCTCGACCGACAGGTAGGTGGCGGCGAGCCACTGGGCGACGGCGAAGGCCAGGCCGATGACGACCGCGACCGGCCAGACCTGCTTGACGCCCCGGACGCCGTCCACGAGCAGCACGAGCAGGGTCGGCACGATGAACGCCAGCACCGGGGTCTGGTGACCGACCACGGCGCCGATCTCGGCGTAGGGGATGCCGGTCAGGGTGCCCGCGGTGATGATCGGGGTGCCGACGGCGCCGAACGCGACCGGCGCGGTGTTGGCCAGCAGAACGACGACGGCGGCGCGCACCGGGGAGAAGCCCAGCGCCATCAGCATGACGCCGGTGATCGCGACCGGGGCGCCGAAGCCGGCCAGCGCCTCCAGCAGACCGCCGAAGCAGAACGCGATGATGATCGCCTGCACGCGGGGGTCGTCGGAGATCAGCTGGAAGGCGGCCCGCAGGTCCTCGAAGCGGCCCGCGGCCACCGTGAGCTGGTAGAGCCAGATCGCGGTGAAGACGATCCACATGATCGGGAACAGGCCGAACACGGCGCCCTCGGTGGCCGAGAGCAGCGCCAGGTGCACCGGCATCCCGAACGCGGCGACCGCGACGACGATCGAGACGGCGAGCGCGGACAGACCGGCCCAGTGCGCCTTCCAGCGCAGGGCACCGAGGGTCACGAAGATGGTGACGAGCGGGAGCAGGGCCACCAGCGCGGAGAGCCAGAGGCTCCCGAGCGGCTCGAGCGACTGCTGGAACATGAGCACTCCGCGGAGGGATCGACGGTGATCGGGAGGGCCGGTCGCACCGTGTGGTTGCGCCACGAACCGGACCCAGGAGAGTGAACGGGACGGACTGCCGACAGTCAAGTGTGTTTGTCAGACAAGTTGCCTTGTCTGGCGTGAATACTGTGTACTGACGACGCTGCCGGTCCAGGAGGACGACGATGACCACCGACCTCGAGGTGCGCTCGCTCGTCGACGCCGTCACCCGGGCGCTGCGCGAGCGCATCCTGCGCGGGGACCTCGCCGCCGGCGCCGCGGTGACCGAGAAGCTGGTCGCCGAGGAGTTCGCCGTCGCGCGGCCGACCGCCAAGGCCGCCGTCGAGCGCCTGGTGTTCGACGGCCTGCTGCGCCGCCAGGCGAACCGGACCGCGCGGGTCCCCGTACTGACCCTCGCCGAGGTCTCCGACGTCTACTTCTCCCGCATCCTGCTCGAGCGGGCCGCGATCGAGGTCGTCGCCGGGCACGGCCGGGTCCCCGACGACGCCCGGATCGCGCTGGGGCGGTTCGACCTCGCGTTCGGCCGGGGCGACGTCTCGGCCGTCGTGGAGGCCGACGTCGCGTTCCACCAGGCCCTGGTCGACGCCGCGGGCAGCCCGCGGCTGTCGCGGATGTACGCCTCGCTGATGGCCGAGTTCCACCTCTGCGTGGCCCGCGTGCAGGTGCTGGGGCGGCTCGACCGGACCCGGCTGGCGGCCGAGCACGCGGCGGTGCTGGCCGCCGTCGAGGAGGGCGACGCCGGGCGCGCCTCGGGCGAGCTCACCGCGCACATCACCGGCGCGCGCGACCGCATCCTCGCCGTCTACGCCGAGGATTCCTGACCCTCCGGGCATCCCGCTCGAAACGAGAGCGCACCTCCGTTTACGGCGCTACCGTGGACGCCGTGACCGACACCGCCGCGCCCACCACCGAGCCCGCCGAGTTCACGCTGCCGCTGCACATGCGCCGCGACCGGTTCCTGCCCGACCCCGAGCTGGACCGCATCCGCGAGTCCGGCGAGATCCCGCGGGTCCGGACGGCCTTCGGCGCCGACGCCCACCTCGTCACCCGCTACGACGACGTCCGCCACGTCCTCGGCGACGCCGCGGTCTTCTCCAACGCCGCGGGCACCGCGCTGCGCCGCCCGGAGGGCGACGAGCTCTCCGAGGAGGAGCTGGCCCGGCTGCGCGCCGGGCAGCTGCTCGCCCAGGACCCGCCCGAGCACACCCGGCTGCGCCGCTACCTGACCCGCGAGTTCACCCAGCGCCGGATGGCGCGCCTGGAGCCGCGGATCACCGAGATCGTCGAGAGCCACCTCGACGCGCTGGAGAAGGCCGGCCCGGGCGCCGACCTCGTCGCCGAGTTCGCCCTGCCGGTGCCGTCGATGGTCATCTGCGAGCTGCTCGGGGTGCCCTGGGCCGACCGCGACGAGTTCACCGCCCGCTCGACCCGGCTGCTCGACGTGTCGCTGCCCGCCGCCGAGCGCGCGGCCGTCGTGCGGGAGAACCGGGCGTACATGACCCGGCTGGTCGACGCCGCGGCCGCCGAGCCCGGCGAGGACATCATCGGCATGCTGCTGCGCGAGCACGGCACCGAGATCAGCCACGACGAGCTGGTGGGCATCGCGTCGCTGCTGCTCATCGCCGGGCACGAGACCACGTCGAACATGCTGGCGCTGGGCACCCTCGCGCTGATGGAGGCCCCGGACCAGGCCGAGCTGCTGCGCCGCGACCCCGAGCTCGCGCGGCCCGCGGTCGAGGAGCTGCTGCGGTGGCTGACGATCGTGCACACCGGGGTGGTGCGGGTGACGACCACCGACACCGAGCTGCGCGGCACCCCGCTGCCGGAGGGCTCGCTGGTGGTGTGCTCGCTGCCGAGCGCGAACCGCGACACCGCCACCGGGCTGGACGACCCGCAGCGGCTCGACCTGACCCGCGGCGCGGCCGGGCACGTCGCGTTCGGGCACGGCGTGCACCACTGCCTGGGCGCACCGCTGGCGCGGATGGAGATGGTGACGGCGTTCCCCGCGCTGCTGCGCCGCTTCCCGACGCTCGCCCCGGCCGGGCCGGTGCCGCCGACGGCGTTCCGGGCGTACCACTTCGTCTACGGCATGCACACGCTGCCGGTGACCTGGTGATCCGGGCGGGCGCTACCGTGCTGTGATGACCGCACCGCTGACCGACGGCGCCCCGCCCGGCCGGCCGTTGCGCGCCGACGCCGCGCGCAACCACCGCCGGATCGTCGAGACGGCCGCCGCGGCGTTCGAGTCCGACGGCGCCGACGTGCCGCTGGAGGAGATCGCGCGCCGGGCCGGCGTCGGCGTCGCGACGCTCTACCGGCGCTTCCGCACCCGCGACGTGCTGGTCCGCGCGGTGCTGGAGGACGTGTTCAGCGCCGAGATCGAGCCGACCGCCGCCGCGGGCGACGGCGACCCCTGGGCCGACCTGGCGGGGTCGCTGGGCCGCGCGGTGGACGCCATCGCCGGGCGCCGCACGATCCTGCAGCTGGCCCGCGAGGCCGGCGCCTTCGACGTCGAGTCGGTCCAGCGCTACGGCGCCACCCTGGCCCGGCTGCTGGAGCGGGCGCGCGAGGCGGGCGCGGTCCGCCCCGAGCTGACCCCGCGGGACCTGTCGGCGGTGCTGGTCATGGCGCTGGCCGTCGCCGAGGGGTCCGACGCGCCGGGGTCGGCGTCCGGTGAGGACCGGGCGCGGTTCCTGGCGCTGCTGCTCGACGGCCTGCGCCCCGGTCACCCGCCGCTGCCGCCGTCCTCGGAGGACTGATCGCCGGGGCGGCTGTCCTCCCGGCCACCGACCGGCTACGGTCGTCGTCGTCCGCTCGGCAACGGCGCCGGGCGGATCCGCACCACGGCCGGCTCAGCCGCCGAACCGCTCCGGGTGCAGGCGCCGGGCCAGCGCCGCGACCGCGTCGGCGTTGCGGATGCCCGGGCTGACCTCGGCGAACGTGGTGGTGAACACCCGGCCGTCGCGCACCGCCGGGACCGCGGCGAGCGCCGGCTCCGCGCGCAGCCGGGCGACCAGCGGCGCCGCCGCCTCCGGGCCGACGTCGCGGCCGCAGCAGGCCGGGACGACGATCACGTCCGGCCGGGCCGCGACGATCCCCTCCAGCGACACGGTGCGCTGCCGCCCCGCGACCGTGTCGAACGCCTGCCGCCCGCCGGCGGCCTCGATGATCGTCGTCGCGACGTCGCCGGTGCCGAAGACCCGTAGCTCGCCGGTGCTGCCGGGAGAGTTGAGCATCGCCACCCGCGGCCGCTCGGTCACGCCCCGCAGCCGGGCCGCGACGTCGTCGAGGGTGGAGCGCATCCCGGCGACGACGGCGGCCGCCCGGTCCGGCGCGCCGAGCACCCGTCCCAGGTCGGTGAGGTCGCGCTCGACCCCGGCGAAGGTCACGTCGTTGTCGGCCAGCGCGCCCTGCCCGCCGCCGTCGGAGGTCGGGCAGTAGGCGCTGAACAGGAACGTGCGCGCGCCGGCGGCCCCCAGCTCGGCGCGGGTGCCCAGCCCCTCGCGGGTGAACGCGCCGGTGAACCCGGAGACGACGAGGTCCGGCGCGACCCGCAGCACCTCCTCGCGCGACGGGTACTCCTCGGGCCAGTAGCTCGCGGGCCGGAACTGCGCGTCCAGCTGCGGCGGCAGCGGGTTGTCCAGGTACGCGGCGCCGACCAGCCGGTCCCCCGCCCCCAGCGCGAGGACGGCCTCGATGCCGTTCTGGAACATCGCGACCACCCGCTCGGGGCGCTGCAGGGGCACCGCCAGCCCGCAGTTGACGACGGCGCCGTCACCGGGCTCCGCGGCCGGGGCGGCCGCGGGGGCGCCGCACCCGGCGAGGAGGACGAGCCCGGCGAGCAGCGGCGCCCAGCGGCGCGGGTTCCCGATCACCGGGGCAGCCTAGCCGTTATACTTGCTCAACTGTTCAGGTGTGCGACCCACGTCTCGCGGGGGTCAGAGCGCCCGCTCCAGACGCGACGCCAGGAGCCCGACGAACCGAGACGGGTCGGTCAGCTCGCCGCCCTCGGCGAGCAGCGCCATGCCGTGCAGCAGCTCCACGGTCCCGCTCTCGTCCCGGCCGGCCGCGCGGGCGTCGCGCAGGCCGGCGACCAGCGGGTGCGACGGGTTCAGCTCCAGGATCCGCTTGACCTTCGGCGGCTCCTGCCCCATCGCCCGGTACATCTTCTCCAGGGTGGGGGTCATGTCGTGCTCGTCGCCGACCAGCACCGCCGGTGAGGTGGTGAGCCGCGAGGACAGCCGGACCTCCTTGACGTCCTCGGTGAGCACCTCGGCCATCCAGGTGCACAGCTCGGCGAACTCCTCCTGCCGGGCGGCGGCCTGCTCCTTCTCCTCGTCGCTCTGCAGGTCGACCTGGCCCTTGGCGATCGAGCGCAGCGGGGTGCCCTCGAAGCCCTCGACGGCGTCGACCCACACCTCGTCGACCGGGTCGGTGAGGACCAGGACCTCGTAGCCCTTGGCGCGGAAGGCCTCCATGTGCGGCGAGGACTCGACCGCCGAGCGGGAGTCGCCGGTCATGTAGTAGACCGCGTCCTGGCCCTCGGGCATCCGCGCGACGTAGTCGGCGAGGCCGGTGGGCTCGTCGCCGTGGGTGGTCGCGAAGCTCGCGACGCCCAGGATCGTCTCGCGGTTGTCCGGGTCGGAGAGCAGCCCCTCCTTGAGCGCGCGGCCGCACTGCTCCCAGAACGTCGCGTACTTCTCCGGCTCGTTCTCCCGCAGGCCGCCGACGACCGACAGGACCTTCCGGACGAGACGACGGCGGATCGCGGAGATCTGGCGGTCCTGCTGCAGGATCTCGCGCGACACGTTCAGCGACAGGTCCGCGGCGTCGACGACGCCCTTGACGAAGCGCAGGTACTCCGGGACGAGTGCCTCGCAGTCGTCCATGATGAACACGCGCCGCACGTAGAGCTGCACGCCGCGACGGGCGTCGCGCATGTGGAGGTCCATCGGCGCGACCTTCGGCAGGAACAGCAGCGCCTGGTACTCGAAGGTCCCCTCGGCGGCGAGCCGGATCGTCTCCAGCGGCTCCTGCCAGTCGTGCGCGACGTGGCGGTAGAACTCGGCGTACTCCTCGTCGGACACGTCCTTCTGCGGGCGCGCCCAGAGCGCCTTCATCGAGTTGAGCGTCTCCGGGTCGCCCTCGCCGCCGGCCAGGCGCACCGGCCAGGTGATGAAGTCGGAGTAGGTCTTCACGATGCGCCGCAGCACGCCCGGGTCGGCGTAGTCGTGCATCTGGTCCTCGGCGTCGGAGGCCTTCAGGTGCAGCGTGACGCTCGTCCCCTGCGGGGCGTCGGCGGCCGGCTCGATCGTGTAGGAGCCCTCGCCGTCGGAGCTCCAGTGCACGCCCTCGGTGGTGCCGGCCCGGCGGGTGACCAGCTCGACGCGGTCGGCGACCATGAACGAGGAGTAGAAGCCGACACCGAACTGGCCGATCAGCTCCTGCGCGTGCTCGGAGTCCCCGGCCTCGCGCAGCCGGGTGAGCAGCTCGGCGGTGCCGGAGCGCGCGATGGTCCCGATGAGGTCGACGACCTCGTCGCGGGTCATGCCGATGCCGTTGTCGCGCACGGTCAGCGTGCGGGCCCCGGCGTCGGCGACCAGCTCGACGTGCAGGTCGCCGGTGTCGGCGCCCAGGTCCTTGTCCTGGTAGGCGGCCAGGCGGAGCTTGTCCAGCGCGTCGGAGGCGTTGGAGATCAGCTCGCGCAGGAACACGTCCTTGTTCGAGTAGATCGAGTGGATCATCAACCGCAGCAGCTGCCGGGCCTCGGCCTGGAACTCGATCGTCTCCGTGCTCACGTCCGTCGTCCTCTCGCAGGTGTTCCGTGGTGCGCCCGCGATTCTGCCGAACGCGTGGGCGCGCCCGGCCGGGGCCCGGGGCCTGCACCGCCGCGGCGGCGAGCACGACCGGTACCGTCGGGCACGAAACCCCCGAACCGGACGGATCACCCTCGTGAGCACGACCCGCGCCCCGGCCCGCCGCCTCGCCGCGGTGCTGCTGCTGTCGCTGCTCGCCGTGCTCGCCCCGGCCGCCGGGGTCGCCGGTGCCGCACCCACCGCCACGGCGACGGCGGGCGCGCCGCCCGCGGCGGCCGGTCAGGACCTCACACCCGCCGAGGCACCGCGCGCCGCTCAGCTCGGGCGCGCCGGGCACGACGACGCCCCGGCCGCGGCGGCGCCCGGACCACCCGGACCGGCCCTCGCCGCGCTGGTCCTGGACGCCGCCTCGGTGCCCGCTCCGGTGCGCGGCGCCCGTGCCGCCACCCGGGAGCAGCCGGAACGCCCCGGTCCCGGGGCCACGGTCCCGCCGGGGTCGCGAGCTCCCCCGCGGGCCTGACCCGCGCCCGTCCCCCGCCCCCGCGCGGCGGAGCAGGCGCGGGCCGCCGCGTCCGCACCCCCGCGTCCCGCCCGGGACGCCTGCCGCCGAGGAACCCCCTGTGCCGCACCGCCCCGTGCTCTGGCGGGCGCTGATCGCGCTCGCCGTGCTCGTCCTGTCCACCGTCGTCGCGCTGACCACCGCACCCACCCTGGGCCTGGACCTGCGCGGCGGCACCCAGATCGTGCTGGAGACCCGCGACACCCCCGAGGTCGCCGCCGACGGCGAGGCCACCGACCGCGTGCTCGAGGTGCTGCGCGGCCGGGTCGACGGCCTCGGTGTCGCCGAGCCGAGCCTGGCCCGCTCCGGCGAGAACCGGATCATCGTCGAGCTCCCCGGGCTGACCGACCCGGCGGAGGCCGCCGCGACCCTCGGCCGCACCGCGCAGCTCACCATCCATCCCGTGCTCGGGGCCGTGGACCCGGCCGCGGGCACCCCGGGCGCCGACGAGCAGGGGCAGCCCCTGCAGCTGGGCCCGCCCGCGCTGTCCGGGGACATGGTCGGTTCCGCGCAGTCCTCGCCCAACCCGCAGGGCGTGGGGCACGTCGTCACCATCGCCTTCGACGGCGAGGGCCCCGCCCGCTGGCAGTCCCTCACCGGGCAGGCGGCCTGCGCCCCCTTCGGCGATCCGCAGCGGCGGATCGCCATCGTCCTCGACGACCAGGTCATCTCCTCGCCGCAGGTCACCGAGCAGACCGCCTGCGCCGTCGGCCAGGTCGGCGGGTCGACCCAGATCAGCGGCACCTTCTCCCCCGAGCAGGCCTCCGAGCTGGCGGTCCTGATCGAGGGCGGCGCGCTGCCGCTGCCGGTGGAGATCATCGAGCAGCGGACGGTCGGCCCGACGCTGGGCGCCGACGCGATCTCCGCCTCCGCCTGGGCCGCGGTCATCGGCTCGGCGCTGGCGGGGGCGTTCCTCGTCGTCGTGTACCGGCTGGTCGGGCTGGTCGCCGTCGTCGCGCTCGGCGGGTACGCGCTCGTCGCCTACGCGGTGCAGACCGGGCTGGGGGCGACGCTGACCCTGCCCGGCCTCGCCGCGTTCGTCCTGGCCGTCGGCATGGCCGTCGACGCGAACGTGCTCATCGCCGAACGGTCCCGCGAGGAGTACGCGCTCAGGCCGAGGCTGGAACGCGCCTCGGAGCTGGGCTACGGCAACTCGCTCTCCGCGGTCGGCGACGTCGCGGTGACCTCGCTGCTCGCCGCGGTGCTGCTGTTCGGGCTGGCGTCCGGCCCGGTCCGCGGGTTCGGCGTCACGCTCGTCATCGGCGTGGTGGTGTCGCTGTTCTCCGCGCTCGTGCTGTCGCGGCTGCTGACCCTCGCAATGCTGCGCATCCCCGCGGTGCGGCGGCGGCCGCGGATCACCGGTCTCGCCGAGGTCGGGCCGGTGCGCCGGCGGCTGGAGGCGAGCGACCCCGGGTTCCTGCGCCGGCCGGGTCGCTGGCTGGCCGTCGCCGGGCTCGTGGTGGTGGTGATGGTGACCGGGCTCCTCGTGCGCGGCCTGGAGCTGGGCGTGGAGTTCACCGGCGGACGGCTCGTGGAGTTCACGACGGCCGCACCCCTCGGCGTCGAGCAGGCCCGCGACGCGGTCGCCGGCACCGGGATCGGCGGGATCACCGTCACCGAGACCGGCGACGGCGCGATCGCGCTGCGCTCCGGGGAGCTCACCGACGCCCAGGTCGCCCAGCTGCGCGAGGCCGTCGGCGCGGCAGGCGGCGGCGCCGATCTGCTGCGCGACGAGCTCATCGGCCCCAGCCTCGGCGCCGAGCTCGCCCGCGGCGGTCTCGTCGCGCTGCTCGTCGCGCTGGGCGCCCAGTTCCTGTACCTGGCCTACCGGTTCCGGTGGACGCTCGGTGCCGGCGCGGTCGCCGCGCTGGCCACGAACGTGCTCGTCGTGGTCGGGGTCTTCGCCTGGACCGGGCGCACCGCCGACGGCGTGTTCCTCGCCGCGCTGTTGACCGTGATCGGCTACTCGGTCAACGACACCGTCGTCGTGTTCGACCGGGTGCGCGAGCACTGGGCGCGCAACACGGGCCTGCCGTTCCACCGCGTGGTCGGAGCGGCGGTGCTCTCGACGCTGCCGCGGACGGTCAACACCGGCATCTCGACGCTGACGATCCTGGTGATGCTGCTGGTCCTGGGCGGGGCGACGCTCGCGGACTTCGCGCTGGCGCTGATCGTGGGCATCGTGGTCGGGACGGTCTCGACGGTCGCGGTCGCCGGGCCGGTGTCGATCCTGCTGCAGCGGCGCTGGTCCGGGCCGCCGCCGCGCTCGTCGGGGGCGGGCCGGCCGGTCGGCAAGGCGGACCGCCGCACGCCGTCGCGGCGCACCGCGCGGCGGCGGGCCGGAGACGGCGCCGTCGTCTGACGGTGGGCTCACGTGCGCTCCCCGGCGTCGAGCCGGGCCCCGCAGCGCTCGATCCCGGCGCGGATCATCGCGCCGTAGCCGTCGCCGGGCAGCGCCCCCGCCTTCTCCCGGGCCCGGGAGAGGTGGTGGCGCGCCCGCGCGTCCTCGCCGAGGCGGCGGTGCACGTCGGCCAGGTTCAGGTGCAGCGACGGGAGGAACCCGTCGCCCACCCGTTCCCACAGCGCGGCGAACCGGGCGCGGGCCCCGGCCCGGTCGCCGGTGCCGCCCGCCTCGACGGCGCCGGCGAGCTCGTCCATGACGGGGTCGGCGGCGGGCTGGTCCACGGGGGCCTCCGGAGCGCGGGAGCGGGTCGGGACACATGCTGCACCGGACCCCCGACAGCTCCGGCGAGTCCGGCCGCCCCCGTGGCGGCGACGTGGCCCGCGAATGCGGACGGTGCGCGCCCTGGTCGGGGGCCAGGATGTCCGACCGTGACCCCGACTCTGCAGATCGCCTTCGACGCCGCCGACCCGCACGCCCTCGTCCGGTTCTGGGCCGCGGCGCTGGGCTACGAGGTGGAGGACCACACCGAGATCGTCGGGAGCCTCGTCGCCGCCGGACGGCTCGACGAGAGCGAGACCGTCGTCGACGGCGACCGGCGCGCGTTCCGCGACGTCGCCACCGCACGCGGTGACGGGCCGCGGCTGTTCGTGCAGCGCGTCGGTGAGCCGAAGTCCGCGAAGAACCGCGTGCACCTCGACCTGCAGGTCGGCGCCGCCGACGCACCCGGCGAGGTGGAGCGCCTGGTCGCGCTGGGCGCGCGGGTGCTGTGGACGACCACGGACCGCGGGCCGGTCACGACGACGCTCGCCGACCCGGAGGGCAACGAGTTCTGCGTCAGCTGAGGGCGGTCAGCGGGCCGTGTCGGGCTCCAGGTCGTAGGTGCGGGCGCCGACCTGCATGAGGTCCACGGCCGAGACCAGCCCGGCGTCGCCGCCGCCCTGGTTGAACCCGGCCGCGTACGCGGTCATCTGCGGGAACTCGTCCATGATCTGGGCCAGCGTGCGCTGCTCGCCCCCGTCGCGGCACTGCCGGTAGGCGTCGGCCCGGCCGATCTGGCGGGTCACGCAGAACGTGCCGGAGCCGACGTCGTAGCGGGTCCAGGTGCCCGCCGCGGCGTGGTCGGGCAGGTAGGTGAGCACGTGCAGGTCGCCCGCCTGCAGGTCGCCGCCGTCGACGTCGGCGGCGATCGCGAAGGACGGCATCGCGTCGGAGTGCGACGCGGGGTCGCGCAGCGCCCAGTAGCTGCTGTCCGCGAACCGCGACAGCGGCCCGCCGACCTCGGCGGTGACGAACTGGACCTTGTCGCCCCCGTCGGGCGTGCTGATCGCCATCGCGCCCGTGCCGCCGTCGGGCGGGGCGCCGTAGCGGGTGGTGAACTCGCGGGTCCCGGTGCCCTCGTCGAGGGTGCCGGCGAACTGGTTGGACGCGGCCGGCGTCACCGTCACGCGGCCGGACGGCCCGAACGGGTCGATCGCGAAGGCGGGCTGCAGCGACGCGAGCCCCACCAGGGCGGCGCCCGCCAGTGCGGCGGCGATGAGCCCGTTCCGTCGTCCCCGACCCATGTGTGTCCTCCTCGACCCGGTCGGGTGGATCAACGACCGGACCGGCCGGACGTCACGCCAGCAGCGTGCCCGGCGCGGGCTCGTAGGGCTCGAAGAAGGCGTTGGCGGGTGCGCCGGCCAGGGTGAGCACCAGCGCCGGGACGGCCACGCCGTCGATCTGCTCGCGCAGGATGTCGGCGTGCCCGGCGTGGCGGGCGAACTCCTCCACCAGGTGCCCGAGGTAGTGGCGGGCGAGGATCGGGCGCGCGTCGGTGATCCCGTGCCACGGCGCCGGCGGCGCGGTCGACTCCCCCGCCGGGTCGGTCCGGCCGATCGTGGCCAGCAGCTCCGCGCGGACCCGGTCGAACTCCTCGATGGTCGCGGCGACCGTCTCGCCCTCGCCGACGGCGAAGCTCCCGGTGAACGCGGCGACCGCGGCCGCGTCCATGGGCTGCTCGGTGACGTCGCCGGTCAGGCGGGTCACCGCGCCGCGCATGCAGTACGTCGCGTGCTTGATCAGTCCGCCGACCGACAGGGCGCTGCGGCACGGGGTGGCGCGGGCCTGGTCCTCGGTGAGCCCGAACGCGGCGGAGCGGATGGCCGTGAGCTGCTCGTCGACGTAGCGCAGGAAGCCGGTGGCCTCGTCGTCGCGGGCGGGTGCGTACATGGGGGACCTCCGGGGTGGGTCGGGCCGTCGACGACGACTGTCCCGCCCGATGCGGTCGGATCCTGTCCTCGTTGGTGGCCGCGTCCGACCGGTTCTCCCGACTCGGCAACCGGACCGGGTCACCACCCCGTGAAGCCCGGGTCAGTTGTCGAGCAGTTCCTGGGCGTCGAACCAGGACGGCTGGTGACCGACCACCTGGCACTGGACCGACAGGCCGACGAAGGAGGTCAGCAGCGCGGTGCCGTCGACGTGGGAGTACAGCTCGAACGACTCAGCAGCGGCGACCACCCTGCGGGCCTCGTCAGCGATCTCCGGGCGCGCACCGGCGATGGCCACGGGGTCCAGCCTGGCGACGGCGGCGGTGGCGCGGGACATCTGCTGCATGTCGACGTCGATGCTCTTGCGTCCGCTCTCGCCGGCTGTCATCGGCAGCACGAACACGGAGTAGAGCGACCCGCCCCGCGCGTCGAGATCGACGCACACCTGCTGGTCGGCCACCGCCGTCGACGCGGCCGCGACCGGGACGGGTGTCACGGGGGCGGCAGCGACCGCCGGAGCGGCGGCCGAAGACAGCTGCACCCCGGCGAGTACACCGACGCCGACCAGCAGCAGTGCCGCGATTGCGCCGAGCATCGCGCCTCGACGACGGGGCCGCTCGGGCACGGGGCCCGGGGTGACGACGGTGACGGGTCCGGTTCGCGCATCGTGATCCACGGGCGGACTGTCGACGCGAGGCACCGGCTCGTTAACCCCCCTCATCAGCAGTGATGACGGTCGGCACCAGGCCGGGAATCCGGCAGTCGGGCACGCGATGAGTTCCGTCGCCCGGGACGGTCCGTACCGCATGGGCACCCTCTGCTTCGCGATGAGCATGTCCCTCGACGGCTACGTCACCGATCCCGACGGCGGGATCGACTTCTCCGAGCCGGACGAGGTCCTGCACCGCTACTACAACGACCGCGCTCGTCGTACCGGCGCCTTCCTGTTCGGCCGGGGCCTCTACGACGTCATGGAGGAGTTCTGGACCGACCCGGCACGCGCCGACGGCGGCGAGGTGGAGGCCGAGTTCGCCCGGCACTACGTGGCGACGCCGCGCGTCGTGTTCTCCGACTCGCTCACCTCGGTGCCGCCCGGCTGCCGGCTCGTCCGGCGTGCCGACACCCTCGCCGAGGTGGCGCGACTGAAGGAGGAGGTCGACGGCCCTCTCGACGTCGGTGGCGCGGGTCTGGCCGCGTCCGTGCTGGACCTGATCGACGAGTTCCACCCGACCGTCGTGCCCGCGGTGCTCGGCGGAGGGACGCCGTACCTGCCGGCCGGGGCCGACCTGCGGCTGCGGTTGGTGGAGCAGCGCGCCTTCGACAACGGGAGCGTCGTGCTGCGCTACCTGCGGGCGCGCTGAACCCGCACCCGCCCGGACGCCTCCGCCGACCGGTCCTGCGCTACGGCCGCGAGGTCCCGCATCTCCCCGGACCCGCCGACCCCACCGCGCTCCTCGCCGGGGACGGTGATCGCGAGCCTCGCCAGTACCCGGCGCCGGAGCAGGAGGTACTCGTCGACGCATCGGCGCAGCTCAGAGGTCGGCGGCTGAGCCATGGCCCTCTCGCCGACGACCGCGCACATCTGGCCCGACTCCGACGACAGGACACGCGAAGCCGTCGACACCGTCCTCGGCGCTGCGCCGGAATCGGCAGGATCTGCAGAAGTCGACTATGCACACGATCTTAGTGACTCGGTGTCGCACGTGCGGGTGGACTCACTTCACGACGGGACAGCAGTCCCCGATCCTCCGAGCATGGGGACACCAATGACGACGAAGAAGATCGATGCGGAGTTCGTGACGGAGTGGGCCGCCGCCTATCCGTCGACTGCCGACGATCACGTGCTCGGACCGATTCACCGGGCAGTCGGCGAGCGCGGGTACTTCACGTTCTCGGAAGCCGAGGAGGTGATCAAGTGGAAGTCGAACCGCACGATCACCATCCTCCGACGGAACGATCCGGCGGACGTCGAGACCATCACCGAGATGGCCCTCCGAGCGCCGGAGCACCTCGCGCACCGAGTGCTCGGCCTACTCCGAGGCGTTGGTGTGCCGGTCGCCAGCGCTTTCCTGACCATCGCCAAGCCTGACACGTTCACGGTCATCGACGTCCTCGCGATGCGGACTCTCCGGCGGCACGGCGAACAGGACTCGACCTGGCCGGCCTACGCCGACTATCTGAAGACGTGTCGCGGTATCGCCCGACGCTGTGGGACAGACCTCCGCACCCTCGACCGAGCGCTCTGGGCGTGGGGCAAAGCTCATCCGGCGTAGGCCAGCCGTGTGCCCCGTGTGTGCCCCCCCGACCGGTCGATCCGGTACCGCCCGGCAGGTCAGGGGTTGGGGTGCGGACGAGCCGGCCTGTAAGCCGGATCCTGTTCCCGGGCACCTCACGGTGCACCGTTCGGCGACCATCCATCTCGGCCTGCCGTCGCCGGCAGGCTCCAGCGGTCCACCCGCAGGCTCGGGCGGGCAACCCTCGAACGCCTGCGCAGCCGTACACGTACGGCCTCTCGACCTTGCTCCGGGTGGGGTTTACCGAGCCACCCCGGTCACCCGGGGTGCTGGTGGTCTCTTACACCACCGTTTCACCCTTACCCCCGGCCGTGAGGCCGGAGGCGGTCTGTTCTCTGTGGCACTGTCCCGCGGGTCTCCCCGGGTTGCCGTTGACAACCACCCTGCCCTGTGGAGTCCGGACTTTCCTCGGCGGGACCCGGAGGTCCCGACGCGGCCGCCCGACCGACTCGTCCGCGATCAGGAGGATACCCGGGCCCCCACGGCGTCCCGCAGGACCTCCGCCAGCTCGGCGCGGGTGGGCCCGTCGGCGACGGGTGGGCGCCATCCGCCCCGGTAGACGGCCCGCGCGAGCGGCTCGACCGGGTCGAGGGAGTCCGGGCCCGCCTGCATCCCGAAGTACGGCCCGAGCGCGGGCGCGATGCGGCCGTCGACCTGCGCGGCGGCCGCGATCAGGTCGCTGGGGACGCGCCGGTCGAGATCGAGGTCCCCGCCGGACCAGACGCGGCGCCAGTGCTCGTCGGAGCGGACGTGGTCGAGCACCCAGGGACGCATGTGGGCGTCGCACCATGGCCCGAAGGACGCGAGGTCGCCGGCGTCGATGCCCGCGAGCAGGGCGCGGACCTGCATCGCGGTGGTGGCCAGGCCGCGGCCGAACATGGGGGTGGTGGTGCACACCGCGTCGCCGACGAGCACGAGCCCCGCGACGCCGGGCTGCGGCCGGTAGTGGTTGTGGAGCCGGCCGCCGGGCAGCACCGGGGTCAGCGGCGCCGCGCGGCCGGGGTCGGTCCAGTCGCTCAGCCCCGGCACCGCCCGGCAGGCCGCGGTGAACGCGGCCTCGTGGCGCAGGTCGCGCAGCTCGCCGGCCGGGCGGACGAGCAGCACCGAGAAGATCCCGTGCTCGTGCCGGAACACGATCACCTGGTAGCCGTCGAGCTGCGCCTCCCAGGCCAGCGGGTTGACCATCGGACCGGGGTCCGCGGCGTCGTGCAGGCGGTACTGGCGGCTGACGTAGGCGATGCCGGTGTCACCGCCCGCCGTCGGGCCGGGGCCGAGGTCGCGGGTCGCCCGCCCGGCCCGGCCGGAGGCGTCGACGACGAGGTCGGCCGGCAGCGTCTCGCCGTCGACGACGAGCCCGTGCGCCCGCCCGCCGGTCACGGCGACGCGGTCCACGTGCCCGCAGCGCAGCGTCAGGCCGGGCACCCGGGCCGCGACCGGGCGCAGCGCACGCTCGAAGGTCTCGCGCCGCACCCGCAGGCCCGGGGGCGGGCGGGTGCCGTCGTCGCGGACGAACACGATCGGCTCGGCGCCGGCGGCCAGGCAGGCGTCCCACGCCTCGGGCAGCTCCGCGCGCAGCACCTCCCCCACCTGCGGGCGGACGGCGTGGGGGTGGCGGAACTGCATGACCCCGCGACGCGGCCAGTCCCCCGCGGCGTCCGGACCGGGGTCGGGGTCGACGGCGACGACGGTGTGCCCGCGCCGGGCCAGCGCCGCCCCGAGGAGCAGCCCGGCCGGACCGGACCCGATGATGCCCACGCGCACGGCGACCTCCCTGGTACATTCCGATGCACTCAGAGTGCACCGAAATACGGGGGACGTCCAGTGCCGAGGGAGTACCGCTCCGCCCTGCGCGACGAGCGGACGCGCACGACCCGGCGCGCCGTCGTCGCGGCGGCGGCGGCTCAGTTCGTCCGCGACGGCTACGCCGCGACCACCCTCGACTCCGTGGCGGCGGCCGCCGGGGTGAGCCGCCGGACCGTCGTCAACGCCGCCGGGGGCAAGCCCGCGCTGCTCTCGCTGGCCTGGGACCACACCCTGGTCGGCGACGACGAGCCCGTCCCGATGGCCGACCGGCCGGCCGTCGCACGGATCCTGGCCTGCACCGATGCGCCCGCCGCGGTCGCCGCCTGGGTGGACATGGTCGTCGAGGTGCAGGTCCGCGCCGCGCCGCTGGCGGCGGTGATCGAGGCCGCGGCCGACGTCGACCCCGACGTCGCCGCGCTGCGCGACCGGGCCGAGACCGAGCGCCTCGCCGGGGCCCGGGCGTTCGCCGCGCACCTCGCCGCGCTCGACGCCGGCGTCGACCCGGCGACGGCGGCCGACCTGGCCTGGACGCTGAACGACGGCACGTCCTACCGGCGGCTGGTCGTGCTGCGCGGCTGGCCGGTCGGGAGCTACCGGGACTGGCTGGTCCGGGCCGCGCGGTGCTCGCTGCTCACGTCCCGCAGAACGTCCTGAACGGCGGGGCGTCCGGCCCGGCCGGGAGGGCGTAGCGCTCGAAGCCCTCCCGCTCGGTGAAGGGGTCGGCGACCACCTGCAGCAGCCACTGCACCGGTTCGAGGTCGCCGTCGACGACGGCCGCGCCGAGCGCCTCCTCCACCAGGTGGTTGCGCGGGACGTGGACCGGGTTGACCCGGTCCATCGCGTCGGCGTCGGGGCCCGCGGCCCGCCACGAGCGCAGCCACTCCCCCGGCGCGGCCGGGTCGCCGAACAGCGCGCGCACCGGGCCGTCGTCGCCGCGGGCCGCGTCCGACAGCCGCCGGAAGAACAGCGTGTGGTCCGGTGTGTGCTCCTCCAGCAGCGCGAACAGCTCGCCCAGCAGCTCCGGGGTCCCGACGCCGATCTTGGCGAGGTGGTCGCGGTCGCGGGCGGCGAGGTAGGCGTCGGCGAAGCCCTGCAGCTCCCCGGTGGCCAGCCGGACCGCCTCCTCCTGGTCGTCGGCGAGCAGCGGCAGCAGCGCCTCGCCGAAGCGGGCCAGGTTCCACTGCGCGATGCCGGGCTGGTTGCCGAAGGCGTAGCGACCGGCGTGGTCGATCGAGGAGTACCAGGTGGTGGGGTCGTGGGCGTCGAGGAAGGCGCACGGGCCGTAGTCGATGGTCTCACCGGAGATCGTCATGTTGTCGGTGTTCATGACGCCGTGGACGAACCCGATCCCCGTCCAGCGCGCGACGAGCGCGGCCTGCGCGGCGATCACCGCACGGTAGAGCTCCAGCGGCGAGGACGCGGCCGGGTGGTGCCGGGCGATCGCGTGGTCGGCGAGACGGCGGAGCACGTCGACGTCGCCGGTGGCGGCGGCGAACTGGAAGGTGCCGACCCGCAGGTGGCTCGACGCGGTGCGGGCGAGCACGGCGCCCGGCTCGGGGCCCCGGTCGCGCATCACGTGCTCGCCGGTCGCGACGACGGCCAGCGACCGCGTCGTCGGCACCCCGAGCGCGTGCATCGCCTCGGAGATCACGTACTCGCGCAGCATCGGGCCCAGCGGGGCCCGGCCGTCGCCACCGCGGGCGAACGGTGTGCGCCCGGAGCCCTTCAGGTGCAGGTCGCGCCGGGCGCCGTCGGGGGCGACGAGCTCGCCGACCAGCAGCGCGCGGCCGTCGCCGAGGCGCGGCGAGAAGTTGCCGAACTGGTGCCCGGCGTAGGCCTGGGCGACGGTCGTCGCCGACCCGGGCACGGCCGTCCCGGTGAGCAGGCCCAGCCCGGCGGGCGTGCGCAGCCGGGCCGGGTCCAGCCCGAGCTCGCGGGCCAGGGCGTCGTTGAGCAGCACCAGCCGCGGCTCGGGTGCGGGCGCGGCCTGCCACGGCAGGTAGAGGCCTTCCAGGTCGCGGACGAAGGTGTTCTCGAACGCGATCTCGGTGGCTGCGGTCATGGCTCCAGGCTACGAGCCGTCGCGCGGATCGGCCGGTCCGCGCCGCGCCGGGGGGCCGCGGCGCGTTGCAGCGGGATACCGTCCGGTCGTGATCGACCTCTCCCAGCCGTGGGCGCTGGTGTTCCTGCTGGTGGCCGGGCTGCTCGCGGGCGCGGTGAACGCCGTGGCCGGCGGCGGGTCGCTGCTGGTGTTCCCGGCGCTGCTCGGGGTCGGGTTCCCCCCGCTGGCGGCGAACGTCACCAACTCCGTCGCCCAGTGGCCCGGCTACGCGGGCCTGGTGCTCGGTGCGCGCCACGAGCTGCCCGGGCAGGGACGCAGGATCGTGGGCACCGCGGTGGCCGCCGCGCTGGGCAGCGCGGTGGGCTGCACGCTGCTGCTGGTGCTGCCCACGGCCGTGTTCGACGCCGTCGTGCCCGTCCTGGTCATCCTGGCGAGCCTGACGATGGCGGTCGGCCCGTGGCTCAAGCGCCGGATCGGCGACCCCGCGACCGGGGGGCGCGACCGCACCGGCGGGCTGCTCGTCGCGGTGTTCCTCGCCTCGGTCTACGGCGGCTACTTCGGCGGCGCGCTCGGGGTCGTGCTGATCTCGACGCTGTCGTTGTTCGCCCACGACGAGCTGCGCCGGCTCAACGCGCTCAAGGGTGTGCTGTCGCTGGTGGTGGCGACGGTGACGGTCGTCGTGTTCGCGCTCGGCGCCCCCGTCGACTGGCTCGCCGTCGCGCTGCTCGCCCCGACGACGCTGGTCGGCGGCTACCTCGGCGCCCTCGTCGCGCGCCGGATGCCGGAGACGCTGCTGCGCTGGGCGGTGGTCCTGCTGGGGCTGGCCGTCGGCGTCGCGCTGCTGTTCACGTGAGCCTGCTGCTCGCGGTCGCGCTGCTGGCCGCCGTCCTGGCGGCGGCGACGCTGCGGCCCTTCGGGCTGCCCGAGGCCGTGGTCGCCGTGCCGGCGGCGCTCGTCGCGGTACTGGCCGGGCTGGTGACCCCGGCCGCGGCGTGGGCCGAGACCGCGGAGCTGGCACCGACCGTCGGGTTCCTCGCCGCGATCCTGCTGCTCGGTCACCTCGCCGACGCCGAGGGCGTGTTCCGCTGGCTGGGCGCCCGGCTGGCGACGGCGTCGGCCGGCTCGGCCCGGCGGCTGCTGGTCGCGGTGTTCGCGGCCGCGGCCGGGACCACGGCGGTGCTCAGCCTCGACGCGACCGTGGTGCTGCTGACCCCGGTGGTGCTGGCGACGGCGGCCCGGCTCGGGGTGGCGTCGCGGCCGCACTCGTTCGCCTGCGCGCACCTGTCGAACTCCGCGTCGGGGCTGCTGCCGGTGTCGAACCTGACCAACCTGCTGGCGTTCTCGGCGTCCGGGCTGGGGTTCCTCACCTTCGCCGGGCTGATGGCCGGGCCGTGGGTCGCGGTCATCGCGGTGGAGTACCTGGTGCTGCGGTGGTGGTTCCGGCGCGACCTGCGCGACGCCCCGGACCCCGGCCCCGGGCCGGAGCGGGCCGGCCCGGCACCGGCGGCCGAGCCGGCACCGGTCGTCGCGCTGGCGGTGCTGGCGCTGACCCTGGCCGGGTTCGCGGTGGCCTCCCCGCTGGGCGTCGAGCCGGGCTGGGTGGCGGCCGCCGGGGCGCTGGTCCTGGCCGTGCGGGCGCTGGTCCGGCGCGAGACCGGTCCGCTGCGGCTGGTGGCGGCGGCGTCACCGGGGTTCTGCCTGTTCGTGCTGGCGCTGGGGGTGGTCGTCGCGGGGGTGAGCGCGCAGGGGCTCGCGCGGTGGATCGGCGCGCTGCTGCCCGCGACCCCGGACCTGGCCGGGCTGCTGCTCACCGCGGCCGTCGCGGCGGTGCTGGCGAACCTGGTGAACAACCTGCCCGCGACGCTGGTGCTGCTCACCGCCCACGGCCCGGCCGCCCCGCCGGGACTGGTCCTGGCGATGCTGCTCGGCGTCAACATCGGGCCGAACCTGACCTACGCGGGCTCGCTGGCGACGCTGCTGTGGCGCCGCATCGCGACCGGCTACGGCGACCCGCCGCAGCTGGGCACGTTCCTGCGGCTGGGCGCGCTGACCGTGCCGCTCGGGCTGCTCGCCGCGACGACGGCGCTGTGGGGGGCGCTGGCGGTCCTCCCGCCCTGACCCGCCCGCCCTGGACACCGCGGGAGCCGCCCCGGACGTGCGACGGCCCCGCCCGGAGCGGTCCGGGCGGGGCCGTGGCGGTCGTCGGGAGGGCTAGAACTCGTGGGCCGAGTCGTGGCCGAGGTCGGTGTCGGGGTCCATCTCGCGGGCCGGGACGCCCAGCGGGCGGGAGCTGCCGCGCCGCTGCTGCGGCAACCGCGCGACCACCTTCATCTCGTGTGCCAGGTCGTAGCCGTAGTCGTGCTCGTGGATCTGCGACATCGCTGTCCTCCCCGTCCCTGTGTTCCCCGCGACAACCGAGACATCACCGCTGACATCACGCTCCGTAGGTTGACCACCCCGTACGGTGCCCGCAGATCATCGCCCGGCCGGGGAGCCCCCGACAACGGTGCGCAGTCGACACCGCCCGAACGGGTCAGGGCGGTATCGATACAGGGGTCAGTGGTCCAGGTAGGACGTGTCGTTGACCAGGCGCACCGACGCCCCGCCGTCGGGGTAGAAGTCCGCGACGTTGAGGCAGGCCAGGTCCAGGTGCATCCGATAGAGCACCTCGTCGCCGGAGCCCAGCGCCGTCCGCAGCAGCATCTTGATCGGCGTCACGTGGCTGACCAGCACGACGGTCTCCCCCGCGAACTCCTCGACGATGCGCCGCCGCTCGGCCTCGACGCGCTCGGCGACCGCGCGGAAGCTCTCCCCGCCCGGCGGTGCGACGTCGGGCGAGCCCAGCCACGCCCCGTGCAGCTCCGGGTCGCGCTCGCGGGCCTCGGTGAAGGTGAGCCCCTCCCAGCCCCCGAAGTCGGTCTCGATCAGGGCGTCGCGCACGGTCAGCTCGGCGCCGGTCGTCTCCGCGACCGCGGCCGCGGTCTGGCGGGCACGGCGCAGCGGCGAGGACAGGATCACGGCCGGCCGGACGTCCTGGCGGGCCAGCCGCGCGGCCAGCGCCCGGGCCGCGGCCGCCGCCTGCTCCTGCCCCAGCCCGGTGAGCTCGGGGTCGCCGTGGCCGGAGTAGCGGCGCTCGACCGACAGCTCGGTCTGCCCGTGGCGCAGCAGGATCATCCGCACCGGCGTGCCCGCCTGCCCGGTCCACGCCGCCGCGACGGCCGCGGAGTCGCCGCCGGACCCGGCGCCGTCGGCGGCCCCGGCGGGCGGCTTCGGCGCGGGCCCCGCCGCGGCCGCGGGGTCCAGCGCGGGGCTGGACTCCCCGTCCATCGCGCGGTTGGCCAGTGCGTCGGCGCGCGCGTTCTCCGCGCGCGGGATCCAGGTGAAGGAGACCGCGTCGAACTCCCCGGCCAGCGCGCGGGCCTCGTCGGCGAGCTCGGCCAGCGCGGGGTGCTTGATCCTCCAGCGCCCGCTCATCTGCTCGACGACGAGCTTGGAGTCCATCCGGGCCTCGACCTCGGTGGCCCCGAGCTCGCGGGCCGCGGCGAGTCCGGCGATCAGGCCGCGGTACTCCGCGACGTTGTTGGTCGCGGTGCCCAGGCCGTCGTAGACCTCACCGAGGACCTGACGGCCGCCGGCGTCGAGGACCACCGCGCCGTAGCCGGCGGGCCCGGGGTTGCCGCGCGAGCCGCCGTCCGCCTCGACGACGAGCCTCACCGGCCACGCACCAGGATCGCGCCGCACTCCTCGCAGTGCACCACGTCGTCGGCGGCCGCGGAGCGGACCTGCCCGAGGAAGGTGCGGTCGAGCTCGAGCCGGCAGGCCCCGCAGCGCGACTCGCGCAGCTGCCCGGCGGCGACCCGCCCGCGGGCCCGGATGCGCTCGTAGTCGGCGAGCAGGTCCTCCGGCAGCGCGGCGACGAGTTCCGCGCGGGCCCGGTCTCGGCCGGCGCGGGAGGCGTCGATGTCGGCCTCGGCGCTCTCGCGCCGCCCGGTCAGCTCGGTCACGGCGGCCTCGGCCTCGGTGACCTCGCCCCCGGTGTGGTCGAGCTCGACGCCGACGGCCTCGCGCTCCTCCATGACCCCGAGCTGCTCATCCTCCAGGACGCCCTGGCGGCGGGCCAGGGTCTCCAGCTCGTGCTGGAGCTCGGTGGCCTGCTTCGCCCCGACCCCCGACCCGGCCAGGAGCTGCTGGTCGCGCGCGGTGCGGGCGCGGACGCCGTCGATGTCGCGCTCGAGCCGGGCGATGTCGCGGTCGAGGTCCCCGGCGCGGGTCTCCGCGCGGACCTGCGCGTCCCGCGCCGTACGGACCCGCTGCTCGGCCTCGGTCAGCTGCGCCAGCTCGGGCAGGGTCGAGCGCCGGTGGGTGAGCCGGCCGATCTCGGCGTCCACCTCGGCCAGCGTCACCAGCTTCGCCTGGGCGGTGGGATCGGCCTTCATGCACTCGCCTCCGGGAGGTCTTCGGTCGGGTCGGTCCGGTGGGCCGGGGTGTCCGGGCCGGACGGGACGGCGGTCGCGGCCGTCGTCCAGGGATCGGTGCGGGCCCGTGAGACCGCGACGGTGACGCTACCGCCGAGCGCCGCGGTCACGACCCCGGCCGCCTGCCCGCACCACGGCCACTCCGAGGCCCAGTGCGCGACGTCGACCAGCGCCGGCGTCGGGCCGCCCGGGCCGGTCCCGGCGAGCGCGTGCTCGGAGGCCGGGTGGTGGCGCAGGTCGGCGGTGACGAAGGCGTCGACGCCGGCGCGGGCGGCCGCGTCCAGGGCGGAGTCACCGGCTCCGCCGCACACCGCGACCCGGCGCACGGGACGGTCCGGGTCCCCCGCTCCGCGCACCCCCCAGGCCGTCGGCGGCAGGGCGTCGGCGACCCGGCGGGTGAACGCCGCGAACGACTCGGTGCCCGCCAGCTCCCCGACCCGCCCCAGCCCCCGCGACGACGGCAGCGGCGCCATCTCCAGCAGGTCGAACGCGGGCTCCTCGTAGGGGTGCGCGGCGCGCAGCGCGGCGACGACGTCGCGGCGCCGCGCGCGCGGCAGCACCATCTCCAGCCGGGTCTCGGCCACCCGCTCGAGCCGGCCGACCGTGCCGATCGCGGGCTCGGCGCCGTCGAGGGGCAGGAACTGGCCGGTCCCGGCGGTGGCGAACGAGCAGTGCGAGTAGTTCCCGATCGCCCCGGCGCCGGCCTCGGCGAGCGCCGCGTGCACCGCGCCGATCGACGGCCCGACCGGCACGAACGTGACGATCTTGTCCAGCGCCGGGCCGGGCTCGGGCGCCAGCGGCCCGGACACGGTGAGGCCCAGCGCCGCGGCGAGCGCGTCGGACACGCCGGGGTCGGCGACGTCGGCGTTGGTGTGCGCGGTGAACAGCGCCACGCCGGCCCGGATCAGCCGGTGCAGCAGCGCGCCCTTCGGGGTGTCGGCGCCGACGCCGTGCACCCCGCGCAGCAGCAGCGGATGGTGGGTGACCAGCAGCTGCGCCCCCGAGGTGATCGCCTCGTCGACGGTCTCCGGGGTCGGGTCGACCGCGAACAGCACCCGGTCCGCGGGTTCGGTGGGGTCGCCGCAGACCAGCCCGACGGCGTCCCAGTCCATCGCGAGCGCGGGCGGGTAGGCGGCCTCCAGCGCGGCGACGACGTCGCCCACGGTGGCGCTCACGCCGCGGCCCCCAGCCGGCGCAGGGCGTCGTCGAGCGCCTCGACCAGGCGCCGGGCGGTCTCGGGCGGGCGGACCGCGACGCGGACGTGGTCGGGCCCCAGCCCGGGGAAGGTGTCGCCGCGGCGCACCGCGATCCCGGCCTCGCGCAGCAGCCGCCGCACCGGCTCGCCGGTGCCGTCGGGCAGGTGCAGCAGCAGGTAGGGCGCCGGCCCGGAGACGACGGCGACGCCCTCGACCGCGGCGAGCGCGGTCGTCATGGACACCCGGTGCGCGGCCAGCTCGCGGGCCTTCTGGTCCGCGGCGGACACCGCGGCGGGCTCGCTGCAGGCGATGATCGCCTCCAGGGCCGGGGTGGACACCGGCCACGGCGGGCGCGGGGCGCCCAGGCGGGCCAGCAGGGCGGGGTCGCCGAGCGCGTACCCGGCGCGCAGCCCGGCCAGCGCCCACGTCTTGGTCAGCGAGCGGAAGACCAGCAGGCCGGGCGGGCCGGGGTCACCGGCCAGGCTCTCCGGCTCGCCGGGGACGGCGTCGGCGAACGCCTCGTCGACCAGCAGCACCCGGCCGGGGCGCGCCAGCGCGCGCAGGTCGGCGGCGGGGTGCAGCACCCCGGTCGGGTTGGTCGGGTTCCCGACGACGACGAGGTCGGCCTCCTCCGGCACCGCGGCCGGGTCCAGGGCGTGCCCGGCCGCGGCGTCGGTCAGCACGCGGACCACCGGCACCCCGCCGGAGCGCAGCGCGGCCTCCGGCTCGGTGAACCCGGGGTGCACGACGGCGGCCAGCCGCGGGCGCAGGGCCGGGAGCAGCGCGAATCCCTCGGCGCTGCCGGCGAGCGGGAGCACCTCGGCGGGGTCGCGACCGTGCCGGGCGGCGACGGCGGCGCGGGCCCGGGCGTCGTGGTCGGCGCGCGGGTAGCGGCCGAGCCCGTCCAGCGTGGCGACGAGCCGCTCGCGCAGCCACGGCGGCGGGCCGTCGCCGATCACGTTGACGGCGAAGTCCACCAGCCCGTCGGCCGCGTCGACGTCGCCGTGGTGGCGCAGGTCGTGCCCGCTCCCGTGGTCCGCCGCGGCGCCATGGTCATCGAACGGCATCGGGCCACCCTACGGCGCCGCCCGGTCCATGCCCGACAATGGTCACCTGCCCCGTCCGCTCCCCGCCCGAGGCGTCACCGTCGACGTCGGTACCCCCGCTCCCGGAGGATCGCCCTCGTGAACGTCGTGTTCGTCTGCACCGGCAACATCTGCCGGTCCCCGATCGCCGAGAAGATGCTGGCCGCCGAGGTCGAGTCGGCCGGCCTGTCCGACCGCGTGCGGGTCACCAGCGCCGGCACCGGCCACTGGCACATCGGGCAGCCGATGGACGAGCGGGCCGAGGAGGTCCTGGCCGCGCACGGCTACGACACCACCCACAGCGCCCGCCAGGTCGACTCCGAGATCCTCTCCGCCGACCTGCTCGTCGCGCTGGACGCGGGCCACCTGCGCTCGCTGCAGCGCTCGGTCCCGGACCCGAAGCGGGTGCGGCTGCTGCGCTCCTTCGACCCGGACGCCCCCGACGGCGCCGAGGTCCCGGACCCCTACTACGGCGGCCCGGACGGGTTCGCCGAGGTCCACGCGATGATCGCCGCCGCGATGCCCGGCCTGGTCGAGCACGTCGAGCGGAGCGCGTGAGGGACCGGGTCGCGCGGCTGACCGGCCGCGCGGTCGTCGCGGGGCCCGCCGGGCACCCGCCGCGCTGCACACTCGACGACGGCACGGTCGTCGTGGTCAAGGACGGTGCCGCCGAGCCGGGCTCGGTCCCGGCCGAGGCCGCCGGGCTGCGCTGGCTCGCCGTCCCCGGTGGGCCACCGGTCGCCCGCGTGCACGGCGCCGACGACACGCTGCTGGTCACCGGCCTCGTCGAGCCCGGGCCCGCGACACCCGCGGGCGCGGAGCGGCTGGGCCGCGGGCTCGCGGTGCTGCACGCGGCGGGGGCACCGGCCCTCGGCGCCCCGCCGCCCGGCGGCCCCGCGGACGCCTGGATCGGGCACGCCCGGATGGGCGACCACCCGCACGACGGGCCGTGGGGCGCCTGGTTCGCCGCCGAGCGCGTGCTGCCCTACCTGCGGGCCGCGCGGGACCGCGGCGCGCTGGACCCGGCCGGGGCCGCCGCGATCGAGCGGGTGTGCGGGCGGATCGGCGACCTGGCCGGGCCGGAGGAGCCACCGGCCCGGCTGCACGGGGACCTGTGGTCGGGCAACGTGCTGTGGGCCGCCGACGGCGACGGGTGGCTGATCGACCCGGCCGCGCACGGCGGGCACCGCGAGTCCGACCTGGCGATGCTCGCCCTGTTCGGCCTCCCGCACCTCGACCGGGTCCTCGCCGCCTACGACGAGCGGGTCGGGCTGCACCAGCTGTTCCCGCTGCTGGTGCACGCCGTGCTCTTCGGCGGCGGCTACGGCGACGCCGCCGCCGCGGCCGCCCGCCGGCTCTGAGGGTCCGTCCTCAGTAGGCGCCGTGCTCGCCGCGCAGCGGGAACCCGGCGGACCGGTCCTCCTGCAGCTTCACGCCCAGCACCTGGTGGAGCTGGATGTTGTTCAGGTCGAACCCGAGGCGGCAGGCGGCCATGTAGAGCCGCCAGACGCGGGCGCGCCCGATCCCGACCTCGGCGACGGCGTCGGTCCAGTTGCGCTCGAGGTTCGCGCCCCAGTCCCGCAGGGTCATGGCGTAGTGCTCGCGCAGGTTCTCCTCGTGCCGGATCTCGAAACCGGTCTCGTTCATCGCGTCCACCAGGGTCGCGACCGGCTCCAGCTCCCCGTCGGGGAACACGTAGCGGTGGATGAACGGGTCGGTGTGGCGGTGGTCGGGCCGGTGGGGCTGGGTGATGCAGTGGTTGAGCATCCGCCCGCCCGGGCGGAGCTTCGCGTACATCGCCGCGAAGTAGGAGTCCAGGTTGTGCTTGCCGATGTGCTCGGTGAGCCCGATCGAGGACACCGCGTCGTAGACGCCGTCGGGCACGTCGCGGTAGTCGAGGTGGCGCACCTCGGCCAGCTCGGACAGCCCCTCGCGGGCGATGGCCTCCTGCGCCCAGGCGGCCTGCTCGCGCGACAGGGTCACGCCCAGCGCGCGGACGCCGTGCTCGCGGGCGGCGTGCCGGACCATGCCGCCCCAGCCGCAGCCGACGTCGAGCAGCCGCATCCCCGGCCGGAGGTCCAGCTTCGCCGCGACCAGCTCGTACTTGGCGGCCTGCGCGGTCTCCAGCGACGCCTCGGCGTCGGGGTAGGCGGCGCAGGTGTAGGTCATCGACGGGCCGAGCACGAACTCGTAGAAGCGGTTCGACACGTCGTAGTGGTGGGAGATGGCCTGCGAGTCGCGCCGCCGGGAGTGCAGCAGGCCCTTGGGCCGCGCCTCCAGGTCCGGCGGCGGCATCCGGTGCTCACGCCAGTACGGCAGCAGCCGCCGTGCGAGCCGCAGCTGCTCGCGCCGCGGGATCGAGTGCAGCGTGACCTCCGACATCGCGCGCAGCGCGGTGTAGAGGTCGCCGTCGACGTCCAGCTCCTCGGTGACGTAGGCGCGCGCCAGCCCGAGCGAGCCGGGTGCGCTCACCAGCCGGCCGAGCGCCCGCGGGGAGTTCACCCGCAGCGTCACCGGCGCGTCGTCCGGGCCCGAGCGGGACCCGTCGAACGCCTCCACCCGCAGCTCCCGCGACGAGCCCAGGACCGAGGCCAGGATCCCCGCCACCGGTTCCGTCGACGTCGTGCGCTCCAGCACTCCTGTCATCGTCTTCCCCTCCCCTGTCGTCACACCTGTGCAGGACGCCTCAGCGGCCGGTGACCTTGCGGTACAGGTCCGGTGCCCGGCCGTCCGGGTCGTAGCGCTGCTTCACCGCCCGGTACGCCCCGCCGTTGTAGTGCGCCCAGAACTCGTCCTCGCCGTAGTGCACGGTCGAGTACAGCGACTTGTGCCCGCCGAGGTCGGCGACGCACTGCTCGATCAGCCGGTTGTGTGCCCACGGGTCCCCCGGCCTCTCCGCGACCGAGGACCAGAACCCGACGTTGACGTAGAGCCGGCCCGGCTCCATCGGGTAGAGCGGCCAGCTGCGCCGTCCGCGCAGCTGCAGCGGGCACAGCCACACCGGCTCGATCGGGATCTCGCGGTGGAAGAACTCCAGGAACTCCGCAAGGCGCTCCACCGGGATCTCGACGTCCTGCACGACCATCTCCTCGGCCGTCCCGCCGAGGGCCTCGCGGACCCGGTTGGACGCGCCGTACCGCTGGTCGAGGGCGACGAGGCGGCGGTAGACGTCGGAGCGGCGCAGCCGGCGCGGCCAGAACCGGCGCACCGCCGGGTGCTGCACGCCGAACGCGCGCGAGCACCAGAACCAGTCGGTGTCCCAGCGCCACAGGTAGTCGTGCACGGTGAGGTGGTCGACCGGGCGGCGGCGCAGGGAGCGGTAGAAGACCTCCTGGCCGGTGTAGTCGGAGATCCGCGCGCCGGGCATCGGGGCGTCGACGAACTCGCCGGTCGTCAGGTACTGCTCGTCCGCGGAGAACACGACGCCGTCGAGGAAGTCCACCTCGCCCGCCGCGACGAACTCCTCGATCGCGGCCGCGGCCGCCGCCCCGCCGGGGTACCGGTGGTGGGTGAGCTTCACGAACGGGCGGACCGGCGCGAGCTCGACGACCAGGCGGACCGCGTAGCCGAGGGTGCCGTAGGAGTTGGGGAAGGCGGCGAACAGGTCGGCGTGCTCGCCGTCCGGGGTGACACGGAGCAGCTCCCCGGCCGGGGTCAGCACGTCCATCTCCAGCACCGACTCGTGCGGCAGGCCGTCGCGGAAGGAGGTGGACTCCACCCCGAGCCCGGTCACCGCGCCGCCGAGCGTGATCGTCTTCAGCTGGGGGACGACGAGCGGCATCAGCCCGTGGACCAGCGTGGCGTCCACGATGGTCTCGTAGGTCGCCATCCCCTGGACCTCGGCCGTGCGCGTGGCCGGGTCGACGCCGAGCACCCCGTCCAGTGCGGACGTGTCCAGCCGCCGGACCGCCGCGCCGGTGTCGCGCGCCCCGAACCGGAACAGGTTCGACGACGGCTTCCCGAGCTGCACGGGACCGTCCCCGGCCCGTGCCCGGCGCATGTCCTCGACGGCCGCGTCGTGCGCGGCGCGGTTCGTGCCCAGCGTCCCGGCCTGCATGGACGCCGACGATAGACCCATCTCGTTTGCGACGCTCATGATTTCCGGAGCCTCCTCCGTCACACGCCGCAACGATCTTCCGACGCGCACGACCGATCCCGTCGTGATGTCATCACGCGCGTGGCACACACCAACGAGAACCCCGCGCAGAACGTCACGTTCCCGAGCAACGGCGGGACCGCGCACGGCTACCTGAAGCTCCCGGAGTCCGGCTCCGGACCGGGCCTGGTCGTCATCCAGGAGTGGTGGGGCCTGACCGACCACATCGTCGACGTCACCGACCGGCTCGCGGCCGAGGGCTTCGTCGCGCTGGCCCCCGACCTCTACGGCGGGCGCACCACCCACGACTCCGACGAGGCCGGGCAGCTCATGGCCGACCTCCCGGTCGCATCCGCGGCCACCGACCTGGCCGGTGCCGTCGACCACCTGCTGGGCCTCGACGCGGTGACCTCCTCCACCGTCGGCGCGATCGGCTTCTGCATGGGCGGCGGCTTCGTGCTGGTCCTGGCCGCGCAGCAGGGCGACAAGGTCAGCGCGGCGGTGCCGTTCTACGGCGTCCTCAAGGAGGACTACCCGTCGTTCGCGGACCTGACCGCGGCCGTGCAGGGCCACTTCGGCCAGGAGGACACCATGGCCGACCCGGACGCCGTCGCCGCGCTCGCCGACCGGATCGAGTCCGAGTCCGGCACCCGCCCGGACTTCCGCCAGTACCCGGCCGGGCACGCGTTCTTCAACGACGAGAACCACATGGGCACCTACGACAAGGAGCAGGCCGACATCGCCTGGTCGCGCGCCACGCAGTTCCTGCGCGAGCACGTCAAGTAGGTCCGGCGGCGGGGCCCCGCGCCGGGGCCCCGCTCATCCTCCCAGCAGCTCGCGGGCCATCCCACCCAGCGCCCGCACTCCCCCGGTGGGACGCACCCGGGCCGCGGCGGCGGCGAGGCCGGCGTGCTCGTCGCCGGTCAGCGCGATGTCCGCGGCCGCCACGTTGGACTCGAGCTGGGCCACGCTCGACGCCCCGGGGATCGCGACGGTGTTGCGGTGGTGCACCACCCAGGCCAGCGCGATCTGCGACGGCGTCGCGTCGTGCCCCGACGCCACGTCGCGCAGGGTGTCGAGCAGCGGCGCCAGCGCCCGCAGGTTCTCCGGGAGCCAGGCGGCCCTGGTGCGCCGCACCGCGTTCGTCGGGCGGTGGGTGGCGTCGTAGCGGCCGGTCAGCAGCCCCTGGGCCAGCGGGCTGTAGGCCATGACGATCCGGTCGTGCGCGGCGGCGTGGGCGACCAGGTCCCCGGCGGGCGCGCGGTGCAGCAGGCTGAACTCGACCTGGTTGGACAGCACCGGCCCGCCCAGCGCCGCCTCCGCGGCGCGCCACCGGGCCGTCGAGTACGACGACACGCCCGCCGCGCGGACCAGCCCGACCCGCTGCAGCGCGGCCATCCCCCGCATCATCGAGGCGTCGCCGAGCAGCGGGTGCGGCTTGTGGACCTGGTAGAGGTCCAGGGTGGACACCCCGAGCCGGGCGGCGGAGGCGAGGGCGCGCTGCTGCAGGACCGGCCCGAGCGGCAGGACCGGGAAGAACTTCGTGGCGAGCACGACCTCGTCGCGCCAGCCGGGACCGCCCGCGGCGCGCAGGGCGTCGCCGAGGATCACCTCGCTGCGCAGCGGGCCGTACAGCTCCGCGGTGTCGAAGACGGTGACGCCGAGCTCGCGGGCGCGCGCGACGATCCGACCGGCCTCCAGGGCGTCGCCGTAGCCCCACTCGCGGGTGCCGAACTGCCAGGTGCCCAGGCCGATCACCGACCAGGGGACGGGACCGGAGCCGGGGACGTCGAGGTGGCGCACCCGCGCCAGTGTTCCCGACGTCCCCGGTCCCCGCGCCGCGCGGCCCCCTCGGTCGCGCGGTGCGCCCCGTGCTCAGCGCACGGGCGCGCCCGGCCCGAGCGGGATCCCCAGTGCCCACCAGGCCAGGAAGAGCGCCGTCCAGACGACCGTCATCGCGACGGCCAGCGGCAGCGTGTACGACGCGAGCGTCCCGATGCCGGCGTCCTTGCGGTAGCGCTGCAGGAACCCGAGCGCCATCACGAAGTACGGGCTCATCGGAGTGATCGCGGTGGAGCCGGAGTCCGCGATCCGGAACAGCGCCTGGGTGGTCTCCGGCGGCACCTCGACCAGCATCAGCATCGGCACGATCACCGGTGCGGCGATCGCCCACATCGCCGACCCGCTGGTGATCATCACGTTCACCACGGTGAGCACCGCGAGGACCATGAGGAACACGACCGGGATCGGCACGCCGGTGGTGCGCAGCGCGTCGGAGGCGACGACGGCGAGCACGTCGCCGACGTGCGACCAGTCGAACCAGGCCAGGAACTGGGCGATCGCGAAGAACAGCGCCAGCACCGGGGCCATCTGCCGGATGCCCTCGGCCATCAGCTTCGGCACGTCGGCCGCGGAGGTGACGGTGCCCGCGGCGCGGCCGTAGACGATGCCGAGCAGGCCGAACAGGACGGCGATGACCGCGCCGATGCCGTCCATCAGCGGGGACTCGGCGATCGCGCCGCCGTCCCCGCGCAGCGGCGAGGCCACCGGCAGCACGGCCGCCGTCAGCAGCACCGCGAACACGAGCAGGGCCAGCCCGGCGCGGCGCAGCCCGGCCCGCTGGGCGGGCTGCAGGGTGAGGCCGTCGACGTCGTCGTCGGGGGCGTCGGGGTCGATGTCGAGGTCCGGTCGCCGGGCCAGCACCAGCTTGGTGACCAGGGTGATGACCAGCGCCAGCACCACCGAGGAGGCGATGTTGAAGAACCAGTTGCTGACCGGCGAGACCGTCACCGACGGGTCGACGATCCGGGCCGCGGTCGTGGTGATCCCGGCGAAGATGGCGTCGTTCGGGGTCGGGACCGGGCTGGCGTCGTAGCCCGAGGCGATGGCGGTGTAGGCGACGACGATGCCCAGCACCGGCGAGCGCCCGACGGCGCGGAACGCGAGCCCGCCCAGCGGCACCAGGATGACGTAGGCCGCGGCCGAGGCGACGTGGGAGACGGTCCCGGCGAAGGCGACCGCGAACACCACCAGCGACGCCGGCACCCGGGCCACCCCGGCGCGCATCGCCGCGGCGAGCAGGCCGCTGCGCTCGGCGACCGCGACGCCCATGATCACCGTGACGATGGTCGCCATCGGCGGGAACTCCGCGAAGTTGTCGATCATCGTGGAGACGGCCATGGCGAGCCCGTCGCCGGAGACCAGGTTGCGCACGGCGACCGGTTCGCCGTCCGGGGCGATCACCGAGACGCCGGCCGCGGCGAGTCCGGCGCTGACGACCGCGAGGATCCCGGCGAGCACCCAGAACAGCCAGAACGGGTGCGGCAGCGCGTTGCCGACGCGTTCGACGACGGCCATCGCCCGCACGATGCGGGGCAGCTCCCGGGTGTCGGTCCCGGGGTCGCGGTCCACCGGGGCGCTCACCGGGTCAGCCCGAAGAACTCGCCGACGAGCTCGGTCGCCCGCACGGTCCGCGTCGTGTACCCGCCGCCGCTGTAGGCGAGGGCGCCGGGCCAGGTGTGGCCGCCGCCGTCGACGGCGACGTGGGCGACCCGGGCGCCGGAGCGGCAGCCGCGCCAGGTGGTGGTGGTGACGTCGGGCTCGGTGCGGCGGGTCTGCGGGCGGGCCCGGCAGCCGTCGCGGGCGACCCACTCGGCGACCTTCGCCCCGATCGCGGGGAGGCCGCGGGCGGCGTCGCCGGCGTAGGGGATGGTGGCGTCGCCGGTGCCGTGGACGAACAGCGCCGGGACGGCGCGGCCGGGCGCGCAGGGCGGCTCGCCGGCCCGGTAGTACGCGCCCGCGACCGGTGCGATCGCGGCGATCCGGTCGGCCATCCGGCAGGCGAGGATCTCGGTGAAGCCGCCGCCGTTGGACTTGCCGGTGGCGAAGACCCGGCCGGGGTCGACGCAGAGGCCCGTCTCGAGCTCGTCGAGCAGGTCTGCGGTGAACGCGACGTCGTCGACGCCCGGTGCGGAGTAGGGCGCGCCCTGCCAGGCCTGCTTGCCCTCGTCGCCGGGGACGCCGTCGGGGTAGGCGACGATCGCCGGGAGCCCGGACAGCCCGGTGAACTCCTCGGTGGTCGCCCCGCTGTTGCCGCGGCCGTGGAACACCAGGACCACCGGCGTGGGGTGGCCGGGCCGGTAGGACGCGGGCAGGTGGACGCGGACGGTGCGCTCGACGCCGCCGCTGGTCAGGACGCGGTCGGTGCCGGTGCCCGGGGCCTGGTCGGTGGTCCTGGCGCACCCGGCGCTGCCCCGTGCCGGACCGGCCGGGTTCGCGGGTCCCGCCGGAGTCGCCCCGGCCGGGGTGGTGGTCGCGGCCCGGGCCGTGCCGGTCGCCGGGCCCGCGAGCAGGCCGGCCGCGCAGACGGCGACGGCGGCCGCGGCGGCGAGCAGGCGGGTGCCCCGCCTGGCCGCGCCGGTCGGCGGGGTGGGATGCGGTGGAGCGGGAGGCGGCGCGGGAGTCGGCGCGGTCATGGCGGTCCCCTTCGGTCGGCGTCGTCGACGGCCGTGCTGTGCGTCCCCGCCCGGACGCGGGCAGGGTCGGGCGGCGAGGGCGCCGGGCGGCGCCTCCGCGGGACGTGCGGGACGTGCGGGTCGGTGGGCGGGTTCGGCGTCAGGCCTTGGACCAGGCCGTGACGAAGTCGGTGATCCGGTCGACGATCGCGGCGACGATCGCCTCGCCGTGCTCCGGATCGGCCCGGCGGGGGTCGCCGAGGACCCCGTTGCCGGACAGGCGGTCGTAGGTCGCGCTCAGCGACGGGCCGCCGCGTCGGCGGGCGAGGGCGCCCAGCGCGTCGAGCTGGGCGAACCGGGTCGTCCCGGGTTCCAGCCGGTCGGTGCGGACCAGGTGCGGGGCGACGGCGAGCATCTGCGCCGTCTCGGCCTGCCCGCTGTGCCCGCTGACCTCGGGCGGCCCGGCCGCGGCGACGACGTCGGCGGCCAGCGGGGTGAGCGGGCTCCAGGCGAACTGCAGGTCGGGCCGGGTCGCGAGCAGGTCCTGCGCGACGGTGGCCAGGGTCGCGTCGTTGCCGCCGTGCCCGGTGACGACGCAGATCTTGCGCCAGCCGTGCCGGTGCAGGCCGTCGACGTACTCGCGGACGACGGCGGCGAACGTGGTGGTGCTCAGGCTGACCGTGCCGGCGAAGGCCAGGTGGTGCGGCGACACCCCGACCGGCAGCGACGGCCCGACGACCGCGGTGCCCCCGAGCGCGTCGGCGACCCGGTCGCAGACGGCCTCGGCGCGGATCAGGTCGGTGGCCAGCGGCAGGCCGGGCCCGTGCTGCTCGAACGCCCCGGCCGGCACGAGCACGACCGGGCTGTCGACGACGGCGGCGGCCGCCTCGACCGTCGTCATCTCGGCCAGGCGCCGGGTGCTCACGCGCCCACCGCCGCGGCGATCGAGGCGAGGTGCTCGCGGCAGAGCCGCTCGGCGCGGTCCGGGTCGCCGTCGCGCACCGCCTCCAGCAGGGCGACGTGCTCGGCGTGGTCGCGCTCGCGGTCGTCGTAGCGGTGGCGGATCTCGACCTGGTCGTGCGCGCGGACGTGCAGCAGCGCCTCGACGGTCTCGCGCAGCAGCGCGTTGCCGCTGGTCGCGGCGAGCGCGACGTGGAAGTGGACCGCCGGGCGCAGGTCGCCGACCGGCGGGTGCAGGGCGTTGGTGACGCTCGCGGTGAGCATCGCCAGTCCCGCCGCGTCCCGGGTGCGGGCCGCGGCCGCGGCGATCGGCGGCTCCAGGACGAGCCGGGCGCGGACGAGCTCCCCCACCCCGTCCGGGGTGCGCGACGCGCGGTGCGGGTTGGCGAGCAGCCGCCGTCCGACGCCGGCCCCGACGTAGGTGCCCGAGCCGTGCCGGAACTCGACCGCGCCGGTGGCCTCCAGCCGCCGCAGCGCCTCACGGACGGTCGGGGTGGTGACCTCGAACCGCCTCGCCAGGTCGCGGGAGGACGCGAGCTGGTCCCCCGGCCCGAGGTTCTCGGCCCGGATGATGTCCATGATGTCGTCGGCCAGGCGCTCCGACAGCGTCTCCCCTGCGGTCATAAAGTGACTAAATCACTTATAGACCTGGACGGTCAAGGGTGGCCGGTCCGTCCACCACCGCTCCGCCGGCCGGTCCTCCGCCCGCCGGTGGCTCTCCGCCCCGCGCCCGCGCCGACCGGCGCTGCGTGGCCGCGTCCGCGCGCCCGTTCCGGGTCCGCGCGGACGTTCCGGCCCCGCTCGTGCTGCAGCACAGGCGATCTCGAACGCTGCGCGCGAACCGGCGGCGCGCCCCGGCTCCGCCCGGGCGGCACGGCGGGCGGCGGTGGCGGCGAGGACCGGCGGCGAGGACCAGCGGCGAGGCGGTGACGGAGGAGAGGCGGTGACTGAGGAGAGGGCGGCGCGGAGGCGGCGGTCAGGCCCCCGCCGCGGCGGCGGTCCCGCCGTCCGTCTCCCCGGTCCCTCCGGTCTCCCCGCCCGCACTCCCGGTCGCACCGTCACCGCCGGCGGCCCGCAGGTCGGCGTCGGACAGGAAGCGGTCCAGCTCGGGCCACGTCGTGTCCCGGGCCCGGCGCCCGGTGAGCACGCCGAGGTGCCCGCCCGGCGACGTCGTGAACCGCACCTCCGGGCTGCCGGTCAGCAGCGGCACCGCCCCCCGGACGGCCTTGAGCGGGGCGATCACGTCGTCCCGGCCGGCGACGACGAGCACCGGCACGTCGACGTCGGCCAGCTCCACGTCGCGCCCGCCCAGGCGCAGGCCGCCCGCGGCGAGGTCGTTGCTGCGCAGCAGCAGGTGGAAGATCTGCCCGAACACCCGGCCCGGGTAGCCGTGCATGTTGCGCATGAGGTGGTCCACGGCCTCGATCTGGGCCAGGCAGTCGCGGTCGTCGATCCGCGACGCGATCGCCAGCGGCTTGGTGACGAGCTTGTCGACCGCGGTCAGCTGGAACGCCCAGCCCACCATCGGTGCCGGGAAGCTCCCGACGCCGCGGTAGATCGAGGAGATCAGCCGCCCGCCGGTGATCTGCGCGAGCGGGCGGATCGGCGCGACCAGGGGGACCCGGGAGATGTCGACGGGGCTGCCGATGGCGGCGACCGAGCGCACCGGGAGCGGGGCGCGGGCCTGCACCGCCGCCGCCACGGTGAGCATGGCGAAGATCCCGCCGAGCGACCAGGCGACGAGGTGCACGTCCTCGCCCTCCTCCTGCGCGACCTGGCGGATCGTGCGCGGGAGCAGGTCGTCGACCCAGCTCTCCATGCCCAGGGTGCGGTCGGAGAACGACTTGGGCCCGTAGTCGATCAGGTAGACCGTCCGTCCCTGCTGCAGCAGGTGCTCGACCAGCGAGCAGCCGCGTCGCAGGTCGTAGGCGAAGTCGGGCGCGCCGAGCGGCGGCACGAACAGCACCGGGCCACCCGGCGCCGGGTCCACCCCCGACAGCGGGCGGTAGCGGAACAGGATGCCGTCCGGGGAGCCGACGACCGCGTCGCGCGGCATCCGGCGCAGGTCGGCCAGCCGGCCGACGACGGTCCGGTCCCACACGTTGGCGGCGGCGCCCAGGAGATCCACGGGCGCACCCTACCGGCACGCGGGGGTCATCGACGGCCCGCGAGGACGGCCGCGGTTACCGGCGGGTATGTGACACTCACGACCATGCAGCGCGAGATCTTCGACGACGAACACGACGCGTTCCGCGACCTGTGCCGGACCTTCATCGCGAAGGAGGTCACCCCGCACCACGAGCAGTGGGAGGACGACGGCCAGGTCGACCGGGCGGTCTGGACGGCGGCCGGTGCGGCCGGCCTGCTCGGGACCGCGGTGCCCGAGGAGTACGGCGGCGGCGGCGTCGACGACTTCCGCTACAACGCGATCCTCGCCGAGGAGATCGTCGCCGCCGGGGCCAGCGGGATCGGCTTCCCGCTGCACAACGACGTCGTGCAGCCCTACCTGCTGCGACTGTGCACCGAGGAGCAGAAGCAGCGCTGGCTGCCCGGCTTCTGCTCCGGTGAGCTGATCACCGCGATCGCCATGACCGAGCCGGGCACCGGCTCGGACCTGCAGGGCATCGCCACCAACGCCCGCCGCGACGGCGACGACTGGATCCTCAACGGCTCCAAGACGTTCATCACCAACGGCATCCTCGCCGACCTGGTGATCGTCGTCGCCAAGACCGACCCGGACGCCAAGCACCTCGGCTTCACCCTGTTCGTGGTGGAGCGCGGGATGGAGGGCTTCGAGCGCGGCCGCCGCCTGAAGAAGGTCGGCATGAAGGCCCAGGACACCGCGGAGCTGAGCTTCACCGACGTCCGCGTGCCCGACGCCAACCGGCTCGGCGAGGTCGGCCAGGGGTTCATCTACCTCATGCAGAACCTCGCGCAGGAACGGCTCTCGATCGCCGTCGCCTCGGTGGCGGGCGCCGAGGCCGCCGTGCGGATGACGCTGGAGTACACCAAGGAGCGCAAGGCCTTCGGCCGCCCGGTGGCGAACTTCCAGAACACCCGCTTCGAGCTCGCCGAGATGGACACCGAGGTGTCCATCGCGCGGGTCTTCGTGGACCGCTGCATCACCGAGCACAACGGCGAGGGCGAGCTGTCCGTGCCCGACGCGGCCAAGGCCAAGTGGTGGTGCTCGGACCTGCAGAACCGCGTCGTCGACCGCTGCGTGCAGCTGCACGGCGGCTACGGCTACATGCTGGAGTACCCGATCGCCCGCGCGTTCGTGGACTCCCGCGTGCAGGCGATCTACGGCGGCACCAACGAGATCATGAAGGAGATCGTCGGCCGGTCGCTCATCGGCTGACCGTCCCCGCCGCCCGTGGGCGGTTCCCGGTGGCGCGGCGCCGGGAACCGCTCACGAGCGCGCCAGTGCCTGCTCCAGGTCGGCGACGAGGTCGCGCGGGTCCTCCAGGCCCACCGACAGGCGCAGGTGGCCCAGGCGGCGGAACTCCGGCGGGAAGTGCGCAGCCCGCCCGGACGAGCCCGCACCGACGTGCACGACCAGCGACTCGTCGTGGCCCAGCGACACCGCCGAGGTGATGATCCGCAGGGCCGCGACGAACCGGTTCTGGCGCTCCGGCGGGCCGTCGAGCGCGAAGGCGAGCATGCCGCCGTAGCCGCCGTCGAGGGTGCGGGACGCGAGCTCGTGCTGGGGGTGCGACGCCAGCCCCGGGTAGGCGACGTACGCGACCTCCGGGCGGGTCTCCAGGTACTCTGCGACCTGCTGCGCGCCCGCGCAGTGCGCGCGCATCCGCATCGGCAGGGTCACCGCGCCGCGGGCGATCAGCCAGGCGTTGAACGGGCTGATCACCCCGCCGGCGTCGACCATCGCGTCGGCCCGGATCCGCTCGACGAGCTCGCGGCGCCCCAGCACCGCGCCGCCCATCGCGTCGCCGTGGCCGTTGACGTACTTGGTCAGCGAGTGCACGACGAGGTCGGCGCCGCGTTCGAGCGGGCGCTGCAGCACCGGCGTCGCGAACGTGGCGTCGACGCTGAGCAGCGCCCCGGCCTCGTGCGCGACGGCGGCGACGGCGTCGACGTCGGTGATCCGGGTCGTCGGGTTCGCGGGGGTCTCGACGTGCACCAGCCGGGTCCGCGGGCGGATCGCGGCGCGCACCGCGTCCGGGTCGGAGGAGTCGACCAGGGTCGCGGTGACCCCCCACCGCTGCGGCAGGAGCTCGGTCAGCAGCCGGTGCGTCGCGACGTAGGTGACGTCGGAGCTGACGACGTGGTCGCCGGTGCGCAGGAAGGTGAAGAACACCGCGTGCAGCGCCGCCACCCCGGACGCGAGCGCGACCGCGGCGCAGCCGCCCGGCGTCACGCCCGACGGGTCCTCCAGCGCGACGAGCTTGTCCTCCAGCCAGCCCTGGTTGGCCCCACCGTTGCGGGTGTAGAGCCGGGTCGCGGTGCCCGACCAGTCCAGCTCGGACGGGTCCCCGGGCAGGGCGTAGGAGTTCGCGGCGACGATCGGGCGGCGGATCGCGCCGGTCGCGGGGTCGACGCCGTTGCCGGCGTGCACCGCCCGGGTCGCGAGGTGGACGGGTTCCATGCCCCCGATCCTCCCGCCGCGGGCTCAGCCGCCGGCGACGGCCTCGGGCGCGCGCAGCGACGGACCCGCGTCCGGGACCACCAGCGGTGTGCCGGTCACCGGGTCCGGCAGCACCCGGGCGCGCAGCCCGAACACCTCGGCCAGCAGTTCCTCGGTGACGACCTCGGCCGGCGCGCCGGCGGCGACGATGCGGCCGTCCTTCATCGCGACGAGCCGGTCGGCGTAGCGGGCGGCGAGGTTGAGGTCGTGCAGCACCATGACCACGGTCCGCCCGGCCTCGGTCTGCAGCCGCCGCACCAGCTCCAGCACGTCGACCTGGTGGGCGAGGTCGAGGAAGGTGGTCGGCTCGTCGAGCAGCAGCAGGTCGGTCTCCTGGGCCAGCGCCATCGAGATCCAGGCGCGCTGGCGCTGGCCGCCGGACAGCTCGTCCACCGGACGGTCGGCCAGCTCCGACAGCCCGGTCCAGGCCAGCGCCTCGGCGACGGCGCGCTCGTCGTCGCCGGACCACTGCCGGTACCAGGCCTGGTGCGGGTGCCGCCCGCGGGCGACGAGGTCGCCGACGGTCAGTCCCTCGGGCGCCAGCGGGGACTGGGGCAGGATCCCCAGCACCCGGGCGACGTCCTTGGTGGGGGTGCGGTCGATCCGCTTGCCGTCGAGCAGCACCTGCCCGGTGCGGGCCGGGAGCAGCCGGCCCAGCGCCCGCAGCACGGTGGACTTGCCGCAGCCGTTCGGCCCGATGACCGTGGTGACCTCGCCGGGGCGCACCTCCAGGTCGAGCCCCTCGACGATGGTGCGGTCGCCGTAGCCCAGCGAGACGTCGCGGGCCGCGAGCCGGACGGCCCCCGGTACGGGCTCCCCCGCGGTCGGGGCGGCGGTCCGGTCCTCGGTGTGGGCGCTCATCGGCGGGCCTCCTGGCGGGTGCGGGCGAGCAGGTAGAGCAGGAACGGGGCGCCGAGCACCGCGGTCACGATGCCGACCGGGAGCTCGACGGCGCCCAGCGCGGTGCGGGCGATCAGGTCCGACAGGACGGTCAGCGCCGCCCCGAGCACGAGCGAGACGCCGATCGGCGGGGTCCCGACCCGGCACAGCCGCCGGGCGATCTGCGGGGACACCAGCGCGATGAACGCGATCGGCCCGGCGGCGGCCGTGGCGGCCGAGGCGAGCCCGACGGCGACGAGCAGCAGGGCCGTGCGCGCCCCGTCGACGCGCACGCCCAGGCCGCGGGCGGTGTCGTCGTCGAAGCGCAGCGCGCCCAGCAGGTGCACCAGTACCAGGGCGGCCGGGACGAGCACCGCCATCGCGACCGACAGCGGCACGACCTCGTTCCAGCTGCGGGCGTTGAGGCTGCCGTTGAGCCACACCTGGGCCTGCGCGGCCTGGTAGATCTGGGCCACGGTGAGCAGCCACTGCACGGCCGCGACCAGCACCGCCTGGATCCCGATGCCGATCAGCACCAGCCGGAAGCCCTGGATGCCGCGCCGCCAGGCCAGCACGTAGACCGCGACCGAGGCGAGCAGGCCGCCGGTCAGCGCGGCCAGCGGGATGCCGAGCGAGGCGAACGCGCCGCCCACCCCGGCCGCGCCGCCACCGAGCACGATGACGAACACCGCGGCCGCGCTCGCGCCCCACTGCACGCCGATGATGTCCGGGCTGGCCAGCGGGTTGCGGGCGACGGACTGCAGGATCGCACCGGAGACGGCGAGCGCGCCGCCGACCAGCGCGCCGACCAGGGTCCGGGGCAGCCGCAGCTCCAGCACGACGAGCTGCTGGCCGGCGTCGCCGCCGCCGAACAGCGTCGCCAGCACGTCGGTGATCGCGATCGGGTAGTCGCCGCGGCCCATGTTCACCGCCGCGGCCAGGACCAGGGCGGCCGCGCACGCGCCCAGCACGACCGCGGTGCGCACCCGCAGGACGGCGGAGAAGCGCCCGGCCCGCAGGGCGCGCCGCCCGGGCACGCCCGCCGGGCCGGGCCGGGCGCCGGCGGGCGGGCCCGGCCGGGTGTCGGTCCCGCTGCTCACACGGCCCCCAGCTTGCGCCGGCGCACCAGCGCGATGAAGAACGGTCCGCCGATCAGCGCGACCACGATGCCGACCTGCAGCTCGCCGGGGCGGGCCACCACCCGTCCGACGACGTCGGCGAGCAGCAGCAGCACCGCACCGGCCAGGCCGGACGCGGGCAGCAGCCACCGGTGGTCGGGCCCGGTGAACACCCGCACGACGTGCGGCACGATCAGGCCGAGGAACACGATCGGCCCGCAGGCGGCGGTGGCCGCGCCCGCGAGCAGGGTGATGGCGACGACCCCGACCACCCGGGTGCGGCGCACCGAGTGCCCGAGCGAGGTCGCGACGTCGTCGCCGAGGGACAGCGCGTTGAGCGCCGGCGCGACGGCCAGCGCCAGCACCGCCCCCGCGACGACGAACCAGACGACCTGACCGGCGACGGCCGCGTCGCGCCCGGCGAGCGAACCCACGACCCAGAACCGGTAGGCGTCGAGGCTGGTCTCGTCGAGCAGCACGACCGACGACGTGCCCGCCTGCAGCAGGAACGTCACCGCGGCCCCGGCGAGCGCCAGCGAGACCGGGGTGGCGCCGCCGGGCGCCCGGGTCCCGATCAGGAACACCGCGACGCTGGCGACCAGCGCCCCGGCGAAGGCGAACCAGACGTAGCCGAACAGCGAGCTGACGCCGAAGACGTAGATGCCGATGACCACGAAGAACGCGGCGCCGGCGTTCACGCCGAGCAGCCCGGGGTCGCCGAGCGGGTTGCGGGTGAAGCCCTGCACGAGCGCGCCGGCGAGGCCCAGTGCGATCCCGACCAGGACGCCGAGCAGCGTCCGCGGGATCCGCAGCGAGCGGATCACCACGTCGTTCTCGCTGCCGGTCGGGGCGACGAGCGCGGAGAGCACCTCGTTCGGTGGGATGACCTTGGTGCCGATCGCGATGCTGGCCAGCACCGCGATCAGCAGCGCCGCGGCGAGGGCGGCGAGCCCCAGCAGCCGTCGGCGGCGCGAGGAGCCCCGCGGCGGCGCGGACGCCCCGGACGCTCGTGGTCGGACGCTGGTCGCGTTCACCTCGGCTCACGGCCCCCTGTCCCGACGGTGCCCCCACGGCACGACCCCACCCGACTGGTGGGGCTCCGCTCACCATAAGTGAGGCTGCCCTATGGGGAGAACTCCCCCGTGCGTCACGTCCCGGGCGGCGGGCATCCTCTGCCCGTGGTCCCCGACGCCCCCGCCGCTCCCCCGCGCCCGCGGGTCACCGCGATCATGGTCGGCTCCGCCGACGGCGCCGTCACCGCGGGCGGCGCGGGCTCGGCCGGGCTGTCCACCCCCGCCGACCGGGAGCTGTTCCGGCGGCTGCGCCGCGCCGCGGACGTCGTGCTGGTCGGGGCGGGCACCGCCCGCGACGAGGACTACCGCGGCGTGCGCCCGCGACCGCCCGGCCCGGACGGACGCCCGCCGGGCCCGCCGCCGCCGGTGGCCGTCGTGACCGGCTCGGCCGACCTGGACCCGGGTGCGCGGCTGTTCACCGACACCCTCACCCCGCCGGTGGTGCTGACCACGGCCGCCGCCCCCCGCCACCGCCGCGACGCCCTCGCCGCGGCCGGCGCCGACGTCGTGCTGCTGCCCGGCCTGGGCCCGGCCGCGGTGCTCGCCGCCCTGGGCGGGCGCGGCCACACCTCGGTGCTGTGCGAGGGCGGGCCGACCCTGCTGGGCGCGCTCGTCGCCGCCGACGCGGTCGACGAGCTGCGGCTCACCGTGGTCCCGGTGCTCGTCGGCGGCCCGGCCGGGCGGATCGCGACCGGTCCCGCGCCCGCCCCGGACCCGCGCGCGCTGCGCCTGGCCGGACACGAGGCCGCCCCCGACGGGACGCTGCTGCTGCACTACGTCCGCGCCCGCCACGACCCCCGGCGTGCTCCGAACGGGTGAACTACCGTGAGGCGGCGGCGCCGGTGGGCATCTCACAGGGGACAGCACACGCACGACGACCGCCCCGCACGCCGGGCGCGGTCCGCGAGAGGAGCACCGGATGACCTCCAGCACCCCGGCCACGACCACCACCGCCGCCCCGGCGAACCGACTCGAGACCAACGGCCAGGGCCGCACCACCATCGCCGCCTCGGTCGTGCAGAAGATCGCCGGCATCGCGGCCCGCGAGGTCTCCGGCGTGTACTCGATGGGCTCGGGCGCCTCGCGGGCGTTCGGCGCGCTGCGCGAGCGCATCCCCGGCGGCGGCGCCACCGGCGCGTCGAACATCGCCGGCGTGGCCGTCGAGGTCGGCGAGAAGCAGGCCGCGGTCGACCTGGACCTCGTCGTCGAGTACGGCGTCGCCATCGCCGACCTGGCCTCGGCCGTGCGCCGCAACGTCATCGGCGCGGTCGAGCGGATGACCGGCCTCGAGGTCATCGAGGTCAACATCTCGGTCAACGACATCCACCTCGCCACCGAGGACGACGACCGCGACGAGGTCCCCGCGCCGGTCCCGACCGGCCGCGTCGTGGAGTGAGCGTGCCGCCCGAGACCCCGCGGTCGCCGGCCGCCGTCGTGACCGGGTCCCCCGGCGCGGCGGAGGTCGCGGCGCAGCGGCGTCGCGAGTCCGAGCCCTCGCGCGCCGAGCTCGTCGCCGAGGTCGTGCGCGCGCACCCCTCGGTCGTCCGGCTCGACGGCGGCACCTTCGGCACCGTCGCGACCTGGCTGCCGGGCCGCCGGCTGGTCGGCGTGCACGTCGGCGATCCGGGCGACCCCGTCGAGATCGGGGTGGTGCTGACGCTGGACCGGCCGATCCCGGCTACGGTCGCGGCGCTGCGGGCCACCCTCGCGCCGCTGGTCGACGGGGCACCGGTCGACGTGACGGTCGCCGACGTGGAGGTCCCCTGATCGGAGGTGGGAGCGGATGGACGGACCGGGCTCCGGCGGGCACGCCGGGCTGACCCCCGAGCAGCGCTCGGCGTACCGGGCGTTCGTCCGCACCCACCACCCCGACCGCGGCGGGGACCCCGAGGTCTTCCGCGCCGGGCTGGCGCGCTTCCGCGCGCTGTCCGAGGGGCGCCCCGCCGGACCTGCGCCCGGCCGGGCACCCACGGCCGACGATCGCCGCTACGACGCCCCGATCGAGATCGTGCCCGACCTGCCGCTGCCCACCCGGGTGCTGGTCGCCCTGATCCGCACCATCCGCCGTCGCACGCATCCCCGGGTCGACCGGCCCGGCTGGTTCGACCCCCGCTCGCCCCGTCCCGGAGAGGACACCCCATGAACGCCACCCAGACCGGCCTGCTCGCGGGCCTCCTGCTCGGCATCGCCGGCGCCACCGGCGGCTTCCTCGCCTTCGTCATCACGCTCGTGCTCGGCGCGGTCGGCCTGCTGGTCGGCCGGGTCCTCGACGGCGAGCTGGACGTCTCCGGCCTCGGCCGGGGCCGCGACCGGTGAGCACCCTGCCCGACCCCGCCGACCGCGGGGTCCTCGACGTCGACCCCGCGGTCTTCCGCAAGATCGTCGAGTACGCCGCGGACACCGCACCCGCGACCCGCCACCGCGCGCGCCGGGTCGCCGGTCTCGACGTCGGCGAGTCGGGCCCCAGCGCCCGCGTCACCCGCCGTCCCGGGCCGGCCCGGGGCACCGTGGGCGAGGCCGTCGGCGGGGCGGGCGAGGTCGACGTGCGGCTGCGCGTGACCCTGGTCCACCCGGGGTCGGTGCGCGCCGCCGTCGCCGACATCCGCGAACGCGTCGACGCCGACCTGCGCCGCACCACCGGCCACCGGCTGCGCGGGTTCACCGTCGAGGTCGAGGCCCTGCAGCCCGACGACGACGGCGCCGCGTCCCGCGCCGGATCGGACACCCCCCGCGTGCGGTGAGCACGCCCTGATCGAAGGAGGTCGGACGTCGTGCGTGTCCTGCTCCGCGTCCTCGCACCGCTGGTCAGCCTCGGCGTGGCCGCGCTGGGGGTGCTCCTCGTCGTCGAGGTCGTCGTCGCCTGGGCCGGACGGGTGTCCGGCGCCGGCCTGCTCGTGCCGTGGCGCGACTGGCGCACGACCCTGCAGAACACCCTCTGGACCGCACAGCCGGTCCTCTGGATCGCCGTCGCGGGCATCGTCGCCGGTGCGCTGCTGCTGGCGATCGGCCTGCTCGCGCGCCGCCACGACGTCGCGCTGGACTCCCCGTCGCCGGGCCTGTCCGTGTCGACCGCGCCGCGCGTGCTGGCCCGCCTGGTCGGGACGCGGGTGCGCGCCGCCGACGCGGTGAGCGCGGCGTCGGTGACGGCGTCGGCCGGCTCGGTCGTCGTCCGGGCCCGCGGCCGCGGCGACACCGCCGAGATCCGCGACTCCGCCCGCGCCGCCGCCTCCGGCGTCCTCGACGCCCTGCCCCTGGCGCGCCGCCCGCGCCTGACCGTGCGCGCGACCCCGGACCAGCCGGGCGCGAAGGGAGTGCAGTGAGCATGACCGCCGACACCCCGACCGGCACCCCGACCGGCACCCCGACCGGCACCCCGACCGGCACCCCCGCGACCGTGCCCGCCGCCGCACCGAGCGGCACGCGGCGCGCGGCCCGCACCGCCCGGCGCGCCCGCCACCGCTCCGCGGGCGGCGCCCGCGGCGGGCTGGTCCTGCTGGGTCTGGTCCTACTCGCCGCCGGTGTCCTGACCGTCCTGCTGGTCACCGGGGTGTTCGGGGTGTACCGGCCGCAGCGGCCGGTCCTCGATCCGATGGTCGAGCAGTTCCTGCTGGCCAACGGCACCGCCGCGCGGTTCGTCGCGGTCGTCGCCGGTGTGCTGCTGGTCGTGCTCGGACTGTGGTGGGCCGCGCGCTCGCTGCGCCCGGAGTCCCGCCCGGACCTGGTGCTCGACGGCGGCCCCGGCACGGAGATCCGGATCGGCGCCTCCGCCGCGGCCGACGCCGTCGCCGACGGTGCCGCGGCCCTGCCCGGCGTGAGCCGGGCCCGGGCCCGCATGGTCGGCAGCGTGTCGGCGCCCGCGGTCCGCGCCACCGTCTGGGTCGACGAGGACGCCGCCGACGGCGAGGTGGCCGAGATCTGCCGCCGGCTCGACGCCGAGGTGCTGCCCGGCATCCGCGACGCGCTCGGCCTGGCCGACCTGCCCGTCGCCGTCCGGCTGGAGCTCGACGCCGCGCGCCGGGCCGAGCGCCCCCGGGTCTCCTGACCGCCACCGGTCCCGGGTGACCCGCTTCACAGCGGGCCGGGCCGTCACGGACCGTACGGTCGTCGTCATGAGTGGAGTGCTGGACGGCAGGAAGGCCCTCGTGACCGGGGCGGGCAGCGGGATCGGGGCGGCCGTGGCGCAGCGCCTGGCCGCCGACGGTGCCGAGGTCTACGCGGTCGACCTCGCCGAGGACCGGGTGAAGGCCCTCGCGGCCGACAGCGACGCGATCACCCCGATCGGCTGCGACCTGTCCGACCTCGACGCCGTCGAGCAGCTCCCCTCCGACGTCGACGTCCTGGTCAACAACGCCGGCCGCCAGCACGTGTCCCGGCTGGAGGACTTCGACCCGGACACGTTCTCCTCGATCCTGCGCCTGATGCTCGAGTCGCCGTTCCGGCTGATCCGGCGCTCGCTGCCGCACATGTACGAGCGCGGCTGGGGCCGCGTCGTCAACATCTCCAGCGCGCACGGTCTGCGCGCCTCGCCGTTCAAGTCGGCCTACGTCTCGGCCAAGCACGGCCTGGAGGGCCTGTCCAAGGTCACCGCGCTGGAGGGCGCCGCCCACGGCGTCACCAGCAACTGCATCAACCCGGCCTACGTCCGCACCCCGCTGGTCGAGGCCCAGATCGCCGACCAGGCCCGCACGCACGGCATCTCCGAGGACGAGGTCGTCGAGAAGATCATGCTGACCCCGGTCGCGGTGAAGCGGCTGATCGAGCCCGCCGAGACCGCCGAGCTGGCCGCGCTGCTGTGGGGCCCGGCGTCGGCGTCGATCACCGGCACCTCGCTGTCGCAGGACGGTGGCTGGACCGCCCGCTGACCCGGGGCCACACCCGGGCCACACCGGGGCACTGGCATCGTCTGCGTCCGTGCGGCGGTGGAGTGTGCTCGGGATCCTGCTCACCGCCGTGCTGCTGGTCGCCGGGTGCGCGGTGGGCCCGTCGCAGCGGCCGCCGGTGGCGGTGCGCGGCGAGCTGCTGCCCGCCGCTCCCCCGTCCTCGGCCGCCGGGCCCGCCGCGGACCCGGACCTGCTGCCCGGCTCCGAGCCGGTGCGCACCGGGCCGGGCTTCACCGACTGCACCGCGGACGCGACCGCGGCGCTGGCCGCCGCCGGGACCCCGCTCCCGTCCGGACGCGCGCTGCAGGTCGGCTGCGCCCGGCTCACCGTGCCCGCCGACCGGTCGCGGCCCGACCTCGGCCCGGCCCGGCTCGGCCTGACCCGGGTCACCGCGCCCGGCGCGCCCGCCGACCGTCCCGCGCTGGTCGTGCTGGGCGACACCGGGACCGACGGCTCCGCCCGCGCCGCCGTGACCCTCGCCGGCCGCCTGCCCGCGACGGTGCTCGACCGCTACCAGGTGATCGGCATGGACCGCCGCGGCGCCGGCGAGGACCTGCTCGACTGCGCGCCCGTCGACGCCCGGGTGGCCCTGCTGGACGCGGGCCCGGACCGGCGCGACGAGGCCGCCATGAGCCGGCTGCTGGAGCGGGCGCGCGAGGTCGTGCAGGACTGCAACCTGCTGCTGTCGGGCACCCTGACCAGCTACCGGGCCGCGAGCAGCGCCGACGACCTCGAGTCGCTGCGGGCCACGCTCGGGACCGCCCGGCTCGACGTGTACGCCGTCGGCGACGGCGCCGACGCCGCCGCCGGCTGGGTCGCGGCCCACCCGGGCTCGGCCGGGCGGGTCGTCCTGGACGGTCCCGGCGACCCCACCCTCGACGAGCCCGCCCGCACCGAGGCCACCACGGCCGCCGCCGAGGCCGCCTTCGACTCCTTCGCCGCCGCGTGCACCGCGTCGCCGGCCTGCCCGCTGGGTCCCGACCCCCGCGGCTACGTCGACGAGCTCGTGTACCGGCTCTCCCGCACCGCCCTGCCCGCCGGCGACGGCGACGCGGTCACCGCGGGGGCCGCCCTGCAGGCCGTGCGCTCCCTGCTGGCCCAGCCGGCCCGCTGGCCGGAGCTGCAGTCCGCGCTGGTCGCCGCCGGCGACGGCGACCCGGCCGGCCTGGTCCGCGTCCTGGCGCCGTACGGGGGCCCGCAGGGCCGCTTCGACGCCGTCCTGGCCACCCGCTGCAACGACACCCGGGTCCGGGTCACCCCGGGCGAGGCCGCCGGGCTCGCCGGACAGTGGGTGCAGCGCTTTCCGCTGTTCGGGGTGGGCGCGGCCCAGTCGCTCGTGGCGTGCGGTCCGTGGCCCTCGGGCGGCCCGGTCGCGCCGCCGGGGCCGCAGGGCGCCCCGCCGCCCCCGGTCGTGGTCATCGGGACCGCGCAGGACCCGCGGGCACCGCAGAGCGGGGCCGAGCGGACCGCGTCCCGGCTCGCGACCGGGCGGACGGTGCGCTGGCAGGGCGCCGGCACGGGCGCCTACCCGCGGACCCCCTGCGTCACCGGGGTGGTGGAGCGGGCGCTGGTCGAGGGACGCGCCCCGTCGCAGCCGGTGGTCTGCCCGCCGTAACCGCATGCTCCGTGCGGGTCACCGAGGGTGAGCCCGGACCGGGGCGACACCCCTGCACCAGGTCACGGTTTCGTATCCACCGATTTCCGGTGCGGTTGCGACAGCCCACCCCGAAAAGGCCGCGACCTGCGGGAACGGGAACGAATCGTTTCCCGGAATGGGTGCGGGGCCCGCCCGGCGGCCCGGCGATCGCCTTACCCCCTCCCCGTTCTGCCGTTAGGCTCCGTCCGTCGACCACAGCACCGCAGGTCGCACCCGCCACACCGGTGGGCGCGTCGTGTGGGCCGGTCACGTCGTTCGGGACGGTGTAACGCCGAGTGGACCCGGCGACGAGTGGTGCAGAAGGTCCGCACTCCTGCCCCACTCGGCGGGCACGGGACCCGGGCGGAAGGAGCACGGTGGATTTCTTCACCTATGTCGGAACCCAACTCAGCACGTTGGTGTTCTACGGCCAGCAGCATTTCCTGCTGGTCGCCATCGCGGTCGGAATCGCGGTGGTCATCTCGCTGGTGGCGGGCACGGTGCTGCACACCAACCGGCTGACCCCGGAGTCCTGGCGCAAGCCGCTGCGGGCCGGGTCGCGGGAAGGTCTGCTGATCGCGTTCTCCGCCGCCCTCACGATCCCGTCGCTGGCGCTGTTCGGCCTGCTGCAGCCGCTGCTGGGGCTGGGGGTCACGCCGTCGCTGGTCGCGCTGACGATCTACTCGATCTACCCGGTGCTGCGCAACGTCGTCGCCGGGCTCTCCTCGGTCGACGACGCCGTGCTCGAGTCCGCCCGCGGCATGGGCATGGGCCCGGTGCGGCGGATGTTCACCATCCAGCTCCCGCTGGCCTGGCCGGTCATCCTGTCCGGCATCCGGGTCGCCGTCCTGATCATCATCGGTATCGCCGTCGTCGCCGGTGCCATCAACGGGCCGGGCTTCGGCTCGTCCCTGTTCCTCGGCCTGCAGCGTCTCGGGTCGGTCAACTCGTTCAACCAGGTTCTGGCGGCCACTCTCGGCTGCCTCGTCGTGGCTGCCGTCTACGAGATCGTGTTCTGGATCGTGCAGCGCTTCACCACCCCGAGGGGGATCCGTGTCTGATTCCGGTAAGCCGATGATCGCCCTCGAAGGCATCAGCAAGACCTACCCGAAGGCCGGCGCGCCGGCGGTCCAGGAGCTCAACCTGGAGGTCCCCGAGGGGACCATCTCGATGTTCATCGGGCCGTCGGGCTGCGGGAAGACGACCACGCTGAAGATGATGAACCGGCTCATCGAGCCGACCACCGGGCGGATCCTGCTCGACGGCGAGGACGTCACCGCGGTCAACGCCGACGAGCTGCGCCGCCGCATCGGCTACGTCATCCAGCAGGTCGGCCTGTTCCCGCACTTCACCATCGGCGACAACATCGCCGTCGTCCCGCGGATCCTCGGCTGGGACCGCAACCGGATCACCGCCCGGGTCGACGAGCTGCTGCACCTGGTGGGGCTCGAGCCCAAGGACTACCGCGACCGCTACCCCCGCCAGCTCTCCGGCGGCCAGCAGCAGCGCGTCGGCGTCGCCCGCGGGCTGGCCGCGGACCCGTCGGTGATGCTGATGGACGAGCCGTTCGGCGCGATCGACCCGATCACCCGCGAGCGCATCCAGGACGAGTTCCTGGAGCTGCAGCAGCAGATCGCCAAGACCATCTGCTTCGTCACCCACGACCTCACCGAGGCCGTCAAGCTCGGCGACCGGATCGCCGTGTTCGGTCCCGGCGGCACGCTGCAGCAGTACGACACCCCCGACACCGTGCTGACCCACCCGGCGAACGAGTTCGTCGCCGAGTTCGTCGGCGCGGGCGCCGCGGTACGGCGGCTGTCGCTGCTGGAGCTGTCGCGTCTGGAGCTGCAGACCGTGGGCCTCGACGGGCAGGCCGAGCGCAACGGCTCGCCCACCTACGAGGCCGACGCGCAGGGCCGCCCGGTGCGCTGGGCGTACCTGCCCGGCACCGCGGACCTGCCGAAGCTCGTGACCGTGCCGCGCACCGGCACCGTCTACGACGCCGTCGACATCATGCTCGACGCGCAGACCGAGCTGGTCGCCGTCGTCGACGAGCAGCAGCAGCTGCAGGGTGCGCTGTGGTGGAAGGACCTCGTCGAGGGCCTCAAGACCAAGGCCGGCGCGTGAGCGCCCCCGCCGCCGCCCCGTCGGCCGGGGCACCCACGACCGAGGAGGTCGTGCGCCGGTCGCGGCAGAGGTTCGACCGGTCCCTGATCGTCAACCCGCTCATCGCGGTCATCGGCCTGCTGCTGGTCATCGCCTACGCCGCGTCGCAGGGTCTCGACGACGTCGAGCGCTCGGTGATCAACCCCGGGTCGCTGGGCCAGCGGCTCGTCGAGCACCTCATCCTGACCGGGCTGTCCACGCTCGTCGTGATCGTGGTGGCGATCCCCGCGGGCATCGCCATCAGCCGCCCGTCCGCGCGCCGGATCCAGCGCCCGGTGCTGGCGTTCACCGGCTTCATGCAGGCCCTGCCCGCGTTCGGCGTGATCGTGCTGCTGGCGTTCTCCCCGCTCGGGCTCGGCCTGCCGACCGCGGTCGTGGCGCTCGCGCTGGCCGCGCTGCTGCCGGTGCTGACCAACACCGTCGTCGGGCTGCAGCAGGTCGACCGGGCGCTGATCGAGGCCGCCCGCGGCATCGGCATGTCCGCCCGCCAGACGCTGTTCCGCGTCGAGCTGCCGCTGGCCACCCCGGTCATGGTCGCCGGCGTCCGCGTCGCGCTCGTGCTGAACGTCGGCACCGCCGCCCTGGCCACCTACGTCGGTGCCGGCGGACTCGGCGAGCCGATCAAGGGCATGCTCGAGCTCGGCCGCCCCACCGGGACGCTCGTCGCCGCGACCATCGTCGCCGCGCTGGCCCTGATCGTGGACTGGCTCGCCGGTCTCGCCGAGTACGCGGTCCGCCGCAACGCCGGCTGACCCGCTCCCCCGCGAACGCCCCCGAATCCCCGCAGTACCGCTTCCTCTGGAGGACACGTGAAGTTCGGACGATCCCGGCGTCTCGCCCTGACCGCGATGGCCGCGGTCACGGCCGTCGCCCTCGCGGGCTGTGGCGGCCTGAGCGGCAGCGGCCCCTCGGCCTCCGGCGGCTCGCTCGCCCAGGCCGGCAACCTGAACGGCCAGCAGTACGTCGTCGGCGGCAAGAACTTCGACGAGCAGCTGGTGCTCTGCCAGATCACCGTCGCCGCGCTCGAGTCGGCCGGGGGCCAGGTCACCGACCGCTGCAACACCGGTGGTACCGACGTCACCCGCCAGGCGCTGATCGCCGGTGACATCAACATCTACTGGGAGTACACCGGCACCGCGTGGGCGTCGTTCTTCAAGGAGACCCGCCGCATCACCGACGACAACGAGCTCTACAACCTCGTCGCGCAGCGGGACCTGGAGCAGAACAAGATCCAGTGGCTGGACAAGGCCAACTTCAACAACACCTACGCGTTCGCCATGACCGAGGCGAAGGCGCAGGAGCTCGGCATCACGTCGCTGTCGCAGATGGCCGACTACATCAACTCGGGCAAGGCCCCGGCCGGCTCGGTGTGCGTGGAGACCGAGTACAACTCGCGTGACGACGGCCTGCGCGGCCTGGAGAAGACCTACGGCTTCACCGCGCAGAACCCGCAGGTGCTCGCGACCGGCGTGATCTACCAGGCCACCGCCGACAACAAGTGCCTGTTCGGCGAGGTCTTCACCACCGACGGCCGCATCCCCGGCCTGAAGCTGAAGGTCCTCGACGACGACAAGAAGTACCACGTCACCTACAACGCGGCGCCGACCATCAAGGCCGACGTCTACAACGCCAACCCGGCCGTCCGGCAGGTGCTCGCGCCGATCGCCCAGGCCCTGGACTACAACACCATCCTGGACCTGAACGGCAAGGTCTCCTCGTTCGGCCAGGACCCGCGCCAGGTCGCCCGCGACTGGCTGACCTCGAAGGGCTTCATCGGCTGACCGCCGTCCGGCCGGCGGCCCCGTCCCACCTCGTCGAGGGGGGCGGGGCCGCCGGCGTCTCCGGCGTGTGCACGTTGCGCCGTGGAGCCGTTCATGGTCGGGTGGCCGCACCATCCCTGCGACGATCCCGGACGACTCCGTGACCCCCTCCCCGCTGCGGACCCTGCTCCCGGCCCTGATCGCCGTCGTCCTGCTCGCGAGCGGCTGCACCGGGCTCGCCGGCTCCGGGCCGCGCGCCGGCGCCGGGTCGCTGGCCGAGGGGGCCGACCTGTCCGGGCGCACCTTCGTCGTGGGGTCGAAGAACTTCGACGAGCAGCAGATCCTCTGCCAGATCTCGATCGCCGCGCTGGAGTCGGCCGGGGCGTCGGTCACCGACCGCTGCAACATCGGCGGCTCCGACGCGACCCGGCAGGCGCTGCTCTCCGGCGACATCTCCACCTACTGGGAGTACACCGGCACCGCCTGGGCGTCCTACCTGCGCGAGACCCGCAAGCTCGACGACGACCGGGTGCTGGCCGAGCTGCGCACCCGCGACCGCGCGCAGAACGGCGTCGTCTGGCTCGACCGGGCGCGGTTCGACAACACGTACTCCTTCGTCGTCGACGGCGCGACGGCCGCCCGGCTGCGGCTGAACACGATCAGCGACATGGCCGCCTACGTCCGGTCCGGGCAGCCCGGCGACGTCTGTGTGGAGACCGAGTACGCCTCGCGCGCCGACGGCCTCGCCGGGCTGCAGCGCGCCTACGACTTCACGCTGCCCGACACCCGGCGCAAGACGCTGGACCAGGGCGTGATCTTCCAGTCCACCGCCGACGGGGTCTGCCTGTTCGGGGAGGTCGCCGCCACCGACGGCCGCATCCCCGCCCTCGGGCTGAAGGTCCTCGACGACGACCGCGGCTACCACATCACCTACAGCGCGGTGCCGGTGTTCCGGGCCGACGTGTTCGACCGGGACTCGCAGATCGCCGCGATCTTCGGCCCGATCGCCGCCGCCCTGGACCAGCCGACCATGCAGCAGCTCAACGGCCGGGTGTCGGCGAACGGGCAGAGCCCCCGCGACGTCGCCCGGGCCTGGCTGGCCGAGCGCGGGTTCATCGGGGGCTGAGATGGCGCGCAGGCAGGTCGACGAGGTCCGCGACGGCGTCGAGCTGACCAGCCTGGACGCCGAGGCCTTCGACGGCGCGGGCGTCACCAAGCGGGCGCTGGTCGACCACCTCGACGCCGTCGCCGAACTGCTGCTGCCCGCGCTGGCCGACCGGCCGCTGTCGGTCGTGCGGGCCCGGCCCGGGCAGGCCCCGTTCATGCAGAAGAACCTGCCCCGCGGCGCGCCCGACTGGATCCCGACCGTCGACGTCTGGGCGGGCTCCTCGCAGCGGACCGTGCACTACCCGCTGTGCCACGACCGCCGGACGCTGCTGTGGTTCGCCAACCAGCGCGCCGTCGAGTTCCACCCCACGCTCGTCCCGCACGGCGCCGTGACGACCGCCGAGCTGGTCGTCGACCTCGACCCGCCGGACGGCGCCGGCTTCGACCGCGTCGTGGCGGCCGCACACCCGGTGCGCGCGGCCCTGACGGCGCTGGGCATGGACGCCGCGGTCAAGACCAGCGGCGCGACCGGGCTGCACCTGGTCGTCCCGCTCGCCGGGCCGGTGCCGGTCGAGGACGCCTTCGCCGCCACCCGCGCGCTGTGCGCCCGCGCCGCCGCCCTCGACCCGGACGTCGCGACGACCGCGTTCATCGTCGCCGACCGCGGCGGGCGGGTGTTCCTGGACCCCACCCGGGCCGGCGGTGCGACGCTCGCCGCGCCCTACGGCCCGCGGGCGCGCCCGGGGCTGCCGGTGTCGTTCCCGCTGCGCTGGGACGAGCTGGACCGGGTGTCACCGGACGAGTTCACCGTGACCACGGTCGCCGGTCTGCTCGACGGGCGACCGACCTGGCCGGAGCTGCGGCCGGCGCCGGCCGGGCTGCCGGAGGTCCTGCTCGACGAGGGCCGGGCGATCCCGGTGCCGCGGGTCGCGGCCATGCACGAGGGGAGGCGCCGCAAGCGCGCCCGCGAACGGGACGGGTGATCAGTCGTCGACGTCGCCGCGGGCGCGGCGGTAGATCCAGCGGTCGTCGTCGGCGTGCGGGCCGATGAGCACGTAGCCGGTCGGTGCGCCACCCGGGTCGGTCAGCTCGATCGTCCGCGGCGGGCGGCCGGCGGTGTCGGGGTCGATGCGCACCTGCTCCCCGGCGTAGGGGCCGTCGTCGAGGACCGCGTACATGCCCGGGGATTCTGCCAGCGCCGGGCACGGCCTCCCAGCGTCAGTCCTGCCTCCGGGCCCGGCTGGGCTGTACCCGCAGCGGCTCCCCCGGCATCTTCGGGTACTCCGGCGGGTACGGGAGGTCCCCCAGCCCCCGCTCGTCCGCGTCCTCGGCGTACCACTGCAGCGCGGTCGCACAGCTGCCCCGGTGCCGCTCGTCGTCCATGTCCGCGTGCGGGTCGCCGTGGCGCTCCAGCAGGCCGGGGACGGTGCGCAGGGTGAACTCGGCCGGGTCGACCGACCCGAGGTCGTCCCAGGTCACGGGCATGGAGACGGTCGCGCCGGGCAGGCCGCGCACCGACCAGGCCGAGGCGATCGTCCGGTCCCGGGCGGCCTGGTTGAAGTCGAGGAACACCCGCTCGCCGCGTTCCTCCTTCCACCAGTCGACGGTGGCCCGCTCGGGGATCCGGCGGCAGACGCGGCGGGCGATCGCGATGACCGCGTGCCGGACCTCCACGAAGTCCCACTCCGGCCGGATCGGGCACGCCACGTGCACACCGCGCCCGCCGGAGGTCTTCGCGAACCCGGTCAGCCCGGCCTCGCCGAGGACCTCGCGCAGCGTCTGCGCGACGGCGACCGCGTCGCCGAAGTCGGTGCCCGGCTGCGGGTCGAGGTCGATCCGCAGCTCGTCGGGGTGGTCGGTGTCGGCGCAGCGCACCGGCCACGGGTGGAAGTCGAGCGTGTTGAGGTTCGCGGCCCAGGCGATCGTCGCGGGCTCGGTGATCGCGACGGACTCGGCGGTGCGCCCGCTCGGGAAGGTCACCGTGCAGGTGCGCACCCAGTCCGGGGCGCCCTTGGGGACCCGCTTGACGAAGAACGGCTCGCCGTCGACCCCGGAGTTGAACCGCTTGAGGTTGGTCGGGCGGTCGCGCAGGGCGCGGGCCATCGGCGCACCGACGGCCACGTAGTACTCGACCACCTCGCGCTTGGTCGCCCCGAGCTCGCCGAACACGACCTTGTCCGGGCTGGTCAGGCGGACGTCGCGGGGCCCGTCCGGCCCGTCGACCCGCAGCATCACGACGTCTCGGCTCGCCACCCGGGCGAACCTACTCCCGCGGACTATCGTGTGCCCACGAACGACCCGAACGGAGCGTGCGGCGTGACCACCGACCCCGACCGGTCCCCCCGGTTCGACGACGACCTGCTCGGCCTGGACCCCGACGACCCCGAGGCCCGGGCGTTCGCCGCCCACCTGGACCGCATGCAGCGGGTGCCGTCGTGCTCGGTGGAGGGCTACATCCGGGGTGTCGGCGACTTCGCCGAGTCGGCGAACCGGCTGCGCGGGCCGCAGCGGACCGCGGCCGTCGCCGTGACGCTGCTGCTGCTCGCCGTGGCCGCCTGGGTGATCGCGAACGCCGCCGGTGTCGTGCTCGCGACCTGGGCCGGCTGACCCGGCGGCACGCGCCCCGGCGACGGGTTACCGTTGATGCATGGGTCTGTTCAGCCGCAACACCACCACCTCGGAGTCCGAGCTCCCGGCTGCGAAGGTGCAGAAGTCCGACGAGGAGTGGCGGGCCCAGCTGAGCCCGGCGGAGTACCAGGTCCTCCGCCAGGCCGGCACCGAGCGCCCGTTCACCGGTGAGTACACCGACACCACGACCACCGGCGTGTACCGCTGCCGGGCCTGCGGTGCCGAGCTGTTCCGCAGCGACACGAAGTTCGAGTCGCACTGCGGGTGGCCGTCGTTCTTCACCCCGCTCGCGGGGGACGCGGTCATCGAGCGGACCGACTCCAGCATGGGGATGACGCGCACCGAGGTGCTGTGCGCGACCTGCCACGGGCACCTCGGCCACGTCTTCGCGGGCGAGGGCTACGGCACGCCGACCGACCTGCGGTACTGCATCAACTCGGTGTCGCTGAGCCTGGAGCCCGACACCGCGTGAGACCGGCCCGGGCCGGGGCCGCCCGCACGGGCGGCCCCGGTGCCGGTCACGGCAGGGACGCGACGAGGTCGCCGACCTCGACCCGCGGGCCGGTGTAGAACGGGATCTCCTCGCGGACGTGACGGCGGGCCTCGGTGCCGCGCAGGTGCCGCATGAGGTCGACGATGCGGTACAGCTCGTCGGCCTCGAACGCGAGAATCCACTCGTAGTCGCCCAGGGCGAAGGCCGGCACGGTGTTGGCGCGCACGTCGGCGTAGTCGCGGGCCTCCTTGCCGTGGTCGGCGAGCATGGTCCGGCGCTCGGCGTCGGGCAGCAGGTACCACTCGTAGGAGCGGACGAAGGGGTACACGCAGACGTAGCGCTTCGGGTCCTCGCCCGCCATGAACGCCGGCACGTGGCTCTTGTTGAACTCCGCCGGGCGGTGCAGCGCGGTCTGGCTCCAGACCGGGACGCTCGCCCGGCCGAGCGCGGTGGTGCGGCGCAGGTCGGCGTAGGCGGCCTGCAGCGACTCGATCTCCGCGGCGTGCCACCAGATCATGTAGTCGGCGTCGTGCCGGACGCCGGCGAGGTCGTACACCCCGCGGACGGTCACGTCCTTGTTCGCCAGCGAGTCGAGGTACTCCGCCGCCTCGCGCGAGGCCGCCGTCCGGTCGTCGCCGAGGCGCCCCGGCTCGACCCGGAACACCGACCACATGGTGTACCGGATGGTGTCGTTGATGGCTTTGACGTCGACGCGGGCCATGCCGGCGATGTTACGCGCGGCCCGGTGAGGGTTCCCTCACCAGGGCGGCGGCGACCCGCTCGGCCGCGGCGCGGGCGGTGCCGACGCAGGCCGGCACGCCGACGCCGTGCAGCATCGCCCCGGCGACCTCCAGCCCCGCGACACCGGCCACCGCGGACTCCAGCGCGCCGACGATCCCGTCGTGCCCGACGCCGTACTGCGGCAGGCCGCCGCCCCAGCGCTGCACCAGCGACGCGACCGGGTGGGCCTCGATGCCGTCGAGGACGCGCAGGTCGGCGCGCACGCGGGCGACGAGCTCGGCGTCGTCGACCTGCAGGCTCGCCTCCTCCCCGAAGCGGCCGACCGAGGCGCGCAGCCGGACCAGGCCGTCGTCGCCGAGGTGGGCCCACTTGGTCGAGGCGTGCGTGACGCCCTTGACCGACAGCGGCTCGTCCGCGGCGACCAGGCAGCCCGAGGTGCCCGGCATCGCGGCGACGTCGGCGGCGCGGTACGCGAGCGCGACCACCGCCGAGGACGCCGACGCGATCCGCCCGGCCGCGGCGCCCGCGGCCGGGACCACCGGCTCGAGCAGGCGACGGGCGGCCGGGGCGGGGACGGCGAGCACGACCGCGTCGGCGTCGAGGAGCTCCGGGGCCGGTGCCGGACCGAGCACGAGCCGCCAGCCGCCGTCGCCGCGCCGCAGCCCGCGCACCGTCGTCCCGGTCCGCACCGTCGCCGCGGACGCCGTGACCAGTGCGGCGACGAGCGCGCCGTAGCCGCCGCGCACGGCGCCGAACACCGGGCCCGCGGCGACCGGCTGCGGCACGGCCCCACCGGCGGGCGTCCCGGCGGCCAGGGTCCCGGCCCGCTGCCCGGAGGCGGCCATCCCGGTGCTCGCGGCCGCGGTCAGCGACGGCGCACCGGCGTCGAGCGCGGCCGCCAGCGCGGGCACCGTGGCCCGCAGGCCGAGGGTGTCGACGCGCCCGGCGTAAACCCCGCCCAGCAGCGGGTCGGCGATCCGGTCGACGACCTCGGGCCCGAACCGGTCGCGCAGCAGCGCCCCGAGCGCCACGTCGCCGCCGGGTTCCCAGTCCAGCGGGGTCGCCGGCTCGGCGGCGACGGCGGCCAGACCGGCGGGCGAGAGCACCCCGTCCAGGACGGCGTCGCGGCCGGGGACGCCCATGAGCGTCCCGCGGGGCAGGCCCACCGTGCGCCCGCCGGCGCGGATCGTGGCGGTCGCGGCGGTGGGACGGGTGAGGGCGTCGCGCAGGCCGAGCTCGGTGAGCAGGGCGGGCACCTCGGGACGCCGGACGAGGAACGCCTCGGCGCCGACGTCGAACGGGGACCCGGCCAGGTCGACGGTGCGCAGGACGCCGCCGAGCCGGTCGCGCTGCTCGAGCACGACGACCTCGGCCGAGGGCCCCAGCAGCGTGCGGAGCCGGTGTGCGGCGGCCAGCCCGGAGATCCCGCCGCCGACGACGGCGACGCGGGTCATCGCACCGGCTGGGCGTGGATCGTCTCGACGGTCCGGGTGATCACGTCCGGGTCGGTGGGCGGCAGCACGCCGTGGCCCAGGTTGAACACGTGCCCCGGGGTGCGGGTGCCCTCCGCGGCGATGCGCGCGACCTCGCCGTCGACGGCGTCCTGCCCGGCGAACAGCACCGCCGGGTCGAGGTTGCCCTGCACGGGCACCGCTCCCCCGGCGCGCCGGGCCGCGACGTCGAGCGGGGTGCGCCAGTCGACGCCGATCACGTCGGCGCCGGCCTCGGTCATCGCGCCGAGCAGCTCGGCGGTGCCGACCCCGAAGTGGATGCGCGGCACCCCGGCCCCGGCGAGCGCGCCCAGGACGGCGGCCGAGTGCGGCAGGACGAACTCGCGGTAGTCGCGCTCGGACAGCGCGCCCGCCCAGGAGTCGAACAGCTGGACCGCGTCGACCCCGGCCGCGACCTGCTGCTGCAGGAACGTGCCGGTCAGGGTCGCGAGCCGGCCCAGCAGGGCGTGCCACACCTGCGGCTGGGAGCGCATGAGGGCCTTGGTGCGCTCGTGGTTGCGGCTCGGGCCGCCCTCGATGAGGTAGGAGGCGAGGGTGAAGGGCGCCCCGGCGAAGCCGATCAGCGGGGTGTCGCCCAGCTCGGGCAGCAGCAGGCCGATCGCCTCGGTGACCCGGGCGACCTGCTCGGGGGCCAGCTCGGGCAGCGCGGCGACGTCGGCGGCGGTGCGCACCGGCGAGTCGACGACCGGGCCGGTGCCCGGGACGATGTCGACACCGATCCCGGCCAGGTACAGCGGCACGACGATGTCGGAGAACAGGATCGCCGCGTCCATCCCGTGCCGCCGGATCGGCTGCAGGGTGATCTCGCAGGTCAGGTCCGGGGTCAGACAGGCCTCGAGCATCCCGTTGTCCTGGCGCAGGGCCCGGTACTCCGGCAGCGAGCGCCCGGCCTGGCGCATGAACCAGACCGGCAGCCGCGAGGGCGTCCGGCCGCGTGCGGCGTCCAGGAACGGGGACCCGGCCAGGTCGCGGCGGGCGGACGGGGCGGAGACGGTGCCTGCAGTCATGACGTCCGCATGGTCCCACGCGGCTGGTCCGCACGCGCGAGCGCCCCGGCGCGCCTGCCCGGTACCGCGGGTGTCGCCGCCTAGAGTCCGACGCCGTGCCGGACCCGAACTCACCACCACCAGCGTTCCGCGACGCGGTCCGCTCGCTCGCGTCGCTCCGGCCGCGCCCCGAGCTCGTCGTGCGGCCGCTCGAGGCCCCGCCCAGGCTCGCGCCGTACAGCTGGGCGACCAGCGTGGAGGCCGACATCGGGCACCGGGGCGACGGCACCGACGACCTCGACGAGCCGGACACCTCGGGCCGGCTGATCCTGCTGCACGACCCGGACGGCCAGGAACGCTGGGAGGGCACCTTCCGGCTCGTCTGCTTCGTCCAGGCCCGGCTCGAGCCCGGGCAGCTCGGCGACGACATGCTCCCGCGGATCGGATGGTCCTGGCTGACCGACGCGCTCGAGCACGCCGGAGCCGGTTTCACCGCACTGGGCGGCACCGTCACCCAGACGTCGTCGGTCCGCTTCGGCGGGCTGAGCGGCGGCGGCGACGGCCCCGGCGCGACCCCGCCCCGGGAGGACGACGTCGAGCTGCGCGCCTCCTGGTCGCCTACGGAGAGCGACGCCGATCTCGGCCGACACGCCGCCGCGTTCGCCTCGTTGGTGGCGACCGCAGCGGGCCTGCCTCCGGTCGGCGCAGTACCGTTGAGCCGGTCACCGGGCTGATCGCCGCAGGTCAGCGGCACGCGTGGCAAAAAGTTCACCCGGAGGGGTGGGACCGCGCCCACATGCATGTAACTTTCCGGGCCGGAAGTTCGAATGCACACGCGACGTTAGGCCGCATGGAGGGATACCATCTCTTCCATGGCACCCACCCGGGCGGCCGAGCGCCACTCTCCGTCCCTCGGGTTCCGGTGTTGGTCGGGGGCGTACGACCGACTCCAGGAAGGTTGACGACGTGGCTGTACTTGGCCAGCAAGTGCCGGCGCAGAGCTCCGGCAGCACCACCGCGGGTGGCGCTCCCATCGGTGGAGCCGTGCTCTCGCCGGGGATCGTCCCGCAGCCGCGGGAGGAGTTGTTCACGGTCCTCGTCGTGGACGACCACCCGCTGCTCCGTGAGGCGATCGCCGGGCGGCTCCGCTCGATGGGCGCCGGCACCGTCCACGAGGCCGCCTCGGTGACCGAGGCCCGGGCCCGCGCGCACGCCGCCGGACCGTGCGACCTCGCGATCCTCGACCTCACGCTGCCCGACGGCAGCGGGCTGGACCTGGTCAGCGAGCTCCGCTCGCTCGGCTGGAACCGGCTGGTCGTGCTCGCCTCCTCCGACGACCCGTACGCGGTCCGTTCGGCGTTCCAGGCCGGCGCGCAGGCGTACCTGCTGAAGTCGGCCTCGCCGTCGGTCGTGACCGACGGCGTGAAGCGGGTCCTCGACGGCGGCGTCTACGCCGACCCGACGGTCGCCCCGCTGCTCGCCACCGGATCCCGCGTGCCGGGCACCGACAACACCCCGCGCGAGCTGTCGGCGCGCGAGGTCGAGGTGCTGCAGCTCGTCGCGGACGGCCAGTCCAACAAGGAGATCGGCGAGGCCCTGAACCTCTCCGCGCTCACGGTGAAGAGCCACCTCTCCCGGATCGGCCGCAAGCTCGGCACCGGCGACCGCGCCCAGATGGTCGCGCTCGCCATGCGTGCGGGGGTCATTCGCTGACTCCCGGGACCGGCGCGGCCGGCGGCACGGACATCACCGCGTCGCCCGCCTCGGCGTCCCCGGACGGTTCACCCGATCCGGTACCCCTGCTCCACCCCGCCGACGGTCTTCCGCCGGTCACCGCGACCCCCGACGAGCTCGCCCGTGTGGCAGCGGCGTTCGCCGGGGGCAGCGGGCCGGTCGCCGTCGACGCGGAGCGGGCCTCGGGGTTCCGGTACTCCCAGCGGGCCTACCTGGTGCAGCTGCGCCGGGCCGGCGCCGGGTCGGCCCTGGTCGACCCGATCCCGCTGCGGGGCGCGCTCGGCCCGCTGGCCGAGGCGCTCGACGGCCCGGAGTGGGTGCTGCACGCCGCGTCGCAGGACCTGCCCTGCCTCGCGGAGCTGGACCTGCGTCCGGCGTCGCTGTTCGACACCGAGCTCGCCGGACGGCTGGCGGGGCTCCCCCGGGTCGGTCTCGGCCCGATGGTGGAGAACCTGCTCGGGCTGGGGCTGGAGAAGGGCCACGGCGCCGCCGACTGGTCACGCCGCCCGCTGCCCGAGGACTGGCTGGTCTACGCCGCCCTCGATGTCGAGGTCCTCACCGACCTGCGCGACGTCCTGACCCGCATGCTCGACGAGCAGGGCAAGCTCGAGTGGGCCCGCCAGGAGTTCGAGGCCGTGCGCACCGCGCCGCCGTCGCCGCCGCGGGCGGAGCCCTGGCGCCGTACCTCCGGCATCCACAAGGTCCGCCGTCCGCGACCGCTGGCGGCGGTCCGCGAGCTGTGGCAGGCCCGCGACTCGCTCGCCGCGGAACGCGACATCGCGCCCGGCCGGGTCCTGCCCGACGCCGCCATCGTCGACGCCGCCGTGCGCAACCCCGACTCCGCCGCGGCCCTCGCGGGGCTGCCGGTGTTCCGGGGCCGCTCCCAGCGACGGCTGGCCCGCTACTGGTTCGACGCGCTGCGCCGTGCCGCGGAGCTGCCCGACTCCGAGCTGCCCCGGGGTTCGGCACCGACCGACGGCCCCCCGCCGGTCTCGCGCTGGGCCGACCGCGACCCCGACGCCGCCGCCCGCCTCGCCGCCGCCCGCTCCGCGCTGACCGGCGTCTCCGAGCGGCACGACGTGCCGGTGGAGAACCTGTTGCAGCCCGACCTGCTGCGCCGGCTGTGCTGGACCCCGCCCGCCGACGGCGACGTCGCGGCCGCCCTCGTCGCCGGCGGTGCCCGGCCGTGGCAGGTCGAGCTGCTCGCCCCGCTGCTGGAGCCGGCGCTCGCGACCCGGGCCTGACCGCCCCGCGGACGGCGCCGTCCCCGCCGCGCGCTGATCCCGCCCTCGCGCATGCTGCGGCACGCGCGACCTCCGACGCCGCGCGCGAACCCGGAACCGGCGCGCGCACGCTCCGGACCAGCCGTCGGCCGGTGCCGGTCAGCGCGCCCGCAGCGGCTCCCCGGCCGGGGCGACGCGCTCGTCCGCGGTCCCCGGCAGCTCCACGCGCACCTCCAGCCCACCTCCGGGCACCGCCGTCGCGGTGACCCGGCCCCCGTGCGCGGCGGCGACGGCCCGCACGATCGACAGTCCCAGCCCGGACCCCCGGGTGTGCGCGGTCCGGGCCACCGGCCCGCGCCGGAACGGCTCGAACAGCTCCGACACCCGGTCCGGCGCCAGCTCCGGCCCCGACGAGGCCACCCGCAGCACCACGTCGCCGCCGGTGCCGCAGCCGACCTCGATCCAGCCGCCGTCGTGGTTGTGGCGCACCGCGTTCTCCAGCAGGTTCGCCACCATGCGCCGCAGCAGCGGCTCGTTCCCGCGTGCCGTCGCCGGGCGCGGGTCGGTGCGCACGACCAGGCCACGGGCCACCGCGTCCGCACCGACCGCCGTCAGCTCCGCGGCCACCAGCGCCGCGAGGTCGACGGGCACCCGGTCGGAGCCCTGCAGCGCTCCCCCGGCCTCGGTGCGGGCGAGCAGCAGCAGGCCGGAGACGAGCTCGTCGCAGCGGCGGCCGGCGTCGCGCACGACCTCGGCCATCCGGCGCAGCTCGGCCGCGTCGGCGTCGGGATCGGCGAGGGTCACGTCGATCTCGGTCCGCAGCACCGCCAGCGGGGTGCGCAGCTCGTGCCCGGCGTTGGCGACGAACCGGGACTGGGCGTCGAAGGCGCCCTGCAGCCGGTCGAGCATGGCGTCGACCGCCCCGGCCAGCTCCGCGACCTCCCCGCGCGCACCGGCCAGCGCGACCCGCTCGTCCAGCGAGCTCGCCGACAGCCGCGACGCGGTGTCCACCACCCGCCGCAGCGGGTGCAGGACCCGTCCGACCAGGACCCACGAGGTCACCGCCCCGGCCGCGACGACCAGCGGGAACGCGATCAGCCCGGCACGGAGCACCTCGGCCCGCGCCGACGCGGCGATCGCGTCGCGCGCGGTCTGCGCGGGCACCGCCACCCCGCCGACGACGACGGTGCCGGGCAGCACCGGCGTCCCGGCGACGGCCGCGCCGACCAGCATCCAGCCCAGCCACAGCAGCAGCGCCGCGACCACCGCGACCAGCGCGGTCGCGAGGAGCGTCAGCCGCGGCCGCAGGTTCCCCACGGCGTCACGCCGCGGGGACCCCGTCGGCGGGCACCCGGTACCCGGCCCCGACGACGGTGTCGATCAGCCCCGGCGCGCCCAGCTTCTTGCGCAGGGTCATGACGGTGACCCGGACGGTGGTGGTGAACGGGTCGGCGTTCTCGTCCCACACGCGTTCGAGCAGCTCCTCCGACGACACCACGGCGCCCCCCGCCGCGAGCAGCACCTCCAGCACGCCGAACTCCTTGCGGGTCAGCTCGACCGGGCGCCCGTCACGCAGCACGGTGCGCCGCGCCGGGTCCAGCACGACGTCGCCGGCGCGCAGGGTCGGCGGCACCGCCGGGGTGGCGCGGCGGCCGAGTGCCCGCACCCGGGCCACCAGCTCGGGGAAGTCGAAGGGCTTGGCCAGGTAGTCGTCGGCGCCGCGGGACAGCCCGTCGACCTTGTCGGCCAGCGTGCCGGACGCGGTGAGCATCAGCACCCGGGTCAGCCCGCCGGCGGCGACGACCTCGTCGCAGAGGTCGTCCCCGCTGCGCCCGGGCAGGTCCCGGTCGAGGACGGCGACGTCGTAGCGGGTGACCGAGAGCTTCTCCGAGCCCTCGTCGCCGTCGTAGGCGACGTCGACGGCCATGCCGTCGCGGCGCAGGCCGCGCGCCACCGCGTCGGCCATCGCCGGCTCGTCCTCGACGACGATCACGCGCATCAGCGGGCGCGCTCCCGGCCGGGGACGGCGCCCTCGGGCGTCGAGGGGACCGCGGCGGCGGCCCACTCGGTGATCCGGCGGGCCATGTCCTGCTCGGTGAGCCCGGTCGCGGCCAGCACGTCGTCGCGGCTGCCGTGCTCCAGGTACTCCTGCGGCAGCGCGAGGTCGCGCTGGCGGACGTCGAGCTCGGCGCCGCGCAGCGCGTCCGACAGGGCCGAGCCGAAGCCGCCGTGGGTGCCGCAGTCGGACAGGGTGACCACGAGCTGGTGGTCGGCGGCGAGGGTGAGCAGCTCGCGCGGCACCGGCAGCACCCAGCGCGGGTCGACGACGGTGACGTCGACGCCCTGGTCGGCGAGCCGCCGTGCCACCGCGACACCGGTCCTGGCGAAGGCGCCGACGCAGACGAGCAGCACCTGCGAGCGGCCGTCGGCGGGTTCGTGCAGCACGTCGACGCCGGCCGGGCCGTCGATCCGGCGCAGCGCCGGGACCCCGTCGATCACCGAGCCCTTGGGGTAGCGCAGCGCGGTCGGGCCGTCGGTGACGGCGGTGGCCTCCCGGAACTCCTCGCGCAGGGTGCCCTCGTCGCGCGGGGCGGCGACCCGCATGCCGGGCACGATGCCGAGCAGCGAGAGGTCCCACATGCCGTTGTGCGACGGTCCGTCGCTGCCGGTGACCCCGGAGCGGTCCAGCACCAGAGTGACCCGCTCGCGGTGCAGGCCGACGTCCATCAGCAGCTGGTCGAAGCCCCGGTTGAGGAACGTCGAGTACAGCGCGACGACCGGGTGCCGCCCGGCCCGGGCGAGCCCCGCGGCGGTGGTCAGCGCGTGCTGCTCGGCGATGCCGACGTCGACGATCCGGTCCGGGTAGGCCGCGGCGAACGGCGCGAGCCCGGTCGGGCCGAGCATGGCCGCGGTGATCGCGACGACGTCGGTGCGCCGGGCGCCCAGCTCGACGATCTCCTCGGCGAACACGTCGGTCCAGCCGGTGACCGGGGTGCCGGTCGGCAGACCGGTCTCCGGGTCGAACGCGGCCGGGCTGTGCATCTGCTCGGCCTCGTCGTTCTCGGCGGGCGGGTAGCCGTTGCCCTTGCGGGTGACCGCGTGCACGATGACCGGCCCGCCGAAGCGCCTGGCGCGGCGCAGCGCGGACTCCAGCTGGCCGATGTCGTGCCCGTCGACGGGGCCGAAGTACTTGAGCCCCAGGTCGGAGAACAGCTCCTGCGGGGACAGCGCGTCCTTCACCCCGGCCTTGAACGCGTGCAGCCCGGCGTAGAGCACCGGCCCGACGACGGGGGTCCCCCGCACGGTGCGCTTGCCCGCCTCGAGCACGCGCTCGTAGCCCGGCTGCAGCCGCAGCGACGCGAGCCGGTCGGCCAGCCCGCCGATCGTGGGCGAGTAGGAGCGGCCGTTGTCGTTGACGACGATCACGACGTTGCGGTCGTCGCCCGCGGCGATGTTGTTCAGCGCCTCCCAGGCCATGCCGCCGGTCAGCGCGCCGTCGCCGATCACGGCGACGACGTGGCGGTCGACACCGGTCAGCGCGTGCGCGCGGGCGATCCCGTCGGCCCACGACAGCGACGACGACGCGTGGCTGGACTCCACGTGGTCGTGCTCGGACTCGGCGCGGCTCGGGTAGCCCGACAGCCCGCCGGTCTTCTTCAGCCGGTCCCAGCCCTCGTGGCGGCCGGTCAGCAGCTTGTGGACGTAGGCCTGGTGGCCGGTGTCCCAGATCAGCGTGTCCTGCGGGGACTCGAAGACCCGGTGGAGCGCGATGCTCAGCTCGACGACACCCAGGTTGGGCCCCAGGTGCCCGCCGGTCCGCGAGACCGCGCTGATCAGGAACGCGCGGATCTCCGACGCCAGCGACGCCAGCTCGTCCCGGTCCAGACCGCGCAGGTCCGCCGGGCGCCGGATCGCCGAGAGCCACCGGTTCGTCGTCACGTGCTGCCTCCTCGCCGCCGGCCCCGTGCGGGCGGCCTCCGCCACCACGGCCGGCATCGACTCGTGGTCCCACTCTACGGACCGGTAGCCGTGACGACCCGGCGGCGCCGCCGGGCGCGGCGGCACCGTCCGGTCACCCGGTCGGTGGTGCCGCCGCGGCCCGTGGCGCGAGGCGCGGACGGTGCGGTGTCACCAACCCCAGTTACGCATTCGAGTACCCCCTTCCGCGCTTTCCGACGTGTGTTGATCGATTCATTCCGGCGGGACCGCCGGATGTCGTTCACCAACCCCAGTTACGCACCCGGATCACCCCTTCCTCCCTGAAGATCCGCACGTACTGACCGGAACGCGGATCCGGCCCGCGACATTCGAGTCCGCGGGCCGGATCGGCACGAGATGACCGTCGGACCATTTCGCGCGCACCGCCGGAAAGGGTCGCCCGGCACTCCGCGGAAAACAAACCGGCGGGCACCATTGCGGAGGCAACAATCACCCGGTGCGCCGAGTCCGCACACCCAGCGTGACCGACTCACTCGTCCGAGCAGGCACAACGCGGTCACGAACCCGCATCGATCACTCCGCGCGACCGTGTGCGGTTAGGATCACGCGGACGGATCGGTCGTGGTGCCCGCGGGCCGGGCAGGATCGAGTGCGTACGCAGGCCGCGGGAGGGGAGGACGACATGGCCCCGGCTCCGGTCCCGTGGTTCCGCGTCACCCGCTGGCCGCTCTGGTCGATGCCGACCCGCCTGCTCGGGCCCGTCCTCGCCGTCGAGCTGCTCGCGCTGTGCCTGGTGGTCGCCGGCCTGCTCGCGCCGCCCCGGCTCGACCGGCCCACGCTCGTGCTGCTCGCGACGCTCGCCGTCGCCGGCGTCCTGCACACCGAGGTCGTCGCGGGCGTGGAACGGATCCGGCGCTACACCGCCGAGACCCACCACGTGAACCTGACCTCGGTGTGGACCTTCGCCTCGGCGCTGCTGCTGCCGCCCGCGCTGGGCGCGCTCGTCGTCGCGGTCGTCTACACCCACCTCTACGTGCGGGTGCTGCGCCCGGTCCCGCCGCCGGACCGCCGCCCGGTCTACCGCGAGGTCTACAGCGCGGCGACGGTGATCCTCGCCGTGCACGCCGCGGCCGGGGTGCTGGCCGCGACCCGGCCGGGCGAGCTCTACGGCAGCGTCCCCGGGACGGTGGCCCTGCTGCTGGCGCTGCTCACCTACACCGTGGTGAACACCTGCCTGGTCCTCGGCGTGGTCGCGATGGCGAGTCCCGACACCCGCGTCGTGCGGATCCTGTTCGGGGGCGACGAGCTCACCCTCGAGCTCGCCACGCTGTGTCTCGGGGCGCTGACGGCCGGGGCCCTGACGGCGACGGGGCCGTTCGTCGCGCTCCTGGCGGTGCCGCCGATCCTGGCCCTGCACCGCACGATCCTGGTCCGCCAGCTGCGCGAGCGCGCCGACACCGACGCCAAGACCGGCCTGCTCAACCACGCGGCGTGGCACCTGCGCGGCGGGCACGCCCTGACGATGGCCGAGCGCGAACGGCGGCCCGCGGCCGTGCTGATCCTGGACCTGGACCACTTCAAGGAGATCAACGACACGCACGGCCACCTCGTCGGCGACCAGGTCCTGGCCGCCACCGCCCAGGTGCTGCGGGAGGAGCTGCGGGAGGTCGACCTCGTGGGCCGCTTCGGCGGCGAGGAGTTCGTGGTGCTGCTCCCCCGTCTCTCCGGCCACGACGGGCGCGACGAGGTCCGCCAGATCGCCGAGCGGCTGCGCCGGCGCGTCTCCGGCGAGGGCCGCCCCGTCGCGCCGCCGGACGGCGTGCCGGCCCAGCGGGTGCCGCACTCCGGGAACGGCGTCCCGGCCGGGGCCGGGCGGGCCGCGGGCGTGGGGATCACCGTCTCCATCGGGGGCGCGCTGTTCCCCGACGACGGGCACGACCTCACCGGGCTGCTCGAGGTCGCCGACTCCGCGCTGTACGCGGCCAAGCGCGCCGGTCGCGACGCGGTGCGGATCGGGCGCCACACCTTCCCCGCCGCCTCCGAGCACGCCTGAGCGGCACCCGGGCCGCGCGAGGGGGCGGGCCGCCGCGGGACGGCGCGCACCGCACGGGCAGGCCGTGCCGGGGCCGGCGGCGCGGTCGTCAGCCCGCCGGCGCGGTCCCGTCGCGGCCGGTCCGGACCCGGTTGCGCCCGGCCCGCTTGGCCGCGTACAGCGCGTGGTCGGCGACCTGCAGGAGCTCGTCGAGGGACTCGCCGTCGCCGCCGGCGACCGCGACCCCGACCGACACCGACAGGTCGCAGATGGTGAGGCCGTCGCCCGGGCCGTCGACCTGCACCGTCAGCCCGCGCACGGTCCGCCGGATCCGCTCGGCCGCACTGTGGGCCAGGTCGCGGCCCTCGGGGCCGGCGGGCAGCCCGGCGAGCAGCACCACGAACTCCTCGCCGCCGAAGCGGCCCACCGGGTCCACCTCGCGCACCTGCGAGGTCAGCGAGCGGGCGACGGCGGAGAGCACCTCGTCCCCGGCGAGGTGGCCGTAGCCGTCGTTGACCGACTTGAAGTGGTCCAGGTCCAGGATCAGCACGGCGGCGGCGCCGCGCTGGCGGCGGGCCCGGGCGAGCGCCCGGTGCGCGCGTCCGCGCCAGGCCGCCGCGGTCAGCAGCCCGGTCTTGGCGTCGGTGTTGGCGCGCTCCTCCAGCTGGCGGATCAGCACCGCCCGGTGCAGCACGAGCAGCGGCGGCAGCACCAGCAGCACGAGCAGCACCTGGCGCTGCACGGCCAGCGCGGCCAGCACCGCCAGGCACAGCGTCGCGCCCTCCAGCACGTGGTCGTCCCAGTCCCCCACCAGGCCGCGCCAGGCCGGTGAGCGCCCCGCCGACAGCGCCAGCGCCGCCGCCACCAGGGTCTGGTTGACCACGACGTAGAGCACCATGGCCAGCACGAGCAGGGCGTAGCCGGCGACCGGGCTGCCGGTGCCGACGCCCGCGGCCGTCGTCAGCGACTCGGGCGAGACCACCACCGACGCCGCGAGCGCGGCCAGCACCACGGTCGCGGTGGTGTAGACGTGCCGGTGCAGCGGCGCGCCCGCAGGGCGCCACACCCGCCACCACAGGTGCCCGTACACCGCGGCGACGACCAGCCCCGCGAGCCCGGGCGGCAGCAGCAGCGCCGCGGCGAAGGTCCACACGCTCGACAGGTCGAAGTACGAGGCGTGCGCCACCCGCCGCCGGACCCGCTCGATGCCGGTGGCCAGCTCGGTGTGCACCGCTCCGAGCGCGGCGATGCCGAGCGCGCCGAGCGCCGCCGTCCCGGTCGCCCGGTCGCGGGGCAGCTGCACGAGGTCGCCGACGACCAGCGCCGTCGCCGCCAGCTCGACCACGACGAGCAGCACGAGCACGCGCACCGGGAGATCGCGGACCGGCCACCGTGCGGAGGCACCGTCACTGCTGCGAACGGCCGTCACGACGACCTGTCCGAAAGAAGGGGGCGCCCGGCGGCGTCGGAGTCGGACGACCCCGTTCGTGTCACCCGAACGGGTACACTGACCTTTCGATAGTCACGAACAGTGACTGAGTGGATCGCCGGACCGACGGGGGGTGACGTCGTGCGCAACCGAGGCTGGTGAGACCCCCACGAGACATCCGTTCCGGTCATCCCGGAGCCCCCGTGACCGACACCGACCGTCCCAGCAGCGGGACGGTGGCCAGTGCGAGGACGACCCCGACCGCGCCGACGATCCCGAGCGCCGTCGCGGGGTCGGTCCGCTCGGCCAGCAGACCGCCCGCGAGCACCGCCACCCCCTGGCTCGCGACGAGCCCGGCCACCGCCACCCCGGTGGCGCTGCCACGGACCGCGCTGGGCGTGGCCCGCGCGAATCCGGCCTGTGCCTGCACGAGGCAGGCCGTCGCGCAGGCACCCGACAGCACCCACGCCGCGACCGCCTGCCCGACGCCCGTCGTGAACGGGGTCAGGGCCAGCGCGAGCGCCGCCGCGGTGGCCAGCGGCGCGATGGCACGCTCCCGCAGCCGCTCCGGGAGCAGGTAGGCGGCCAGCAGCGCACCGACCGCGCTGCCCGCGGGATCGGCGGCCATGAGGACACCGGTCGCCGCCGCGCCCGCACCCAGTGCGTCGGCGTGCGCGGCGGCCAGCGCCTCGGGCAGCACGAAGATCCCCACGAGGCAGGCCACCAGCACGAGTGCCCGGCGGCGCCGGTGGCCGAACACCACGGGCAGCCCGGACAGCGTCGAGCGCCACCACGCCCCGTTCCCCCCGGCCGCGGGGTCCACGGCGTGCCGGTCGCGCAGCCCCGCGGCCACGACGACGGCCGAGAGCAGGAACGTCGTGGCGTCCACCAGCAGGGCCCCGCTCGCGCTCAGCGTCGCGACCAGCAGCCCGCCACCGCCGAACCCGGCGACCTGCGCGACCTGCACCGACACCTGGCGCAGCGCGAGCCCGCGGGCCAGCAGGACCCCGGGCAGCAGATCGGGCAGCAGTGCCGAGCGGGCCGCGGAGTGCGGCCCGCCGAGCAGCACGACGACCACGAGCAGCGCGGCGAGCACGGTCAGGTCCAGCCCGGGCGTCGCCATGACCGCGACCAGCGCGGCACGGGCCAGGTCGGTGAGCACCAGCAGCCGGCGCCGCGGGACGCGGTCGGCGAGGTGCCCGAGCAGCAGCCCGCCGAGCAGCGCGGGCAGGAAGGTCAGCGCGTAGATCCCGGCCGACCAGGCGACCGACCCGGTGCGATCGAGGACGAGGACGGTCAGTGCGACCCGGGCGACCTGGTCACCGGCGGTGGAGAGGATCTCGGCCGAGAACAGCGCGCGGAAGTCGGCGACGGCGAGCGGGCCCCGCGGGGCGGGGCCGACGGCGGGAGCCCCGGGGGTACGACGGTCGTCGTCCCCGGCTCCGGCACCGCCCGGTGCTGCCATCGACGTGGGCCTTCCCTTCGACGTCCGACGTCGCGGCCCGGGGGCGTCGCACCCCGCGACCGTGCTGCGACCACGGCCGCCACGGCGTCGGCGACCGGAGGATTTCTCGTCGAGCCTATGTATACGTCGACCGCCGGGCGCGTGGGTCGGCGCCCGTGAAGCCGGACGGCAGGCCGACGGCGGTGAACGGCGGCCGAACCGCGACACCGTGACCCCGAGGTCCGTCCAGCGGTCGACGGCAAGCGCTCGACGTCACGGGTTCCGCCGGGTGCCGACCCCGACGTGACCGGAGGGTGACCCGCCGGTCACAGCAGGTCCGCGACGTGGGAGACCTCGTTGACCGTGCGGACCTTGCGCATCCCGTCGCGCGCGCACACCACCCGTGACACGCCGACGTAGTCGAGCGGGAACGGCAGCCCGGCCCCGATCCCGAGCGTCGAGGCGAGGTAGGCGTTGACCACACCGGCGTGCGCGACGACCACGACCGTCGCCCGCCCGGGGTGGGCCGCGACGATCTCCTCGACCGCCCCGCACACCCGCGCACGGAACGCGGCGCCGTCGACGTGGTCGGGCAGGTGCCCGGCCCGCATCCGCTCCCAGGCCGCCGGGTCCGCCGCCGCCATCTGCGCGACCGGGACGTAGGTGGAGCGCTCGGCGTCGTACTCGCGCAGGTCCTCGCGGGTCACCGGGGCGACCCCGCGGGCCGCCGCCAGCGGCGCCGCGGTCTGCACCGCGCGCAGCATGGTGCTGGTGTAGAGCGCGTCGACGCCGGACCCGGCCAGCGCGTCCACCAGGCGGGCGGCCTGCGCGTGGCCCTCGGGGGCGAGGCCCGGGTCGGCGTGCGAGCCGTCGGCGTGGTCGGCGGCCTCCGGCAGCGCGTGCCGGACGAGGATCAGGTGCACGCGGGCCCGTCCGGGACGTGCTCGCCGTGGCCGGCGGCGCGCAGCGCGGTGCGCAGGGCGTCCGCGTGGCCGTCCTGCTCGGCGCCGTCGACCGAGGCGGCGGCGTTCGCGAAGTCGAACGCCCGCATGTCCCAGGCCGGGAAGACGTGCACGTGCAGGTGGGGCACCTCGAACCCGGCGACGAGCAGGCCGACCCGCGGCGGCGACCAGATCTCGCGCACCGCGAGGCCCACGGTCCGCGCGACGGTCGTGAGGTGGGCGACGAGCCCGGCGTCGGCGTCGACCCACTGGTCGACCTCGGCGCGCGGCACGACCAGGGTGTGGCCCGGGCCGAGCGGGTTGATGGAGAGGAAGCCGACGCAGTGCTCGTCGGCCCAGACGAACCGGCCGGGGATCTCGCCGTCGATGATCTTGGTGAAGACGGTGCTCACGCCCGTGGACCCTAGTGGCCGCGCAGGACGGGCGGGGACCCCGCGACCGCCCTAGGCTCGTCGCATGCCCCGCACCATCGCCACGAACAACCGCGTCGAGCTCGACGAGCTGCTGGACTTCGTCCGTCCCCGCCACCACATGGTGCTCATGACGACCCGGTCCGACGGCGGGGTCCAGGCCTCGCCGGTGACCGGCGGTGTCGACGACGAGGGCCGGATCGTGATCGCGACCTACCCCGAGCGCGCGAAGTCGGCGAACGTCGCCCGGGCGGGCCGGGCCGCCGTGGTCGTGCTGAGCGAGGAGTTCGACGGCGCCTGGGTGCAGGTCGAGGGCGACGCCGAGCTCATCACGCTGCCCGACGCGCTGGAGCCGCTGGTCGACTACTTCCGGGCGATCTCCGGCGAGCACCCCGACTGGGACGAGTACCGGCAGGCCATGGCCGACCAGGGCAAGGCCCTCGTCCGGATCACCCCGACTCGCTGGGGCCCCGTCGCGACCGGCGGGTTCCCCGCCCGCCTCGCCGACGCCTGACCCCTCCTGGGACGATCGAGCGCTCCCCTCCCCCGTGCGGGTGGGGAGCGCTGCGGCGTGGACCCGCTGGTCACGCCACCCTGCGGCAACGGTGCCCGCCCCCCACAGTGTGAGCGCGCGCCCGGCCGACGGCCGGGGCGCGTGACGAGAGGACGCAGACCATGCAGGCCTGGCCCGGGCACGCCTACCCGCTGGGTGCCAGCTACGACGGCACCGGCACCAACTTCGCACTGTTCTCCGAGGTCGCCGAGGCCGTGGAGCTGTGCCTGTTCGACCCCGACCCGGACGCCCCCGGCGGGCTCGCCGAGACGCGGGTGGCGCTGACCGAGGTCGACGGCTTCGTCTGGCACGGCTACCTGCCCGGCATCGAGCCCGGCCGGCGCTACGGCTACCGGGTGCACGGGCCCTACGACCCGTCGCAGGGGCTGCGCTGCAACCCGAACAAGCTGGTCATCGACCCCTACGCCAAGGCCCTCGACGGCCCGGTCGACTGGGACGAGGCGGTGTTCGGCTACAACTTCGGCGACCCGGACTCGCGCAACGACACCGACTCCGCGCCGCACGTGCCGAAGTCGGTCGTGGTGAACCCGTTCTTCGACTGGGGCTCCGACCGTCCGCCGAAGATCCCCTACAACGAGACCGTCGTCTACGAGGCCCACGTGCGGGGGCTGACGATCCAGCACCCCGACGTCGAGGACGAGCTGCGCGGGACCTACTCCGGCGTCGCGCACCCGGCGATGATCGAGCACTACAAGCGGCTGGGGATCACCGCGGTCGAGCTCATGCCGGTGCACGAGTTCGTGCAGGACCACCACCTCACCGAGAAGGGCCTGTCGAACTACTGGGGCTACAACACCATCGGCTTCCTGGCCCCGCACCACGCGTACTCCTCCGGCTCGGTCCGGGCCGGCACCCAGGTCGCGGAGTTCAAGGCGATGGTGCGCGACCTGCACGACGCGGGCATCGAGGTCATCCTCGACGTCGTCTACAACCACACCGCCGAGGGCTCGGACATGGGCCCGACGCTGTCCATGCGCGGCATCGACAACCACGCCTACTACCGCCTGGTCGACGACGACGCCCGCTACTACATGGACTACACGGGCACCGGGAACTCGCTCAACGTCCGCAACCCGCACACCCTGCAGCTGATCATGGACTCGCTGCGGTACTGGGTGACCGAGATGCACGTCGACGGCTTCCGCTTCGACCTCGCCTCGACCCTGGCCCGCGAGTTCTACGACGTCGACCGGCTGTCCACCTTCTTCGACCTCGTCCAGCAGGACCCGGTGATCTCGCAGGTCAAGCTGATCGCCGAGCCGTGGGACGTCGGCCCCGGCGGCTACCAGGTCGGCAACTTCCCGCCGCTGTGGACGGAGTGGAACGGCAAGTACCGCGACACCGTGCGCGACTTCTGGCGCGGCGAGGCCGGCACGCTGGGCGAGTTCGCGTCGCGGATCACCGGCAGCTCCGACCTCTACCAGGCCGACGGCCGCCGCCCGTTCGCCTCGATCAACTTCGTGACCGCGCACGACGGCTTCACCCTGGCCGACCTCGTCTCCTACAACGACAAGCACAACGAGGCCAACGGCGAGGACGGCAACGACGGCGAGAGCCACAACCGCTCCTGGAACTGCGGCGTCGAGGGCCCCACCGACGACGAGGCCGTGCTGGACCTGCGCGCCCGCCAGCAGCGCAACTTCCTGGCCACGCTGCTGCTCTCCCAGGGCACCCCGATGCTGCTGCACGGCGACGAGGCCGGCCGCACCCAGGGGGGCAACAACAACGTCTACTGCCAGGACAACGAGATCGCCTGGCAGGACTGGGAGATCGCCGGCAAGCACGACGCGCTCACGACGTTCGTCTCCGGGGTGACGGCGCTGCGCCACGCGCACCCGGTGTTCCGCCGCCGCCGGTTCTTCGCCGGGCGCCCGATCGGCCGGTCCTCCACCAGCGAGGAGATCGCCGACATCGGCTGGTTCACCCCGGCCGGGCGCGAGATGACCGAGGAGGACTGGGACAACGACCTGGGGCGCTCGGTCGTGGTGTTCCTCAACGGCGCCCAGATCGCCGACGTCGACCAGCGCGGCCAGCGCATCGTCGACGACTCGTTCCTGCTGTGCTTCAACTCCTGGTGGGAGGACATCGACACCACGCTGCCGCCGGCCGAGTTCGGCCAGGCGTGGGAGGTCGTCGTCGACACCCACTCCGGCGAGGTGCACCCGCCGGCCGGCGCCGGGATGACCGGGGCCGACCTGGACCCGGTGTCCGCCGGGTCGGTGCTCACGCTGCCCGCCCGTTCCCTGCTCGTCCTGCGATCGAAGGGCTGAGGTGTGACCCGCCTTCCGGGATCGACCTACCGTCTGCAGCTGTCCGCCGAGCAGACCTTCGCCGACGCCGCGGCGCTGACCGGCTACCTGGCCCGGCTGGGCGTCGGGGCGCTCTACGCCTCGCCCCTGCTGGAGTCCACGGCCGGCTCGAACCACGGCTACGACGTCACCGACCCCACCCGGATCTCCGGTGAGCGGGGCGGCGAGCAGGGGCTGCGGGCGCTGCTCGCGACGCTGCGCGAACACGGCCTCACCCTGCTCATCGACATCGTGCCCAACCACGTCGGCGTCGCGAAGCCTGCCGAGAACCCGTGGTGGTGGGACGTGCTGACGCACGGCCCCGCCGCACGACGGGCCGGGCACTTCGACATCGACTGGGGCGCCGGGCCGCTGCTGCTGCCCGTCCTCGACGCCGACGAGGAGAAGGCGCTCGACGAGCTGTCGGTGACCGACGGGGAGCTGCGCTACTTCGAGCACCGCTTCCCGCTCGCCCCCGGCACCGGTGAGGGCACCGCCCGCGAGGTGCACGAGCGCCAGCACTACCGGCTCGTGTCCTGGCGCCGCGGCGCCGCCGAGCTGACCTACCGGCGCTTCTTCGACGTCAGCGACCTCGCCGCCGTACGGGTCGAGGACCCGGAGGTCTTCGCCGACACCCACCGCACGGTCCTGGAGCTGGTGCGTTCCGACGCCACCGTCGTCGGGCTGCGGGTGGACCATCCCGACGGCCTGTCCGACCCGGGCGGCTACGTCCGGCGGCTGCGCGCCGAGCTGGGCCCGGACAAGTGGCTGCTCGTCGAGAAGATCCTCGGCGTCGACGAGGAGCTCCCGGTGTCCTGGCCGGTCGACGGCACCACCGGCTACGAGGCCCTGCGGGAGGTCTGCGGCGTACTCGTCGACCCCGACGGCGCCGGGCTGCTCACCCAGTTCGCGGCCGAGCACACCGGGCAGAAGCGTTCCGCGCACGCCGTCGAGGACGACGGCCGCCACCTCGTCGCGGACCGCATCCTGGTCGCGGAGGTCCGGCGCATCGCCGACGCCTTCCGCGCCGGGCCGGGTGCGGACGCCGTCGCGACCGGGCTCGACCTGGCCGACGTGGCCGCACAGGACCTGCACGACGCCGTCGCCGAGCTGCTGTGCGGCTTCCCGGTGTACCGCTCCTACCTGACGCCGGCGATCGCCGAGGGCCGTGCGGCCGCCGACACCGCGGTCGCCGTGGCCCGCACCCGCCGCCCCGACCTGGCGGCCGTGCTCACCGCGCTGCACGCCGGGCTCGTCGGCGAGCCCGGCTCGGAGTACGCGACCCGGCTGCAGCAGACCTCGGGCATGGTGACGGCCAAGGGCGTCGAGGACACCGCGTTCTACCGGTACAACCGGCTGGTCGCGCTCAACGAGGTCGGCGGCGACCCGGCCCGGTTCGGGGTCACCCCCGACGAGTTCCACACCGGGCTCGCCCGCCGCGAGGCCGGCCGCTCGCGCACCATGACCACCCTGTCCACCCACGACACCAAGCGCTCCGAGGACGTGCGGGCCCGCCTCGCCGTGCTCGCCGAGCGTCCGGCGGCGTGGGCGGAGAAGGTCCGCGAGTGGTCGGTGCGCCACCCGCTGCCGGACCGGTCGCTGGAGCTGCTGGCCTGGCAGTCCGTGGTCGGGGCGTGGCCGATCCCGGCCGACCGGCTGGCGGGCTACCTGGGCAAGGCCGCCAAGGAGGCCAAGCTCGTCACCTCGCACACCGACGCGGTGCCCGAGGTCGACGAGGCGATCGCGGCCTGGCCGGGCGCGGTCCTCGCCGACACCGAGCTGGTCGCCGACATCGAGGCGTTCGTGTCCGGGATCGCCGGGCCGGGCCGGTCGAACTCGCTCGCCCAGAAGCTGCTGCAGCTGGCCGGGCCGGGCGTCCCGGACGTCTACCAGGGCACCGAGCTCTTCGAGTACTCCCTGGTCGACCCGGACAACCGGCGCCCGGTCGACTGGGCCGCGCGCCGGGAGATCCTGGAACGGCTCGACGCCGGCGAGCTGCCGCCCGTCGACGCGTCGGGGGCCGCGAAGCTGCTGGTCACGGCGGCGACGGCGCGGCTGCGGCGGGACCGGCCGGGGCTGTTCTCCGGCTACGGCCGCGTCGACGCCCAGGGCCCGGCCGCCGCCCACGCGGTGGCGTTCTCCCGGGGCGGGGGCGCGCTCGTCGCCGTCGCGACCCGGCTGCCCGACGGGCTCGCCGCCCGCGGCGGCTGGGGCGACACCCGGCTCCCGCTGCCCGGCGGGTTCGACGACTGGCACGACGTGATCGCGAACCGTCCCGTCGACGGCCCGGCCCCGGGCCTCGCGGGGCTGCTGGACCGCTACCCCGTCGCCCTGCTCGTCCGCCCCGCCTGACCCCGCCCCTCCCCGCCTCATCCCCCGCGCCCCGCCCTGCTCCCAGGGGCACCCTCGTAGCGCTCTAAGCCACGAGAGTGCCCCTGGGAGCACACGGGGGGCGGTGGGGAGGGAGTCAGGACCCGTCGGGGATCACGTGCACGGCGGCCTCCTCGGCCGACGCGCCGGCGCCGTCGATGCCCGCGTCCCCGGCGACCATCTGCGTCCCGCCGCCGTCGCTGCCGTCGAAGCTCGCGTCGTCGATCGTGAGCCGACCGGCACGCCGGTCGCCGACCTCGTCGTCGGCGAGCAGCTCGCCGTCGGACCCGGGGGTGTCGCCGAGCAGGTCACCGGTGGCGTCGTCGAGGTCGGAGAAGTCCTCCCGGGCGTCGGGGTCGCCGACCACGCGCGCGGCGCGGGCGTCGTCGCGGTCCTCGGCGTCGGCGGTCGCCTCGAGCTCGGCGGCCCAGGTGTCGGGCTCCTCGTCGGCGAGGCGCTCGTCGAGGGTCTCGTCGTCGCGGTCGTTCCACGGCCGCTCGGGCGGGGAGTAGCCCTCGTCGAGCACGTCGGTCACGCCGCCGTACTCCAGGGTGTCCTCGGGCTGCAGCTGCGCGTCGGAGTCGAGGTCGTCGCCGTCGTCGGGGTCGCTCATCGGGGAAGGGTAGCGGCGCGTGAGCCGCCCCACCCCGCGCCGGGCGCGCGCGGCACCCGTCCGGTACGGAAGGATCGGCGCCCGTGACGGAGTTCGCCGTGTGGGCCCCCGACAGGAACCGCGTCAGCGTGCTGGTGGGAGACCAGCGGATCCCGCTGGACCCCGCGCCGGGTGGCTGGTGGCGCACCGAGCAGCCCGACCGCGGGCACGGGACCGACTACGCGTTCCTGCTCGACGACGACCCGCAGCCGCTGCCCGACCCGCGCTCGCGCTGGCAGCCGAGCGGCGTGCACGAGCGCTCGCGGGTCTACGACCACGAGTCGTTCTGGTGGACCGACGAGAACTGGACCGGGCGCGCCCTGGCCGGCTCGGTGCTCTACGAGTGCCACATCGGCACCTTCACCGACGGCGGCACGTTCGACACCGCGATCGGCCGGCTCGACCATCTCGTGTCGCTCGGCGTCGACCTGGTCGAGGTGCTGCCGGTCAACGCGGTCGACGGCCCGGTGAACTGGGGCTACGACGGCGTCGGCTGGTACGCCGTCACCGAGAACTACGGCGGCCCGGACGCGTTCAAGCGCTTCGTCGACGCCTGCCACGCCCGCGGCCTGGGTGTCGTGCTCGACGTCGTCTACAACCACCTCGGCCCGTCCGGGGCCTACCTCGACCGGTTCGGCCCGTACTTCGCCGGGTCCAACATCTGGGGCCCGTCGCTGAACCTGGACGGCTCCGGGTCCGACGAGGTCCGCCGCTACATGATCGACAACGCGCTGACCTGGCTGCGCGACTTCCACGTCGACGGGCTGCGCATCGACGCCGTGCACGCGCTGCGCGACACCCGCGCCCAGCACGTGCTGGAGCAGCTGGCCGTCGAGGTCACCGCGCTGGAGGCGCACGTCGGCCGTCCGCTGTCGCTGATCGCCGAGTCCGACCTCAACGACCCGCGGATGATCACCGCGCGCGAGGGCGGCGGGTACGGCCTGGACGCGCAGTGGGCCGACGACGTCCACCACTGCCTGCACGCGGTGCTCACCGGCGAGGGCCAGGGCTACTACGGCGACTTCGCCGAGGCGGGCCTGGACGGGCTCGCGCACGTGCTCACCCGCGGGTTCCTGCACGAGGGGACGTGGTCGTCGTTCCGCGGGCGCAGCCACGGCGCCCCGATCGACACCGGCCGGATCCCCGGCTCGCGGCTGGTCACCTACCTGCAGAACCACGACCAGATCGGCAACCGCGCCACCGGCGACCGGCTCACCCACACGCTGTCGCCCGGGCTGCTCGCCTGCGGTGCGGCGCTGCTGTTCACCTCCGGCTTCACCCCGATGCTGTTCATGGGCGAGGAGTGGGGCGCCCGCACCCCGTGGCAGTTCTTCTCCCGCTTCGGCGACCCCGGCCTGCAGGAGGCCGTGCGCGACGGGCGCCGCGCGGAGTTCGCCGACCACGGCTGGGACGAGGGTGCCGAGGTGCCCGACCCCAACGCGGAGTCGACGTTCACCGGCTCCCGGCTGGACTGGTCCGAGCCCGAGCAGGAGCCGCACGCGACGCTGCTGCGGATGCACCGCGAGCTGATCGCGCTGCGCCGGACGTGGCCGGAGCTGTCGGACCCGTGGCTGGACCGGGTCGGCGTCGACGTCCACGAGCAGGCCCGCACCCTGGTCGTCGCCCGCGGCGCGATGCGGGTGGTGGTCAACCTGGGCACGGAGCCGGTCACCCTGTCGCTGGGCTCGGAGATCACCCGCATCCTGCTGGCCTCCGAGCCCACCCGCAGCGACGGCGCGTCGTTCACCGTCCCGGCGGAGGCGTTCGCCATCTGCCGCGTGGCGGAGTAGGCGGAAGCAGGTCCGGGTCACCCTTTCGAGCTACCCCGTTCACCTGTTCGCCGGGCATCGGCCACGGCCGGGCCACACGAGACTGCGAGGGTCTGCGGGGTCGCGACGGAGCGATCCCGCCTTCGCCCGTCCGACAGCCGTGAGGTCCCTGGTCACGTGACGTCCACTCCCACCCGGTCCGCGCCGACGCCACCGGCGTCGGACGCGGGCACGCCCCCACCGCGCCGACGGCGGCGCTTCACCGCCCGCGACCGGCACGACTTCTGGGTGTTCCTGGCCCTGGTCCTGCCCAACGCCGCGCTGATCGTCGCCTTCGCCTACCGGCCGGTGATCGAGAACATCCGGTACTCGCTGCTGAACTGGACGCTGGGCTCGCCCAACGCCACGTTCGTCGGCCTCGGCAACTACGTCACGTTCTTCACCTCGTCGTCGTCGGCGGAGATCCTCTGGACGACGCTGGTGTTCACCGTGGTCACGGTCGGCGGCTCGATGGTGCTGGGCCTGCTCATCGCGCTGGCGCTGAACCGGCGGGTGCCCGGCACCGGCGTCGCCCGCGCCGCGGTGTTCTCCCCCTACGTGCTCTCCGGCGTCGGCGTCGGCCTGGTGTGGCTGTTCGTGTTCGACCCCTCGATCGGCGTGCTCGGCGCGGTGCTGCGCGCGGTCGGCGCGAGCACCCCGGACTTCTTCAACGACCCCACGCTGTCGCTGGTCATGATCTGCGTGGTCTACGTCTGGAAGAACATGGGCTACGCGGCGGTCATCTACCTGGCCGGCCTGCAGTCCATCCCGCGCGACCTGCTGGAGGCCTCGGCGCTGGACGGGGCGTCGGCGTCGCGGACGTTCTTCAAGGTCGTGCTGCCGCTGCTGTCGCCGGTCACGTTCTTCCTGATCGTGACGAGCGCGCTGAACTCGCTGCAGGCGTTCGACCTGATCCGGATCATGACCCCGCTCGGCCGGGGCACGACGACACTGATCTACGAGGCCTACCTGCAGGCGTTCGGCGCCAGCAACCGGGCGGGCTACTCCGCCGCGGTCTCGACGATCCTGTTCGCGCTGCTCGTGGTGTTCACCCTCGTGCAGCTGCGGTGGATGGAGCGGCGGGTGCACTACGCATGAGCACGGTCGACCTGCCCGCTCCCCCGCGCCGCGCCCTGTCGGCGCGCTCCCTGCTCGACGCCGTCACCAGCGCCTACGTCCCGCTGCTGGTGGCCGTGCTGGTCGTGCTGTTCCCGCTGCTGTGGATGACGCTGTCGTCGTTCAAGCCGCTGACCGAGATCATCACCCAGACCCCGGCGCTGCTGCCGCAGGCGCCGACCACGGAGAACTACGCGACGGTCGCCGAGCGCCTGCCCTTCGCACGGGTCTTCGCCAACTCGGTGCTGGTCACCGCGGTCGGTGCCGCGATCAAGGTCGCGCTCGCGGTGTTCACCGCCTACGGCCTGGTGTTCGTCCGGTTCCCGCTCAAGAACTGGATCTTCGCCGCCCTGCTGGTGACGCTGATGGTGCCGCCGCAGGTCGCCCTGCTGCCGAACTACACGCTGATCACCGCGCTCGGCGGGGCCGACACCTACTGGGGCATCATCCTGCCCGGCCTGGGCACGGCGTTCGGCACGTTCCTGCTGCGCCAGCACTTCCGCACCCTGCCGCCGAGCCTGCTCGAGGCCGCGGAGCTCGACGGCGCCGGGCACTGGCGGCGGCTGACCCGGGTCGTGCTGCCGGTGTCCGCGCCGACCGTCGCCACCGTCGCGCTGATCACCATCGTCTACGAGTGGAACGACTACCTCTGGCCGCTGGTGATCATCTCGCAGCCGGACATGATGACGCTCCCGGTGGGCCTGACCCTGCTCGCCAACGTCGACAACCGCGCCGCCGCCTACGGCCAGCTCATGGCCGGCTCGGTCGCGGTGATCGTGCCCGTGCTGATCGTCTTCGTCGCGCTGCAGCGCCACATCATCGCCGGCCTCACCCAGGGCGCGGTCAAGGACTGACGTGGAAGGAACCTCTCCCGTGAACCTGCACCACCTCGACCGTCGCGGTTTCCTGAAGGTCGCCGGCATCGCCGGCGCCGCGGCCGCGCTCGCCGCGTGCGGCGGGCCGTCGACCTCCGGCGGCGGGCCGGCCCAGGCCGCCGACGTGGACTACACCGGCGTACAGCCGGCGAAGGAGGTCACCTGGTGGACGAACAACCCCGGTAGCTCCGAGGCCGTCTCCCGGCAGATCATCGCCGCGTACCAGAAGGCCAACCCGGGCACGACGGTCAACCTGGTCACGGCGGGCGCGAACTACGAGGAGATCGCGCAGCGCTTCCAGACCGCGCAGGCCGGCGGCGGCTCGCAGCTGCCCGACCTGGTCGTCCTGTCCGACGTCTGGTGGTTCCGGTACTACATGCAGCGCTCCATCGTCCCGATGGACCCGCTGATCGCCGCGACCGGCATCGAGACCGGCGACTACCGCACGCAGCTCCTCGAGGACTACCGCTACGACGGCAAGCTCTGGGCGCTGCCGTGGGCCCGCTCGACGCCGATCTTCTACTACAACAAGGCGCACTGGGCGAAGGCCGGGCTGCCCGACCGCTCCCCCGCCACCTGGGCGGAGATGGCCGAGTGGGGCCCGCGCCTGCAGGCCGCCGGCACCGGCGCGCAGAAGGCGTACCAGCTCCCGGCGCTGGCCGACTACGCCGGCTGGTCGTTCCAGAACAACCTGTGGGGCGAGGGCGGCGCCTGGTCGAACGAGTGGGACGTCACCTGCGACTCCCCCGAGGCCGTCCGGGCGGTCGCGGCGCTGCAGAACGCCGTGACCTCCGGCTGGGCCGGCGTCGCCGCCGTCGACGGCACCACCGACCTGTCCGCCGGGTCGGTGTCGGCGACGGTCGGGTCCACCGGCTCGCTGGTCACCGTGCTGGACGCGGCCCGCTTCGACGTCGGCGCGGGCTTCCTGCCCGCGGGCCCCGTCGCGGGCCCGGTCTGCCCGACCGGCGGCGCGGGCGTCGGCATCCCGGCCGGGATCCCGCCGGAGCGCCAGCTCGCCGCGGCGAACTTCGCCAAGTTCCTGACCAGCCCGGAGAACACCGTGCTGTTCTCCCAGGCCACCGGCTACCTGCCGATCCGCACCTCGGCGGACACCACGTCGCTGCTGGCCGAGACGCCGCTGCGCAAGATCGCCATCGACCAGCTCGACCGCACCCGCACCCAGGACCGGGCGCGCGCGTTCTTCCCCGGCGCCGACCAGGAGATCGCGCGGACGTGCGCCAACATCCTCACCCAGCGGGCGGACGTGCAGAGCGAGCTGACCACGCTGAAGGGCACACTCACGCAGATCTTCGACACCGACGTGAAGCCCAACATCTGACGGCAGGGACGCTGACACCCATGGCAACGGTCACCTACGACTCCGCGACCCGGATCTACCCCGGGTCCGACACCCCCGCCGTCGACGGGCTGGACCTGGAGATCGCCGACGGCGAGTTCCTCGTCCTCGTCGGCCCGTCCGGCTGCGGGAAGTCGACGTCGCTGCGGATGCTCGCCGGTCTGGAGGACGTCGACGCCGGCGCCATCCGGATCGGCGACCGCGACGTCACCGACGTCCGGCCCAAGGACCGCGACATCGCGATGGTCTTCCAGAACTACGCCCTCTACCCGCACATGACGGTCGCCGCGAACATGGGCTTCGCGCTGACCAACGCGGGCCGGCCCAAGGACGAGATCGCCCGCAGGGTCGCCGAGGCGGCGAAGATCCTCGACCTGGAGGCGCTGCTCGACCGCAAGCCCCGCGCGCTGTCGGGCGGGCAGCGCCAGCGGGTCGCGATGGGCCGCGCGATCGTGCGCGAGCCCGCCGTGTTCTGCATGGACGAGCCGCTGTCGAACCTGGACGCGAAGCTGCGGGTGTCCACCCGCACCCAGATCGCCTCGCTGCAGCGCCGGCTCGGCGTCACCACCGTCTACGTCACCCACGACCAGGTCGAGGCCATGACGATGGGCGACCGCGTCGCGGTGCTGTCGGGCGGGGTGCTGCAGCAGTGCGCCACCCCGCGCGAGCTCTACGACCGGCCGGTGAACGCCTTCGTCGCCGGGTTCGTCGGCTCGCCCGCGATGAACCTGGTGACGGTGCCGGTCGACGGGCCCGGGCGGGTCTCGCTGGGCGGGGTGGACGTGGCGGTGCCCGGCACGCCGTCGTCGGGCACGGTGACGGTCGGGATCCGGCCCGAGGACCTGCGCCCCGCCGGGGCCGGGGAGGGGCTGGAGGTGACCGTCGACGTCGTCGAGGAGCTGGGCGCCGACGCCTACGTCTACGGCACCCTCGCCGACGCCGGCGACCCCCACGGGGAGGGCACCTCGCTCATCGCCCGGGTCGACGCCCGGACCCCGCCCGAGCGCGGCACCCGGCTGCGCCTGGTGCCCGACCCCGAGCGCACCCACGTCTTCGACGGCGACACCGGCGCCCGCCTGTCCTGACCCGGCGGGCCCGGCCGGACCGGCCCCGTACGCACCGCGGCCCCGCACCCGTGACGGGTGCGGGGCCGCGGCGGCGCCGGTGGCCGGCTCAGATGAGGCCGAGCTTGGCGACGGTGTCGCGCTCCTCGACGAGCTCCGCGACGCTGGCGTCGATCCGCCCGCGGGAGAACTCGTCGATCTCCAGGCCCTGGACGATCTTCCACTCGCCGTTCTCCGAGGTCACCGGGAACGAGGAGATGATGCCCTCGGGGACGCCGTAGGAGCCGTCCGACGGGATCGCGGCGGAGGTCCAGTCGCCGGCCGGGGTGCCGTTGACCCAGTCGTACACGTGGTCGATCGCGGCGTTGGCGGCCGACGCGGCCGAGGACGCGCCCCGGGCCTCGATGATCGCCGCGCCGCGCTTGGCGACGGTCGGGATGAAGTCGTTCTCCAGCCAGTCGCGCTCGACCTGCTCGGCGGCGATCTTGCCGCCGACCTCGGCGTGGAACAGGTCGGGGTACTGGGTGGCGGAGTGGTTGCCCCAGATCGTGAGCTTGGCGATGTCGTCGAGCTGCACGTCGAGCTTCTTCGACAGCTGCGCGAGCGCACGGTTGTGGTCGAGGCGGGTCATCGCGGTGAAGCGCTCGGCCGGGACGTCCGGCGCGGAGGCCTGGGCGATCAGGGCGTTGGTGTTGGCCGGGTTGCCGACGACCAGCACGCGGACGTCGTCGGCGGCACCGGCGTTGATCGCCTTGCCCTGGGGGCCGAAGATGCCGCCGTTGGCCTCGAGCAGGTCGCCGCGCTCCATGCCCTTGGTACGCGGGCGGGCGCCGACGAGCAGGGCGACGTTGGTGCCGGAGAACGCGGCGTTCGCGTCGTCGAAGATGTCGATGCCGCGCAGCAGCGGGAACGCGCAGTCGTCGAGCTCCATCGCGGTGCCCTCGGCGGCCTTGACGGCCTGCGGGATCTCCAGCAGGTTCAGCTTGACCGGGGTGTCGGACCCCAGCAGCTGCCCGGAGGCGATCCGGAAGAGCAGCGCGTAACCGATCTGGCCAGCGGCTCCGGTGACAGTGACGGTGACGGGGGTAGCAGACACGCCCCGGACCCTAGCCCTGTCGGCGCCCGCGTACCGCGACGGGGAGCACACCCACCGCCCCGCGTGGCAGGAACCACACCGCGGTAGCGTCGCCGGTCGTGCGTGACGTCCCGGTGGCCGGTCGTGCACCGGCCCCGGACCTGGCGCGCGGTGCGGCGCTGCTGCTCATCGCCGTCGCGAACGCGCACACCTTCATCACCCACCGCGGGATCGGCGTGCGCACCTACCCGCTGGACCTCACCGGCGTGGACGCGGTGCTCGCCGCCGCGCAGCTCACCCTGGTCGACGGCCGGGCCTACCCGCTGTTCGCGCTGCTCTTCGGCTACGGCGTCGCCCGCCTGGCCCGCCGCGCCGCGGCGGCCGGTGCCGGACCGGACGCCGTGCTCGCCCTGGTCCGCCGCCGGGGCGGGGCGCTGCTGGCGGTGGGCACGGCGCACGCCGTCCTGCTCTGGCACGGCGACTTCGTGGCCGCCTACGGCCTGCTGGCGGTGGCACTCGCGCCGCTGCTGGTGCGCGGGTCCGCCGCGGCGCTGGTCGCGACCGGGACCGCCGCGACCACGGTCCTCGCGCTGCTCTACTCCCCCGTCGCGCTGACCCGCGAGACGACGGCGTCGGCGTCGCCCTCGCTGCTGGCGCCGGACCCGTGGTCCGCGGCCGTCGACCGGTTCGGCGAGTGGCTGTTCGGGAACCTGCTCGTCAGCGCCGTCGGCCTGGCCGGCGCGGCGCTCGCGGGCGTCCTCCTCGCGCGGGCGGGGTGGCTCGACGACCCGGCCCGGCACCGCCGCGCCCTGCGGTGGACCGCGGCGCTGGGCGTCGGGGCCGGCGTCGCGGGCGGGCTGCCCCTGGGCCTGGTCGCGGCCGGGGTGTGGACGCCGTCGGTGCCGGCCGCGCTCGTGGCCGGGGTGCTGCACGCGGTGTCCGGCTACGCCGCGGGCGCGGGCTACGCGGCGTTCGCCGCGCTGGTCGTGGCCCGCGCCGCGCCCGACGGACGCGTCACCGGGGCGCTGGTCGCGCTCGGGCGGCGCTCCCTGAGCGGGTATCTGGCGCAGTCGGTGGTGTTCGTGGCGCTGTTCCCGGCCTGGACGCTGGGGCTGGGTGCGGGCCTGCCGCTGTGGGCGGCGACGGCGGCGGGCGCGGGGGTCTGGGCGGCGACGGTGGCCGCGGCCGTCCTCGCGCAGCGGCACGGACGGCGCGGGCCGGCCGAGGTGCTGCTGCGCCGGCTGACCTACGGACGCGCCCCGGCCGCGACGGGCTGAGGCGTCCCCGCACCCGGCCGGCCCGGCTACCCTCGGGCCGATGAGCGACGGCAGCGGCACCGGCGACGGCACCGGCGACGGCACCGTGCGCGGGCGGGACGCGCCCGGCGGGCCGCCCCCGGCCTGGCAGGGCGCGCCGGGCTGGTCCGGCGTGGACCCCGCCTCGGTCCCGCCGCACGCCCCGCTGCCGGGTGCGCCGCCCTACCCGCCGGGGACCGGGCCCGAGCCGGCCGCGGTGTCCGGGCCGGGCCCGGCCGCCCCCGCCGCGACGGCCGTCCTGTCCCGCTGCGTGGCCGCGGCGGCCGGCTGGGCGGCGGTCGCGCTGCTGCTCGCCCTGGTCGCCGGGGTGCCGTCGTGGCCGCTGCGGGCGGTGGCGCTGCTGGTGCCGTGGGCGGTCGCCGCGGCCGCGCTGGTGTTCCCGGCCCGCCACGGGGCCGGTCCGGGCGCGCTCGTGGCGCTGGCGTTCGCGCCGTTCTGGCTGGTGCACGCCCTGCTGGTCGGCCTGCTCGGCTGGTGACCCGGCCGGGCCGCCCGGCTCAGCGGGCCGGGGCGATGTTGGCGTTGCGGCGGAACATGTTGTCCGGGTCGTACGCGGCCTTGACCGCGGCCAGCCGCGCGAGGTTGGCGCCGTAGGTGGCGGCGACGCGACCGGCGTCGTCGGCCATCATCGAGTTGACGTAGACGCCGTCGCCCAGCGCGTGCGGGGCCAGCGCCGCGGCCAGGCCGCGGACCCGGTCCCGTTCGGCGGGCAGGCCGTCGGCGTCGGGGGTCAGCCCGATCGCGAACACCCCGATCCGCGGGCTGCGACCGCCGCCGAACGCGGTCGCGTCGTCGGCGACGGCGGAGAACGCCCCGTCCAGCGTGTAGAGGTGCACGACCGACATCGGTGACCGCATGCCGGCGACGTGCCCGGCGAGCACCGCGATCGACTCCTCGGTCAGCCCGGGCAGGAAGCAGCCCTTCTCGTAGCAGTGCACGCCCCAGGCGTTGGCCTCGTCGAACATCTGCTGCACCGCGGTCCACGGCATCGGGGTGCAGAACTCGAACAGGCGCTGCGGCAGCTCCGCGCGGAGCAGGTCGTGGACGGCCTCCGCCTCGGGGTCCGGGTCGGTGGTCGTGCCGACGACCAGGACCGCCCAGCCGGGGCGCAGGTGGTGCTCGGCCGGCACGAACGGCGCGGGCGGCGCGGTGACCGCCACGATCTGGAACCCGACCGTCGGGGGCAGCCGGTCGATGATCCCGGCGGCCGCCCGCAGCAGCGCGGGACCCTCGTCGAGGCCGCAGAAGAACATGCCGAACGAGACCACCGGGCCCGTCTCGACCGCGTCGAACTCGAACTCGGTGACGACGCCGAAGTTGCCGCCGCCCCCGCGCAGCGCCCAGAACAGGTCGGGGTGCTCCTCGGCGCTCGCGCGGAGCACGCGGCCGTCGGCCGTCACGACCTGTGCGCAGCGGAGCCGGTCGACGGTCAGCCCGGCCCGGCGCGTCAGCCAGCCCATCCCGCCGCCGAGGGTGAGCCCGCCGACGCCGGTGTGCCCGATCTCCCCCGCCGGGACGGCGAGGCCGTGCTCCTGGGTGGCGGCGTCCATGTCGCGCAGCAGCGCGCCGCCGCCGACCCGCACCCGTCGTGTGGCCGGGTCGACGTGCACCGCGGACAGCGCGCCCAGGTCGACGACGAGGGTGCCGTCCCCCGCGCTGAGCCCGGCCGAGTTGTGCGCGCCGCCGCGCACGGCGATCTCCAGGCGGGCGGCCCGGGCGTACCCGACCGCCGCGACGACGTCCTCGACGTCGGCGCAGCGCGCCAGCAGCGCCGGGTGGTGGTCGACCGCGCCGTTCCAGACCCTGCGCCCGTCGTCGTAGCCGGGGTCGGACGGGCCGACGACGGCCCCGCGCATCAGGGGCCGCAGCGCGGCGGAGTGGTCGACGGTGGCGGTCATCACGGACCTCCGGCGGGACGGGACGGGACGGCGGCCACTGTGGCCCCGGACACACTCCAGGGCCAGGGGCGGGCCGCGGAATCGTCACCGTTGGGGACTCGCCCGTGGGCGACAAGACATCCGCGGCGCCCGCCTGCGCCGTTGCGCCCACGCGCGCCCTGCTCCGGTTGGCGCAGCGCGACTCCGCCACGCAATGATGCGCATCCGATCATCCGGAGAGGAGACCGTCATGGACCGTCCCGGCGAGCACGACCCCCAGGTGCTGCCGATGGCCGACGTCGCCGACAAGTGGGTCGTGCGGTGCGACTGCGGGTGCGGTGTCTACACCGAGTACGCCGCCCGCGAGGATGCCGACGAGGCCGCCGAGCGGGCCCGCGCGGAGGCGGGCCCCCCGACCGCGCACGGGCGGGCGGTCGAGGAGGCCCACGAACAGGCGCCCGAGCCGATCTAGCCCGAGCCGATCTACTCGCGCCGGCGCGAGGTGATCACGCCGGTGTCGAACCCGGCCAGGTGCAGGCCGCCGGCGAACCGCGCGTGCTCCACCTTCAGGCAGCGGTCCATGACCACCGTCAGCCCGGCGCCCTCGGCCCGCGCGGCCAGGGCCTCGTCGAACAGGCCGAACTGCAGCCAGAACGTCGACGGGTGCGGGTCCAGGGCCAGCACCTCGTCGAGCACGCCGCCGAGGTCCTCCGGCCGGCGGAACACGTCGACCAGGTCGGGCACCACGGGCAGCGCCGCCAGCGACGTGTACACCGGCCGCCCGAGGATCTGCGAGGTGTTCGGGTTGACGAAGTACACCTCGAACGACGTCGACGCCAGCAGGTAGGTCGCGACGAAGTTGCTGGCCCGGGCCGGGTTGGCGCTGGCCCCGACGACCGCCACGGTGCGGGTGTCGCGCAGGATCTGCTGCCGCCGCCACGCCGGCGGGTTCTCCCAGGTCACGCGCTCTCCTTCTGCGAGGCGGTCAGCGCCTGGTCGAGGTCCCAGACGATGTCGTCGGGGTCCTCCAGGCCGACCGAGATGCGGATCATGTCCTCCGGGACCCCGGCGTGCTCCAGCTGCTCGGCGGTCAGTTGCTGGTGGGTCGTCGACCCGGGGTGCAGGACGAGCGTGCGGGCGTCGCCGACGTTGGCCAGGTGGCTGCACAGCTGCACCGACTCGATGAACCGGGCGCCCGCGGCACGCCCGCCCCGCACCCCGAACGCGAACACCGCGCCGGGACCGCCGGGCAGGTAGTGCCGCGCCCGCTCGTGGTGGCGGTGCGACGGCAGACCGGGGTAGGTCACGTACTCCACCCGCGGGTCGGCCTCCAGCCATTCCGCGACCCGCTGGGCTCCTGCCACGTGCGCCTCCATCCGCTGCGGCAGCGTCTCCACGCCCTGCATCAGCAGGAACGCCGAGTGCGCGGACAGCGTGGCGCCGACGTCGCGCAGCTGCTCGGCGCGCAGCTTGGTGAGGAAGCCGAGCTCCTGGAAGTTGCCCCACCAGGTCAGCCCGCCGTAGGACGGGACGGGCTCGGTCATCGTCGGGAACTTCCCGTTGCCCCAGTCGAAGCGCCCGGACTCGATGACGACACCGCCCAGCGTGGTGCCGTGGCCGCCGAGGAACTTGGTGACGGAGTGGATGACGATGTCCGCGCCGTGCTCCAGGGGCCGGCACAGGTACGGCGTCGACAGCGTGGCGTCGACGATCAGCGGGATCCCGGCCGCGTGCGCGACCTCGGCGAGCCCGGCGATGTCGGCGACCTCGCCGCCGGGGTTGGAGACGACCTCGGCGAAGACGAACTTGGTGTCGTCCCGGATCGCGGCGGCGTAGTCGGCCGGGTCGGTGCCGGGGACGAACGTGGTGTCGACACCGAAGCGGCGCAGCGTCACGTCGAGCTGGGTGATCGTGCCGCCGTAGAGCCCGGCCGCGGCGACGGCGTGGTCCCCCGCCCCGGCCAGCGCGGCGAAGGTCAGGAACTCCGCGGACTGGCCGCTGGCGGTGCAGACCGCGCCGATGCCGCCGTCGAGGCTGGCGAGGCGCTCCTCCAGCGCGGACACCGTCGGGTTCGCGATCCGGGAGTAGATCAGCCCGTACTTCTGCAGCGCGAACAGCGCGGCGGCGTCGTCGGTGTCACGGAAGACGTAGCTGGTCGTCTGGTGGATCGGCACGGCACGGGAGCCGGTCGCGGCGTCGGGCACCGTCCCGGCGTGCACGGCGCGGGTGCGGAATCCCCAGGCCCGGTCCTGCTGCTCGTTGCTCACCCCGACATCCTGCCCCGGTCAGAGGTGCTCGCGCAGGAAGGCCCGCACCCGCTCGGTCGCATCGGTCGCCGACGGCTCGTGGTACTCCGCGTGCAACGGCGTCCGCCGGGCGATCGCGCCCGTCACGCCCTCGGTGCGGGTCATGAACGAGTGCCCGGCGTCGGGGTAGACGACGACGTCGTGCGGGACGCCCCGCGCGGCGAGGTCGGCCTCCAGCCGGGCCGGGTAGCCGTCGGCGAACTGGGCGTCGCGCGCGCCGAAGCTGGCGACGACCGGGCAGGCCGGCTCGACCGCCACGCCGGCCCGGCCGTAGAACGGGACGGCCACCCGGTAGAGCCCGGTCTGCGACAGCAGCATCGCGAACCCGCCGCCCATGCAGAACCCGATGACGCCGATCCGGTCGCTGTCCACGGTGGGCTGCGCGGCCAGCCAGCGCCGCGCGGACTCGCAGTCGCCGAGCGCGGCGCCGCGGCCGGTGGCCATCGTCGTCATCGTGGCGGCGACGCACAGCGGCTTCACCCGGCCGCGGGCGAACAGGTCCGGGATCAGCACGGTGTAGCCGTCGCGGGCGAGCCCGCGGGCGACGCGGCGCATCTCCGGCGTCATCCCGAACGCCTCGTAGATCATCACCAGCGCGGGGCCGGGGGTGTCGCCGCCGTCGGGGCGGACGAGGAACCCGGGCAGCGTCCCGCCGTTCACGCTGGGCAGCGCGACGTCGGCCTCGGCGGTCACGAGCGGCCCCCGGGTACGCGCACGAGCCCCTCCTGCATGGTGGTGACGACGTGGCGGCCGTCGGCGGTGAAGAACTTGCCCGCCCCCAGCCCGCGCCCGCCGGACGCGGCCGGCGAGAAGCAGGAGTAGAGCAGCCACTCGTCGGCGCGGAACGGGCCGTGGAACCACATGGCGTGGTCCAGGCTCGCCATCTGCAGGCCGGTGCGCGGCACGTCGTGCCGGGCGACGACCGAGCCGAGCAGGGTCAGGTCGCTGGCGTAGGTGAGCAGGCAGACGTGCAGCAGCGGGTCGTCGGGCAGGGCGCCGTCGGCACGCAGCCACAGCCGCATCGGCTCGTCGGAGGGACCGGCGTGGTCCTGCGACCAGGACGGCTCGTCGATCAGCCGGATGTCGAGCGGGCGGGGCAGCCCGGCCATCCAGCCGCCGTCGCCGCGGGCGGCGCGGGTGCCGAGGTCGTCGACGCGCTGCGGGTCGGGGACGCCGGCCGGCATCGGCTCGGCGTGCTCCAGCCCGGCCTGCGGCAGCTGGAACGACGCCGACAGCGAGAAGATCGCCTCGCCGCGCTGGATGGCCAGCACCCGCCGCGTGGTGAACGAGCGCCCGTCGCGGACCCGCTCGGTCTCGTAGACGATCGGGATGCTCGGGTCACCGGGCCGGATGAAGTAGGCGTGCAGCGAGTGCACGTGCCGGTCGGCGGGCACGGTGCGCCCCGCCGCGACCAGGGCCTGCCCGGCGACCTGGCCGCCGAACACCCGGGGCAGCGACACCGGCGGGCTCACGCCGCGGAAGAGGTTGTCCTCCAGCCGTTCGAGGTCGAGCAGCGCGACCAGGTCGTCGAGGACGGCCTGGCCACGCGGTTCGCCGTCGGCGGCCAGCTCGGGCGCGGGTACGGGATCGGCACTCACGGTCGGTGAGTATGCCAACGTCCGGATCAGGCGTGGTCGTCCTCGCCCAGGCGGTGCACCCGGATCAGGTTCGTGGAGCCGACGGTGGAGGGCGGCGACCCGGCGACGACGACCACGAGGTCGCCCGGCTTGAACCGGCCGATCGACAGGATCGCGTTGTCGACCTGGCGGATCATCGCGTCGGTCGAGTCGACCTTGTCGACCAGGAAGGTCTCGACGCCCCAGGTCATCGCGAGCTGGCTGCGGACCGCGGGCTCCGGGGTGAACGCCAGCAGCGGGAGCCGGGTGTGCAGCCGGGCCAGCCGGCGCACGGTGTCGCCGGACTGGGAGAACGCGACCAGCGCGCGCGCCGAGAGCCGCTCGCCGATGTCGCGGGCGGCGTAGGACAGCACACCGCGCTTGGTGCGGGGCACGTGGTTGAGCGGCGGCACGTCGGCCGGGCCGGCCTCGACGGCCTCGACGATCTCGGCCATCGTGCGGACGGTCTTGATCGGGTAGCGGCCGACGCTCGTCTCGCCGGAGAGCATGACCGCGTCGGTGCCGTCGAGCACGGCGTTGGCGACGTCGGAGGCCTCGGCGCGGGTCGGGCGCGAGCTCGTGATCATCGAGTCGAGCATCTGGGTCGCGACGATGACGGGCTTGGCGTTCTCCCGCGCGATCTGCACCGCGCGCTTCTGCACCAGCGGCACGTTCTGCAGCGGCAGCTCCACGCCCAGATCGCCGCGGGCGACCATGATGCCGTCGAAGGCCAGCACGACGGCCTCGAGGTTGTCGACGGCCTCGGGCTTCTCCAGCTTCGCGATCACCGGGACACGACCGGCGCCGGTGTTGTCCATGATCTTGTGGACGAGGTCGATGTCGGCGGGGCTGCGCACGAACGACAGCGCGACGACGTCGACCCGCAGCGACATCGCGAACTCGAGGTCGGCGATGTCCTTCTCCGACAGCGCGGGCACCGAGATGTTCATGCCCGGCAGCGACAGGCCCTTGTTGTCCGAGACCGGGCCGCCCTCGGTGACCCGGCAGACGACGTCGTCGCCCTCGACGGCGACGACCCGCAGCCCGACCTTGCCGTCGTCGACGAGCATCCGGTCGTCGACCCGCGCGTCCTGGGCGAGGCCCTTGTAGGTGGTCGACACCCGGTCGTGGGAGCCGGCGCAGTCCTCGACGGTGATGCGCACCTCCTCGCCGGTCCTCCACTCGGTGGGACCGTCGGCGAAGCGGCCGAGCCGGATCTTCGGGCCCTGCAGGTCGGCGAGGATGCCGACGGCCCGGCCGGAGGAGTCGGCGGCGTCGCGGACCATGTCGTAGACCCGCTTGTGGTCCGCGCGGTCGCCGTGACTGAAGTTGAGCCGGGCCACGTCCATCCCGGCGTCGACGAGGTCGCGGATCCGGTCCGGGGTCGCAGTCGCCGGTCCGATGGTGCAGACGATCTTGGTTCGACGTGTCACGCGGCCCAGCGTAGCGCCGACTGGAACGATCAGGAGGATCGGAACCCGGCCCGTCGGCGTCCGGTCCCCCGGCGTTCACGACCGGTGCGGCCGGTGGAGGAGACTGGGGGTCGTGCGCGTCCAGCCGTTCGTCCTCGCGGTCCTGCTGAGCCTGGTGGTGCTGTTCACCCCGGCGTCCGGGGTGCCGACGGCGCCGCCCGGCACGGACAAGCTCGTGCACCTGCTGGTGTTCGCGCTTCTGGCGTGGACGGGGCGCGCGGCCGGCATCCGGACCTGGTCACTGCTGGCCGGCCTCGCGGTGTACGCCGCCGCGTCGGAGGTCGCGCAGGCGCTGCTGCCGATCGGGCGCAGCGGCGACGTGCTCGACGCGCTGGTCGACGTGGCCGGCGCGGCGCTCGGGACGCTGCTGCACGCCCGGCTCGCCCGCGGCGGCCGCACGCCCTCCCGGACCGGCCGCTCGCGGCTGGACTGAGCGGCACCGCCCGCGACGGCCGGGGGCCCCACGGACGGCCCGGGACCGCTCAGCCGGACGGCCGCTGCTCGGCGGCCGCGAAGCGGGCCAGGGTCGCGGCGATCGCGCGGGTGTAGCGGTCGAGCTTCTCGGCGTCGACGTTGCCGCCGCGGTCGCACGCGGAGTGGTAGCAGCTGTCGTAGGCCTGCCCCGCGGTGCCGCCCCAGAGCCGGGCCTCGCCGCCGGACTTGGTGTCCTCGTCGCCGGTGACCGCGCCCGCCACCGGGACGCCGACCTCGGCGAAGGGGGACTCGTCGTCGCCGTAGAAGCCGATGGTGCGCGGCTGCGGGGCGCCGGCCGCGGCGAGCTCGTCGGCCAGCACGGAGGCGACGACGCCGGAGCCGGACGGCCCACGCTCCTCGGAGTCGTCGCCGTGGCCGCCCTGCACGAAGTAGCCGCCGTTGGGTGAGCCCAGCATGTCGGCGTTGAGGTAGAGCAGCAGCGCGTCGCGCTCGTCGCCGGACAGGTCGCGCACGTAGCCGGTGGAGCCCTGCAGCTCATCCTCCTCCGAGCCCCAGAACCCGAACGCGACGGTGTTGCGGGTGCCCGGCTGCGGACCGATCGCGGCGGCGGCCGCGAGCAGCCCGGCGATGCCGGTGCCGTCGTCGTTGATGCCGGGGCCGGCGCGCACCGAGTCCAGGTGCGCCCCGGCGAGGACGACCCGCGCGGGGTCGGTCCCGCGCGTGCGGGCGACGACGTTGCGCAGCTCGCGGCCGTCGCCGGCGTCGTAGACGGGGGTGGCGACGTCGAACCCGGCCGTCCGCAGCACCCCGGCGACGTAGTCGACGGTCGCCTCGTAGCCGGGGGTGCCCGCGGCGCGGTTGCCGCCGTGGGCGTCGGCGATGCGTTCCAGCGCCGCGAGGTGCGGTGCCGCGGCGGCGCCGGTGGCGGTGGTGGTCACCTGACGCGACAGCGCCCCGTCCGGTGGCGGGGCGACGGCGGGCGCGGCCGCGGTGCACCCCGCGACGACGGCGGAGGCCGCGACCAGCGCCGCGACCGCGTTCCGGGCTCGTGATGGCCGCACCGGCAGCTCCCCCTGTCGTGGTCCCGTGCGGCGTTCGGGCACCGCCGGGGCTCCGGTTCGGCTTCCCCGCCGGCCGGCCCGGGAAACCGCGCTCAGCGCCGCGGCAGCTCGCTCGGGCCCACGTGGTCGGTGAGCCACTCGGTGACCGGGCGGGCCGCCCGCCAGGTCGTGCGGACCCGGTCGCGGGCGCGGGGCCCGTGCAGCACGTCGTCCGGTGCCCAGCGCCGCGACACGTACAGGCCCTTGTGCCGCAGCAGCTCCAGCCGCGGGTGTGCGGGGTCGGTGCCGCGCGGGCGGGTCCGCAGCGTCTCGCCGTCGACCGTCAGGCCGGCCGCGCGGGCCGTCTCCAGCCGGGCGCGCAGGTCCTCGCCGCGGCGCTCGTCGTCGACGGCGTGGCGGTAGCGGGTGAGCTGGTCGGGGGCCATGACGTAGTAGCCGCCGGCGGCGAGCAGGCCCTCGGCGGAGACCTCGACGTAGAACGGCGCCGCGAAGCCGCCGCAGTGGGTCTTGTACGGCGTCTTGTCCGCGGCGAAGCGCACGTCGCGGTACGGGCGGAACACCTTCCCGGCGCCGAACTCCGGTTCGAGGTCGGCGAGCAGCGCCTCCATCGGGGCGCGGACGTCGGCGTCGTAGGTCGCGCGGTGGTCGGTCCAGTACGCCTTGGAGTTGTCGGCCAGCAGACCGTCGTAGAACTCGACGGCGCCGTCGCCGAACCCGGCGAAGGCGCTCACGCGTCCTCGCGCTCCGGTGCCGACGCCTCGGGCTCGGGTTCGGGTGCGGTCCACTCCTCGCGGCCGCGGCGCGCGAACGCCACGTAGAGCACCGCGCCGAGGAACACGACCGCGGAGACGACGACGTTGATCCGCACGTCGCCGAACACCCGGGTGGCCGGGTCGGTGCGCATGAGCTCGATGAAGAACCGGCCGAGCGTGTAGCCCGCGACGTAGAGCCCGAACACGCGGCCGTGGCCGAGCCGGAACCGCCGGTCGGCCAGCACGATCAGCGCGGCGACGGCGAGGTTCCACAGCAGCTCGTAGAGGAACGTGGGGTGCACGACCGCGATCGGCGTCGGGTCGAGCGCGACGCCGCCGAGCGGGTCCTCCAGCCCGGTGCCCGGGTCGACCCGCCGGTAGATCTCCAGACCCCACGGCAGCGTGGTCGGGCCGCCGTAGAGCTCCTGGTTGAACCAGTTCCCGAGCCGGCCGACGGCCTGCGCGACGATGATCCCGGGCGCGACGGCGTCGGCGAACAGCGGCAGCGGGACGCCGTGACGGCGGCAGCCGATCCAGGCACCGACCCCGCCGAGGGCGATGGCGCCCCAGATGCCGAGGCCGCCGTTCCAGATCTCCAGCGCGCCCCACGGGTTCCCGCCGGGCCCGAAGTAGGTCCGCCAGTCCGTGGCCACGTGGTAGAGCCGCCCGCCGAGCAGGCCGAACGGCACCGCCCAGACGGCGACGTCGAGCACCGTGCCGGGGTTGCCGCCGCGGGCCTGCAGGCGCCGCTCGCCCCACCAGAGCGCGACCGCGATGCCCGCGATGATGCACAGGGCGTAGGCGCGGATCGGGATCGGCCCGAGGTGCCAGACCCCGCGGTCCGGGCTCGGGATGAAGGCCGGGACGAGCTGCGCGGTGAGCACGGCTCAGGCGCCGGTGCGGCTGCAGGACGGGTGGAACCCGGCCGCGACCAGCCCGCGGACCGCCGCGGCCGGGTCGCCGCTGGTGACCAGGCCCTCGCCGACGAGGACCGCGTCGGCGCCCCAGCCGGCGTAGGTGAGCAGGTCACCCGGGCCGCGGACACCGGACTCGGCGACCTTGATGACGTTCGACGGCAGCCCGGGGGCGATCTCGCCGAACACCGACCGGTTCACCTCGAGGGTGTGCAGGTTGCGCGCGTTGACCCCGATCAGGGAGGCGCCGGCCTCCAGGGCGCGGTCGCACTCCTCCTCGGTGTGCACCTCGACCAGCGGGGTCATCCCGAGCGACTCGATGCGGTCGAGCAGCGAGGCCAGGACCGGCTGCTCCAGCGCGGCGACGATCAGCAGCACGACGTCGGCGCCGTGCGCGCGGGCCTCGTGCACCTGGTACGGGGTGACCACGAAGTCCTTGCGCAGGACCGGCACGTCGACCCGGGCGCGGACCGCGTCGAGGTCGGCGAGCGACCCGCCGAAGCGGCGCTGCTCGGTCAGCACGCTGATCACCCGTGCGCCGTTGGCGGCGTAGGCCTCGGCCAGCTCGGCCGGGTCGGGGATGTCGGCGAGCGAGCCCTTCGACGGGCTGGCCCGCTTGACCTCGGCGATCACGCCGACCCCCGGCTCGCGCAGCGCGGCCATCGCGTCGCGCGGCGGCGGCGCGGCCGCGGCGCGGCGCTTGATCTCGGCCAGGTCGACGGCCCGCTCGCGCTCCGCGAGGTCCTCCCGGACGCCGTCCACGATGGACTCGAGGACGGTGGGTGCACGCCCCGTCCCGTTCCGTCCCGCAGGACCCGTAGTGCTCACAGGGCCGACTCCTCCTCCGCTCGCGCGTCGCCCGGACGTCGCGGCCATGCTAGTTCTCCCCCTCGCGCGGGCCGACGGTCGGGTCGCCGCCGGCGTCCAGCCGCTCCCAGGCGGCCCGGTCCGGGTCCGACGGCGTCGTCGCCGCCCGCGTCCCCGGCGCGGCGTAGCGCGCCCCCAGCCGCGGCAGCCGCGGCTCGCGGACCACCAGCAGCACGGCCGCGGCCAGCGCGACCACCCCGCCGGTGACGGCGAGCCACGGCCAGGCCGTCGCCGTCACCGCGCCGGCGCCCGCCGGGGCGTTCGGCGCGTTCAGCCCGGCGCGGGCCGAGGCCAGCTCCACCGCCGACGGCGGCACCGCGACCAGCCGCAGCGTCAGGCCGACGGCGGCCAGCGCGGCCACGCCGACCAGCACCCCGAGCACGCGCCGGGCGACCCCGGACAGCGCGACCAGGGCCGCGACCGCCGCCACCAGCAGGGCCGCGACGGCGGTGACGACCGGCTGCAGCCGGGCCCCGGTGGCGCCCAGCTCCACGGTGCCGCGCGTCGCGGTCGGCACCGTCAGCACGAACCAGTCCGCCGAGCCGGCGCCCCACAGGGCCCCGGCACCGAGCAGCAGCCCGAGCACGACCAGGCCCATCGCCCGCCGGTCGGTGCGGGCGCCCCCCGGGGCCGTCACGCGCGCTCCGGCGGTGTCGGGGACCCGGTCACGGGGGCGCTCAGCGACCCGGCGGCCGCCACCGCGGACAGCACCGCGCGGGCCTTGTTGAGGCACTCCAGGTCCTCCGCCGCCGGGTCGGAGTCGGCGACGATGCCGCCGCCCGCCTGCACGTAGGCGGTGCCGCTCCGGATCATCGCGGTGCGGATGGCGATGGCGGTGTCGGCGTTGCCCGCGAAGTCCAGGTAGCCGACGATGCCGCCGTACTGGCCGCGCCGGGTCGGCTCCAGCCGGTCGATGACCTGCATGGCGCGCACCTTCGGCGCGCCGGACAGGGTCCCGGCCGGGAAGCAGGCCAGCACCGCGTCGAAGGCGGTGCGGTCGCCGCGCAGCAGCCCGGTGACCGTCGAGACCAGGTGCATGACGTGGCTGTAGCGCTCGATCTCGAAGAAGTTCCGCACGGTCACCGTGCCCGGCTCGCACACCCGGCCGAGGTCGTTGCGGCCGAGGTCGACGAGCATCAGGTGCTCGGCGCGCTCCTTCTCGTCGCCGCGCAGCTCCTTCTCCAGGAGCTGGTCCTCCTCGTCGGTGGCGCCGCGCCAGCGGGTCCCCGCGATCGGGTGCGTGGTGGCGCGCCCGTCGAGCACGCTGACCAGCGCCTCCGGGCTGGACCCGACGATGGAGAACGGCGCGCCGCCCGCGGCGTCGTCGAGGCGCAGCAGGTACATGTACGGGCTCGGGTTGGTGGTGCGCAGGATCCGGTAGACCTCGAGCGGGTCGGCCGTGCACTCCATCTCGAAGCGCTGCGAGAGCACGATCTGGAAGGCCTCGCCCGCGCGGATCTGCTCCTTGGCGTCCTCGATCGCGGCGTGGTGCTGCTCGGGGGTGCGCCGGCGCAGGAACTCCGGGCGGGTCGGGGTGTAGACCGCGACCGAGCTCGGCGACCCGGCGGCCAGCTCGCGGGTCATCCGGTCCAGCCGGGCGACGGCGTCGTCGTAGGCCTGGTCGACGCGGGCGTCGCTGGCGTCCCAGTTGATCGCGTTCGCGATCAGGGTGACGGTGCCCTCGTGGTGGTCGAGCGCGGCCAGGTCGGTCGCGAGCAGCATGACGAGCTCGGGCAGGGCCAGGTCGTCGACGGCCGGGTCGTCCGGGTCGGCGATGCGCTCGACCCGGCGGACCACGTCGTAGCCCAGGTAGCCGACCATGCCGCCGGTCAGCGGGGGCAGGCCGGGCAGCGGCTCGGAGTGCAGCTCGGTGACCACGGTGCGCAGCGCGTCGAGCGGGTCGCCGGTGGTGGGCAGCCCCTCGGGCACCTCACCGGTCCAGACGAGCTCGCCGTCGACCGCGGTCAGCGCGGCGGCGCTGCGGGCGCCGACGAACGACCACCGCGACCAGGACCGGCCGTTCTCCGCGGACTCCAGCAGGAACGTGCCGGTGCGCTCGCCCGCGAGCTTGCGGTACACCCCGACCGGGGTCTCGTCGTCGGCGAGCAGGCGGCGGGTCACCGGGATGACCCGGTGCGCCCGGGCCAGCTCACGGAACTCCTCGCGGGTCGGGCTCACCGCGCCCAGGGCGGCGGCCGCGGGGACCGCGGGGGCGGGGGCGTGCTGCGTCCGCTCGGTCATGCGGGGCATTGTCCCCGAGTCGTGACGGCCGCCCTCGCGCGGGTGAAGATGGGCCGATGACCGAACCGAGCGCCCCCGCGCCGCCGCCCGGCGGTGCGCCGCCCCGCCGTCGCGGCCGCCGCTCCGGCGGCGCGGACACCCGGGCCGGACTGCTCGCCGCCGCCCGCGCCGAGTTCGCCGAGCGGGGCTTCGACGGCGCCACGGTCCGCCGGATCGCCGAGCGCGCCGGGGTGGACCCGGCGATGGTCAACCACTGGTTCGGCGGCAAGGAGAAGCTGTTCCTGTCGGCACTGGACCTGCCCGTCGACCCCGGCACGGTCCGCGAGCTGGTCCTCACCGGGCCCGGCGACGGCGTCGGGGAGCGGATCGTGCGCGGGTTCCTCACCGTGTGGGACACGGGGGGCGGCACCGCGATGGCGGCGCTGCTGCGCAGCGTGGCCGGGCACGACGTCGCGGCCCGGATGCTGCGCGAGTTCGTCGTCGGCGCGATCCTGCGCCCGGTGACCGGCCGCTGGTCCCCCGACCGGCCCGACGAGCGCGGCGCGCTGGTGGCCTCGCAGCTGATCGGGCTGGGCATGATGCGCTACGTCGTGCGGCTCGAGCCGCTGGCCTCGGCGTCGCGCGAGGAGGTCGTCGCGACCGTCGCGCCGACCGTGCAGCGCTACCTCACCGGGAACCTGGGGTCGACGAAACCCGAGGTGTAGGCGGCGACGACGGCCTGGGTGCGGTCGCGCGAGCCGGTCTTGGCGAGCACCCCCGCGACGTGGGTCTTCACCGTCTCCACGCCCAGGTACAGGTCCGCGGCGATCTCGGCGTTGGACAGCCCGCGGGCCATCAGCGTCAGCACCTCGCCCTCCCGGGTGGTGAGCCCGGCCCCGGCGAGCCGGTCGCCGCGGTCGCCGGCGAAGCCCGCGACGAGCTCGCGCAGCGCCGCCGGGAACAGCACCGACTCCCCCGCCGCGACGGTGTGCACCGCACGGACGATCTCGCGCGGCGGGGTGCGCTTGAGCAGGAACCCGCTCGCGCCCGCCTGCATCGCGTCGAGGACGTACCGGTCGTGGCCGAACGTGGTGAGCACCAGCACCCGGGGCGCGTCGGGGGCGCGCAGCAGCGCGCGGGTGGCGGTGAGGCCGTCGACGGCGGGCATCCGCACGTCCATCAGCACCACGTCGGGGCGCAGCCGCGCGACGAGGCCGGGCACCTCGGCGCCGTCGGCGGCCTCGCCCAGCACCCGCAGGCCGGGGTCGGCGTCGAGCACGGCCCGCAGCCCGGTGCGGATCAGCTCCTCGTCGTCGACCAGCAGGACCCCGACGGTCTCGCCGCTCGTCATCGCTCCCCTTCCCCCGCCACCGGACCGTGCCGGTCCGTCCTACCGCGACGGTCCCGCGGTGCGCGCCCCGCCGCGCCGGTCGCCGGTCCCGGTGTGTGCCCCGGCGCCGGGCAGCCGGGCGTGCAGCACCCAGGAGTCCCCGCGCGGGCCGGCGTCGAGCCCGCCCCCGAGCAGCGCGACGCGGTGGGCGGCACCGGCCAGGCCGCGCCCGCCGCCGTCGCGGGTCGGGGCGGGCGGGCCGAGCGGGCTGGTGACGGTCAGGGTCAGCCCGCCCCCGTCGCGGCGCAGGACGAGCGCGACCGGGCCCGGGCCGGCGTGGCGCAGCGCGTTGGTCAGCGCCTCGCGGGCCAGCCGGTACGCCTCGCGCGACACCGTGCCGGGGACCGGCGGCCCGTCGTCGACGGTGGCGCTCAGGTCGGCCCCGGCGGCGCGGACGCCCGCGAGCAGGGTGCCGAGGTCGTCGAGGTCCCCGGCCGGCCGGTCGGTCCCGGCCGGCCCCGGGGGACCGGCGGGGCCGGGCGGGCCGTCCGGTGCGCGGTGGGTGGTGGGGCCGGGCGGGTCGGCCGGGACCGCGTCGGGGTCGCGTGCCAGCAGCCCGAGCACGTGGTCGAGGTCGTCGAGGGCGGCCCGGCCGGTGTCGGCGATCGCGGCCAGCGCCCGCCGGACGAACTCCGGGTCGCGTTCCAGCAGCTCCGCCGCCGCGCCGGCCTGCAGCGTCGTGACGGTCAGGGCGTGGCCCACCGAGTCGTGCAGCTCCCCGGCGAGCCGGTCCCGCGCGGCGCGGTGCCCGGCCCGGCGCCGTTCCCGCTCGAGCTCGGCGGCCAGGCGCTCGGCGGGCGTCGGGCCGAGGACGCGGGCCGCGAACCGGGCCTGCACCGCGCCCAGCCCCGCCGGGACGGCCGCGGCGAGCAGCACCGCCGCCACCGCCGCGGGCGGGCACCACCAGGCGGCCGCCCCGGTCGGCAGCGGCGACCGCAGCACCCAGGGCGCCTGCAGCAGCGCGACCGCGGTCGGGACCAGCCACAGGACGGCGGCGGCACCCACCGCGCCCGCGAGGACCGCGAGCAGGATCCAGGCCGCGGCCCGCAGGCGTCCGCCGCCGCGCGGGTCGGGCAGGTCGGCGTCGAGCAGCGTGCGGGCGGCCGTCGTCGCCAGCTCCCGCACGCCCGGCAGCACCAGCACCCCCGCCCCCACGACGGCGGCCGGCACGCCCAGCGCGAGCGCCACCGCGGGTCCGGCCGCCGCGCCGGTGCCCGCCACGAGCCGGGCCACCGCGGCGTAGGGCAACCCGACGACCGCCCCGAGCAGGCAGTGCACGGCGCGGCGCGCGGCGACGGCGACCTCCACCCGCCGATCGTCGCAGACCGGGGCGGGTGCCCGGCTCCCTCGCGCGGGGGAGCCGGTCCCCCTCGCCTGCGGGATCCGCCGCGGGCCCCCGCGCCGGACCGTGGACGCCATGACGACCACCGACCTCCCGGCCCCGCCGGACACCCGCCGCCCGCGCCGCGCCCTGGGCGCCGCCGCCGTCGCCGGGACCCTGCCCTACCTCGCCCTCAAGACCGCCTGGCTGACCGGGCACCCGGTCGGGCTGGACGACCCCGCCCTGGTCGCGGGCGGGTCCATGGCCGCGCTCAACGCGGTCACCGTCGGCATGGACCTGTGCCTGGTCGCGCTGGCCGTGACGCTCGGGTCGCGCTACCCGCTGCGCGCCCCGGCGGTGGTGGTGCTGCTCCCGGCCTGGGTCGCGACCGGGCTGCTGGCGCCCATCGCGCTCGTCTCGTTCCCGCTGACGCTGTTGTTCCCCGACACCGCGGGTACGGGCATGGAGCCGTGGGTGCGGCCGGCGGTCTACGGCGGGTTCGCCTGGCAGGGGGTGTTCCTGCTGGCCGCGTTCGCCCTGTCGGCCCGCGAGCGGTGGGGCTGCGGGCCGCGGCCGGCCGGGCCGGCCCCGGAGCTGGGACGGGTGCTGCTCGGCGGCGGTGCCGTGACCGGTGTGCTCGGCGCCGGGCTCGGCGTCGCGTACGGCGTCCTGTCCGGGTCGGTGCCGCTGCTGGTGCAGGGCGTGGTGGCCGCCGCCGTCGCCGTGGCCGGGATCGCGGGCGTCGCCGCGCTGGTCCGCGGCACGGGCGGGCCGCTCGCGGTCCTCGCCGCGTGGACCGGCAGCGCCGTCCCGTTCGCCGACGGGCTCTGGGCCGCCGTCACGACGATGGGCGGCTCACCGCTGTCGGCCGCGGGGGCCCCGGCGTACGGGCTGGGGAACCTGGCGGGCCTGCTCTCCGGGTTCGCGCTCGCCGCGGCGGCGCTGGTCGCCGTCACCTGGCCGCCGCCCGCCGCCGCCCGCACACTGGGGTGATGGTCGATCTCTCCGCCCGGCTGCCCGGCGCCGTCACCGACCGGCTCGCGGCCCTGCGCTCGCGGGTCGGGTCGGCGGTGTTCAGCCGGGTCGCCGGCGACGAGGGCTCCGGCCGCCGGGCCCGCATCCTGGGCGCCGAGGGGCCGCGCTGGTTCGACGACGGCGCCGCGATCCGCACCGTGCACGGCGACGCGTCGATGTTCGTGGGCGGGCTGCGGGCGCTGCTGCTGCAGTCGCTGCACCCGCTGGCGATGGCCGGGGTGGCGGGACACTCGGGGTTCCGCGGCGACCCGTGGGGGCGGCTGCAGCGCACGTCGTACTTCCTGGCCGCGACCACGTTCGGCCCGGCCGAGGAGGCCGAGCGGGTGATCGCGACGATCCGGCGGGCGCACTCGTTCGTGCACGGCACCGCGCCCGACGGGCGCCCGTACTCCGCCTCGGACCCGCACCTGCTGCGCTGGGTGCACGTCGCCGAGATCGACAGCTTCCTCACCGCGCACGACCGCTACGGCAGCACCCCGCTCGACGCCGCGGGCCGCGACGCCTACGTCGCCGACACCGCGCGCGTCGCCCGCGAGCTGGGCGTGCCCGACCCGCCGGAGTCCACCGCGGAGCTGGCGGCGCAGCTCGCGGCGTACCGCCCGGAGCTGGCCGGGACCCCGGAGGCCCGCGACGCGGCCCGGTTCCTGCTGTGGGAGCCGCCGCTGCCGCTGTCGGCCCGGCTGCCCTACGGCGTGCTGGCCGCCGCCTCGGTGGGGCTGATGCCGCGCTGGACCCGGCTGCCGCTGCGGCTGCCGTGGCTGCCGGTGGCCGAGCGGACCGTCGTGCGGGCGGGCGGGCACGCGATCACCGCGGGTATCCGGTGGGTGACGAGCACGCCACGGCCCGCTCCCCCGCCGATGCCCCCGGTGCACCCCTGACCGGGCGTGCGCTCAGTCCCCGGCGAGCAGGACGTCGGTGTCGAAGCAGGTCCGGGTCCCGGTGTGACAGGCGGGCCCCTCCTGGTCGACGACGACGAGCACCGCGTCCCCGTCGCAGTCCAGCCGGACCTCGTGCACGTGCTGGACGTGTCCCGACGTGCCGCCCTTGACCCAGTACTCCTGGCGCGAGCGCGACCAGTAGGTGCCGCGGCCGGTGGTCAGCGTGCGGTGCAGCGCCTCGTCGTCCATCCAGCCGACCATCAGCACCTCACCGGCGCGGGACTGCACGACGGCGCAGACCAGCCCGTCGGCGTCGCGCTTGAGGCGGGCGGCGACGCCCGGGTCCAGTGCGGACTCGGCCGCCGTGAGCCGGGTGCTCCGCGTCGTCATCGGACCTCGACCCCCTCGGCGCGCAGCGCGTCCTTCACCTCGCCGATCCGCAGCTGCCCGAAGTGGAACACGCTCGCGGCCAGCACGGCGTCGGCACCGGCGCGGACGGCCGGGGCGAAGTCCCCGACCGCGCCGGCACCGCCGGAGGCGATCACCGGGACGTCGACGACCTTGCGCACCGCGGTGAGCATCTCCAGGTCGAACCCGGCGCGGGTGCCGTCGGCGTCCATCGAGTTGAGCAGGATCTCCCCCACCCCGAGCGCCTGGCCGCGCTCGGCCCACTCGACCGCGTCGATCCCGGCCGAGCGGCGGCCGCCGTGCGTGGTGACCTCCCAGCCCGAGGGCTGCGGCGCACCGCCGTCGGGGACGCGGCGGGCGTCGACCGACAGCACGATGCACTGGCTGCCGAACCGGCGCGACATCTCGTGCAGCAGGTCGGGGCGGGCGATCGCGGCGGTGTTCACCGAGACCTTGTCCGCGCCCGCGCGCAGCATCCGGTCGACGTCGTCGGGGGTGCGGATCCCGCCGCCGACGGTCAGCGGGATGAACACCTGCTCCGCGGTGCGGCGCACCACGTCGATCATGGTGCCCCGCTCCGACGACGACGCGGTGACGTCGAGGAAGGTCAGCTCGTCGGCGCCCTCCGCGTCGTAGACGCGGGCCATCTCCACCGGGTCGCCCGCGTCGCGCAGCTCCTGGAAGTTGACGCCCTTCACCACGCGCCCGGCGTCGACGTCCAGACAGGGGATCACACGGACGGCGACGCCCATCAGGCGCTCACCGCCCGCACGGCCGCCAGCGCCTCGGGCAGCGTGAACCGGCCGGCGTAGAGCGCCTTGCCGATGATCGAGCCCTCGATGTTCACGCCGGTCGCGGCGACCTCGGCGAGCCGGGTGAGGTCGGCGACCTCGGAGATCCCGCCGGAGGCGATCACCGGGGCGGTCGTGGCCCGCGCGACCTCGGTGAGCAGCTCGACGTTCGGGCCCTGCAGCGTGCCGTCCTTGGAGACGTCGGTGACGACGTAGCGGGTCGCGCCGTCGGCGTCGAGGCGGGCGAGGATCTCCCAGAGGTCGCCGCCGTCGGAGGTCCAGCCGCGCCCGGCGACGCGGCGCCGGCCGTCGATCATCTTGACGTCGAGGCCGATGGCGATCTTCTCGCCGTGCTCGGCGAGGACCCTGCGGCACCACTGCGGCTGCTCCAGTGCGGCGGTTCCGAGGTTCAGCCGGGCCGCCCCGGTGGACAGCGCGCGGGCCAGGGACTCGTCGTCGCGGATGCCGCCGGACAGCTCCACCGCCACGTCCAGCGTGCCGACGACCTCGGCGAGCAGCTCGGCGTTGGAGCCGCGGCCGAACGCGGCGTCGAGGTCGACCAGGTGCACCCACTCGGCGCCGCCGGTCTGCCAGGTCAGGGCGGCGTCCAGCGGGGAGCCGTAGCCGGTCTCGGTGCCGGCCTCGCCCTGTACCAGCCGGACGGCCTGCCCGTCGACCACGTCCACCGCGGGAAGCAACGTGAAGCTCACCGCGCCAGGGTATCCGCGCCGCACCTAGCCTCGACCGGGTGGCCGAGGGGGACAGCATCTTCCGGCTCGCGGCCCGGCTGCACGCCGCCACCGCGGGTGCGGTCGTCGCGCGCTCGGACGTGCGCCACCCCCGCTTCGCCGGCGCCGACCTCGCCGGGCAGCGCATCACCGCCTGGGTGCCGCGCGGCAAGCACCTGCTGGCGCGCACCGCGGGCGGCTGGACGGTGCACTCGCACCTGCGGATGTCCGGGCGGTGGTCGGTGCTGCGCCCCGGGAAGCGGCTCCCCCGCTCCGTCGCGGCGGACCTGCGCATCGCGCTGCACCTCGTCGACGGCCGCACCCTGGCCGGGATCGGGCTGCCGGTGCTGGCGGTGCTCCCGACCCGCGACGAGCACACCGTCGTCGGGCACCTGGGCCCGGACCTGCTGGGCGACACCTTCGACGGCGGCACCGCCCTCGCCCGGCTGCGCGCCGACCCCGGCCGGGCGGTGCTGGCGGCGCTGCTGGACCAGCGCGTCGTCGCCGGGCTGGGGAACATGTGGGCCCAGGAGCTGCTGTTCCTGGAGCGGGTCTCCCCGTGGCGGGCCTGCGGCACCGTCCCCAACCCCGCCGCGCTGCTGGAGCGCGGCCGCGCGCTGCTGCGCGACGCCGTCGAGCGGAACCCGGCGCAGAACACCACCGGTCGGGTCCGGCCGCGGCACTTCGTCCACGGCCGCTACCGGCGGCCCTGCCTGCGGTGCGGCACCGCGGTGGCGTTCGCGCCGCCCGGGAGCACCCCGCACGGCCGCGAGACCTGGTGGTGCCCGCGCTGCCAGCGGTGAACGCGCGGCCCGCGCCGGTCCGCCCTACCGTCGGATCATGGAACTCTCCGGGGCACGGACGCTGGTGGTCGGGGCGACGGGTGTGCTGGGCGGCGCACTCGCCGACGCGTTGCGCGACGAGGGCGCGACGCTCGCGCTGGCGGGCCGCACCGAGCCCTCCGGGGCCGGCGGGGAGCCCACGTTCACCTTCGACGCGCTCGACCTGGAGCGCTGCGCCGCCGTCGTCGACGAGGCCGCCGACGCGCTCGGCGGGCTGGACCTGGTGCTCGTCGCGATCGGGGTGGCCGGGTTCGGGGAGGAGTCGGAGAACGACATCGTCACCGAGCATCTGCTCACGGTGAACGCGCAGGCCCCGATGGCCGTCGGCCGGGCCGCGCTGCGCCGCTTCCCGCCGAGGTCCTCCTCCGACGGCCGGGCCGGTGGGACGCTCGCGATGATCTCGGCGATCCTGGCCGACGTGCCGACGCCGGGGATGGCGGCGTACTCGGCGTCGAAGGCGGCGCTGTCGGCGTGGCTGACCGCGACCCGCGGTGGCGTGCGCACGCAGGGCGTGCGGGTGCTCGACGTCCGGCCGCCGCACATCGAGACCGGGCTGGCCGAGCGCGCCGTCGCCGGGACGGTGCCGTCGGGGATCGCGGCGGGCTCCGACGTCGCGACGCTCGTCGGGCAGGTGCTCGAGGCGCTGCGCTCGGACAGGCGGACGGTGACCTTCGACCTGCGCTCCGGGGAGTACGCGCTGGGCTGAGCGCGCGTTCCGCAGAACGCCCGTGGCGGCGCGCGAGCACGGCCAGACTCCCCGCCGTGGCCTTCCTCCGCGCTCGCAGGCGCGCCGACCGGACCGCGCCCCGCGCCGAACCGCCGTTCCTGCCGTCGGCCCCGGACCGGCGCGAGATCGCCGAGTACCGGAGGCGTCGGTACGGACCGGTCTCGTGGCTCGGCAGGCTGATCTCCCTCGCGGTGGTCCTCGTCGTCGGACAGGTCTGGCTGCACGTCCAGGCCCAGCAGATCGACTTCGGGCCGGTCCGCGACCCGGCTCCGGCCGTCTCCGCGCCGGCCGCCCCGGCCGCCCCGGCCGCCCCGGCCACCGACCTCCGTACGGAGGAGGGGCTGACCCGCCTCGTCGACGACGTCCGCCGCGCGACCGGGAGCACGGTCGTCGACCGGGTCGCGGTGTACGGCGCGGACCGGGTGACCGTGCAGACGGCCGAACCCGGCCGGCCCACCCGCACCCGTACCTACGTCTGGGACTCCGACGACGGGTTGGGCGTGGTCACGACCGATCGACCGCTCGCCCGGGACCCGGCACAGCGCACCGTCGACCTCGACGACCTCGCGCCGGGACCGGTCGCGGACGTGGTCGCACGGGCCCCCGGCACCGTCGGTGTGCCCGCAGCGGAGACCACCCGCCTGTTCGTCGCCGACCTCGGCAGCGGTCCCGCCGTCCGGGTCACCTGCGTCGGCCGCGACGGCCGCATCGGCGAACTGGAGGCCCGGCCCGACGGCGGCGGCGTCGTGGTGGGTGTCAGCCCGTGACCGAGCGCAGCCAGTTCTCCAGGACGGTGGCGCCGGCGTCGCCGGACTTCTCCGGGTGGAACTGGGTCGCCGAGAGCGGCCCGTTCTCCACCGCGGCGACGACGTCCTCCCCGTGGTGGGTCCAGGTCACCTTCGGCGGGGCGATCGCGTGCGAGGGCTCCAGGGTCCAGCGCCGCACGCCGAAGGAGTGCACGAAGTAGAAGCGGGTGCCGGCGTCGAGCCCGGCGAACAGGGTGCTGCCCGCGGGCACGCGCACGGTGTTCCAGCCCATGTGCGGCAGCACGTCCGCCTGGATCTTCTCGACCAGGCCGGGCCACTCGCCGCAGCCCTCGGTGTCCTCGCCGAACTCGACGCCGCGCTCGAACATGACCTGCATGCCGACGCAGATGCCGAGCACCGGGCGTCCGCCCGCGAGGCGGCGGCCGATGATCTGCGGGCCGCGGACGGCGTGCAGGCCCTTCATGCAGGCGGCGAAGGCGCCGACGCCGGGCACCACCAGGCCGTCGGCCTCGGTCGCCGCGTCGAAGTCGGACGTGACGGTGACGTCCGCGCCGACGCGTTGCAGGGCGCGCTCGGCCGAGCGCAGGTTCCCGGAGCCGTAGTCGAGGACGACGATGCGTGCCACGCGGCCAGCGTAGTCGGCACCCCGCGCGGCTCCCCCTGGCCCGGGCCCGCCCCCGCGGTCGCGCACGGTCACCGGTACCCGAGGGCTGCGCGGGCCTGCGGCGACGGCACCGCGGTGCTGATGATCATGGACGGGCCGCGAGGGCGGCGACCAGCCGGGCGGCGGCCCGGTCCAGGGTGACGCTGCGGTCGGCCGGGCCCCGCCGGGTCCCGGTGAGCACCGCCGCCGCGACCGTCTCGCCGTCCTGCTCCACCGGGACGGCGACGGCGCGGATCGCCGGGTCCGCCAGCCCGTCGCTGCGGGCCAGCCGGGTGCGGACGATCTCCGGCCGCTCGGCGAGGTAGGCCGTGACCGCCGGCGGGTCATCGACGCCGGCCAGCGCCCGGGCGGACTCCTCGGGGTCGCCCAGGGCGAGCAGCAGCCGTCCCGCCGCGGTGCGCAGCGGCGGCCGGGGCCGGTGGTCGTCGGTCACCCGCTGCAGCCGGCCGGGGGCGCGGGGGCCGGCGTGGTCGACGTAGCGGACCTGCCCGCCGACCAGCACCGCGAGCGCCACGGGGGCGCGGGCGGCGCGGCTGAGTGCGTCGAGATCGGTGTGCGTGAGCGCGGTCGGCGGGCCCACCCCGGCGAGCAGCCCCAGCACGTACGGCCGGTGGCCCAGGACGTGGCCGCGCCCGCGCAGCCGTACCCAGCCGGTAGCCCGCAGCTCGCGCAGCAGGTCCGCGGTGGAGCTCAGCGGCAGGTCGAGCGCCCGGGCGACCGCCGTCACCGACGGGGGCGTCCCGGCGGTCGCGACCAGCTCCAGGATGCGGTCGGCCCGGCCGACCGCGCGGGCGGAGGCGACGCTTCCCGACATGCGGCCGACCCTACGGGTACTACGGATATACGGAGGAGGTGGAGGGCGCCGCCGCCCCGTCGCAGGCTGGGGCCATGACCACGACGACCCCGTCCGCACGGTTCCCCTCCGCCGCCGACACGGCGGCGACCCTGCTCCCGGACGCTCCCCCGGTGCGCTCGACGCTGCGGGTGATCGGGTCCGACCCGCTCGTACCGTCGGTGCACCGGATCGCCGACGCGATGTCCGCGGCGATCGGGGCGTTCGGGCTGCAGACGGCGGGGCTCGCCGAGGACCGTGGCCGCGGGCCGTGCGCGATCGGGGTGCGCGCGACCGACGCGATCGACACGCTGCGCGCGCCGTTCCTCACCACCCTCGGCGGGGTCGACGTGCAGACCGTGGCCGAGGACCCGACGGCGCTGGCCAACAACGGCTTCCACCGCACCGCCGACGGCTGGATCTTCCTGATCACCACCTACCCGCACCAGCGCGACGCGGTGTGCCGGGTGCTGGACTGCCCGCCGCTGCGCGGGCGCATCGCCGAGGAGGCGACCCGGTGGCGCGCGGTCGACCTGGAGGACGCCGTGTGCGACGCGGGTGGGGTCGCCGCCGCCGTCCGGACCGGGGAGCAGTGGGCGGCCCACCCCGCCGGGAGGCACCTCGCCGGGCGCCCCGTCGTCGAGATCGAGCGGATCGGCGACGCCGCGCCCCTGCCCGTGCCGGACCGGCTGCGCGTCCTCGACGACACCCACGTGATCGCCGGGCCGGTCGCCGCGAAGCTGCTCGGCACCTTCGGCGCGGACGTCCTGCACGTGTCCCGCCCGGACCTGCCCGACCCGCTCGCGATGGTCGCGCTGACCGGCGGCGGGAAGCGCAACACCTGGCTGGACCTGCGCGACCCCGCGCAGGCCGGGCGGATGCGGGAGCTGGTGGGCGGCGCGGACGTGTTCGTCAACGCCTACCGGGGCACCGCCGCCCGCGGCTTCGGCCCCGCCGGCCTGGCGGCGCTGCGGCCCGGGATCGTCGCGCTGGACCTGCACTGCTGGGGCGCCGACGGGCCGTGGGCCGCGCGCGGCGGGTTCGACCAGCTGGCCTGCTCCGCGACCGGCTTCGCCCTCGAGGAGGGCCGGGACGGCACGCCGTCGCTGCCGCCGACGCACCTGCTCAACGACTACCTCGCCGCCTGGCTCGGTGCCGCCGGGGTGCTCGCGGCCCTGCGCCGGCGCGCCGTCGAGGGTGGCTCGTGGCGGGTGCGGGTCACCCTCGCCGGGGTCTGCACCTGGGTCCGGGAGCTCGGGATGTTCACCGCAGCGGAGGTCGCGGACCTCCCCCGGCCCGGCGCGGCGACCATCGCCACGCACGCCGTCGACGGGCCGATGGGCCGGCTCGTCGAACCCGTGCTCGGGCTGGAGTTCGACGGCCGGCCCGCGCCGCTGCCCGGCCCGCCTCAGCTGCTGGGGACCGCCGCCGCGACCTGGTGACCGGCCGGAGCCCACCCGATCGCCGGGGCGACCCGCTCGGCGATCGAGCGCAGCAGGTGCGCGTTGTACTCCACCCCGAGCTGGTTCGGGACGGTGAACAGCACGTAGTCCGCTTCGCGCACCGCGGCGTCCTCGGCCAGTTCGTCGGCGATCCGGTCCGGGTCGCCGACGTAGCTGCGCCCGAACCGCGAGCGGGCGCCGTCGAGGAACCCGACCTGGTCGTCCTCGCCCCGCTCCCCGAAGTAGCGGCGGTCGAGGTCGGTCGTGACCGGGATGACGCTGCGCGACACCGACACCAGCGGGGTGCGCTCGTGCCCGGCGGCGGCCCAGGCCTCGCGGTAGCGCAGGATCTGCTCGGCCTGCAGCCGGTCGAACGACTCGCCGGTGTCCTCGGTGAGCAGCGTCGAGCTCTGCAGGTTCATGCCCTGGGCCGCGGCCCACTCGGCGGTGGCCCGGGTGCCCGCGCCCCACCAGATGCGGTCGCCGAGGCCCGGCGACTGCGGCTGCACCGGCAGCGCGACGTGCCGCCCGCGGGTGCGGGACGGGTCGGCGGGCGCCACCCCGGCACCGCGGATCGCGGCGAGGAACACCTCGGCCTTGGCGCGGGCGGCGTCGGCGTGGGTCTGCCCGTCGGCGGGCCGGTACCCGAAGGCCTCGGCGCCGTTCAGCGCGATCTCGGGCGATCCCCGGCTCACGCCGAGCTGCAGCCGCCCGCCGGAGAGCAGGTCGGTCGCGGCGGCCTCCTCGGCCATGTAGAGCGGGTTCTCGTAGCGCATGTCGATCACGCCGGTGCCCATCTCGATCCGGCTGGTGGTCGCCGCGATCGCCGCGAGCAGCGGGAACGGCGCGGCCAGCTGACGCTCGAAGTGGTGCACGCGCACGAAGGCGCCGTCGATGCCGATGTCCTCCGCAGCGCGCGCCAGCTCCACGGTCTGGCGCAGCGCGTCGGCTGCGGTGGGGGTCCGGGACCCGGGGACCTCCCCGTGGTGCCCGAACGACAGGAACCCGATCTTCGTCATGCCCTCTCCAACAGAAGTTGAGGGCTCAACATTCCCTCAGAGGGCGCCCTTGGTGGACGGCACCCCGGTGACCCGCGGGTCGGGCTCGGTCGCGGCCCGCAGCGCCCGGGCGACGGCCTTGAACTCGGCCTCGGTGATGTGGTGCGGGTCGCGGCCGTCGAGCACCCGGACGTGCAGCGCGAGGTGGCCGTGGAAGGCCAGCGACTCGAACACGTGCCTGTTCAGCACGGTCGGGTAGTGCCCGCCGACGACGAAGCCGCGCATCATCTCCGGCTCGCCGGTGCAGACCGTGTACGGCCGGCCGGAGACGTCGACGACGGCCTGGGCGAGCGCCTCGTCCATCGGGATCCAGGCGTCGCCGAAGCGGCGGATGCCCTTCTTGTCCCCCAGCGCCTGGCGGATCGCCTGGCCGAGCACGATCGCGACGTCCTCGACGGTGTGGTGGGAGTCGATCTCGATGTCGCCCTCGGCGTGCACGGACAGGTCGAAGCTGCCGTGCTTGCCGAACGCGTCGAGCATGTGGTCGAAGAACGGGACCCTCGTCGCGATGTCGGTGCGCCCGGTGCCGTCGAGGTCGATCTCGACGACGATCCGGGTCTCCTTGGTGACGCGCTCGACGCGTCCCACGCGGTTGGTCATGCGAGCTCCTGGGTGGCGAGGTCGGTGGCGGCGGCGAGGAAGGCGTCGTTCTCCTCGGGGGTGCCGATGGTGACGCGCAGCCGCTCGGGGATGCCGACGTCCCGGATGAGGACGCCCTGGTCGAGGAAGCCCTTCCAGGCGCGGCCGGCGTCGGCGAACCGGCCGAAGAGCACGAAGTTGGCGTCGGAGGGCACGACGTCGTACCCGGCGGCGGCGAGCTCGTCGGACACCCGGGCCCGCTCGGCCGCGAGCAGCGCGACCGAGCCGAGGGTGGCGTCGGCGTGCCGCAGCGCCGCCCGCGCGGACGCCTGGGCGAGCACCGACAGGTGGTAGGGCAGCCGCACCAGCTGCAGCGCGTCGACCACGGCGGGGGCGGCGGCGAGGTAGCCCAGCCGCCCGCCGGCGAACGCGAACGCCTTGGACATGGTGCGGGACACGACGAGCTTGTGCCCGTGCGTCGCGAGCAGCGTGGTGGCGCTGGGCCGCCCGGTGGCCTCGGCGAACTCGGCGTAGGCCTCGTCGACGACGACCACGCCGGGCGCGGCGTCGACCAGCCGGGCCAGGTCGGCCGGGTCGATCGACTGGCCGGTGGGGTTATTCGGGCTGGTCACGAACGTGACGTCCGGGGCCCGCTCGGCGAGCACCGCGACGGCGGCGTCCACGTCGAGGGTGAAGTCGTCACGGCGCGGCACCGCCACGAACTCGGTCTGCGTGCCCGAGGAGATGATCGGGTGCATCGAGTAGCTGGGGACGAACCCGAGCGCGGTGCGGCCGGGCCCGCCGAAGGCCTGCAGCAGCTGCTGGAGGATCTCGTTGGAGCCGTTGGCCGCCCACAGGTTGGCGTGGCCCAGCGCGACGCCGGTCTGCCGCGTCAGGTACGCGGCGAGGTCCTCGCGCAGCGCGACGGCGTCGCGGTCGGGGTAGCGGTGCAGCTCCCGGGCCGCCTCCTCGACGGCCGCGGCGACGTCGGCGACCAGCTCGGGCGGCGGCGGGTACGGGTTCTCGTTGGTGTTGAGCCGGACCGCGACGTCGAGCTGCGGCGCGCCGTACGGGCTCTTCCCCCGCAGGTCCTCGCGCAGCGGCAGGTCCGACAGCCGCACGCCCTCCCCCGCGGTCACGAGCCCGCCCCGAACCGGGCGGTGACGGCCTCGCCGTGCGCGGGCAGGTCCTCGGCGGCGGCCAGGGTGACGACCCGGTCGGCGACCTCGCGCAGCGCCTCCTCGGAGTAGTCGACGACGTGGACACCGCGCAGGAACGTCGCCGTCGACAGCCCGCCGGAGTGCCGCGCGCAGCCGCCGGTGGGCAGCACGTGGTTCGACCCGGCGCAGTAGTCGCCCAGCGACACCGGCGCGTACGCGCCGACGAAGATCGCGCCGGCGTTGCGGACCCTCGCGGCGTCGCCCGCGGAGTCCGCGGTCTGGATCTCCAGGTGCTCCGCGGCGTAGGCGTCGACGACGGCGACGCCGTCGGCGGTGGAGGACACCAGGATCACCCCGGACTGCGGCCCGGTGAGCGCGGTGCGGACGCGCTCGGAGTGCTTGGTCGCGCCGACCCGGGTCTCCAGCTCGGCCTCGACCCGCTCCACCAGCGCGTCGGACGTGGTGACCAGCACCGACGCGGCGTTCGGGTCGTGCTCGGCCTGGGAGATCAGGTCGGCGGCGACGTGCGCGGGGTCGGCGGTGTCGTCGGCCAGGATCGCGATCTCGGTGGTGCCGGCCTCGGCGTCGATCCCGACCAGGCCGCGCAGCATGCGCTTGGCGGCGGTGACGTAGACGTTGCCCGGGCCGGTGACCATGTCGACCGGCTCCAGCTCGGCGCCGTCGGTGTCGGTGCCGCCGTAGGCCAGCAGCGCGACGCACTGCGCGCCGCCGACCGCCCACACCTCGTCGACACCGAGCAGCGCGGCGGCGGCGAGGATCGTCGGGTGCGGGCGCCCGCCGAACTCGGCCTGCGCGGGCGAGGCGACGACCAGCGACTCGACGCCCGCGGCCTGCGCCGGGACGACGTTCATGACCACGCTCGACGGGTAGACCGCGAGCCCGCCGGGGGCGTAGAGCCCGACCCGGCGCACCGGCACGAACCGCTCGGTCACCGTGCCGCCGGGCACGACCCGGGTGACGACGTCGGACCGGCGCTGCTCGGCGTGCACCATCCGGGCGCGCTCGATGGAGGTCTCCAGCGCCGCGCGCACGTCCGGGTCGAGGTCGCGCAGCGCCCCGGCGATCGCGGCCGCGGGGACGCGCACCGTCTCCGGGCGCACCCGGTCGAAGCGCTCGGTCGCGTCCAGCGCGGCCTGCGCGCCCCGCTGACGCACGTCCTCGACCAGCGGCCGGGCGCGCTCGAGCGCGGCGTCGATGTCGAGCTCGGCGCGGGGCATCATGCCGCGCAGCACGGCGGGACGGGGCAGCGGTTCGGCTCGCAGGTCGAGGCGGCGGAGCATGGGTCCAGGGTACGGCGGGCACCCGGCGTGATCGCGGCCCGGAGGGTCCCGCGGTGCGTGAGACCGGACTCGGCCGTCGGTGCGGCGTGGCAGGCTCCGCCCCGTGCCGAGCCCCGCGTCCCGTCCCGCGCCCCCCGCGCACCGCCACGTCACCGACGCCGAGCGGCGGGCCCGGCTCGTCACCCGCCACCGGCTCGCCCCGGCGGTCCGGACCGACGACGTCGTCACCGTCGCCGACGACCTGGTCGCCCTGCACTCCACCGACCCGGTCACCGTGTACCTGTCGGTGGCCGCGCGGATGGCCACGCCCGCGCTGGGCGCGGTCGACGCGGCGCTGCACGACGACCGGACCCTCCTGCGCCACCACGCGATGCGCCGCACGCTGTGGGTGGTCGGCCGCGAGCACGCGTCGCTCGTCCACCACGCCGCGACCGTCGACGTCGCCGCCGTGCAGCGCCGGGACCTGCTGCGCCAGGCCGCGGCGGCCGGCCTGGGCGACCCCGTGGCCTGGTACGCCGGGGCCGCCGACCGCGTCCTCGGCCTCCTGGCCGCGCAGGGCCCGACCGCAGCCCGCGACGTCGGCACCGCGCTGCCCGATCTCGCCGCGCAGCAGCTCGTGCTGCCCGGCGGCGGGCCGCAGCCCGCGCACACCCGGGTGCTGCTGGTGCTCGGGTTCGAGGGCAGGGTCCTGCGCGCCCGCCCGCTCGGGACCTGGATCAACGGCCAGTACCGGTGGGCGGCAGCGCACGACTGGGTGCCCGGCGGGATCGCCGACGTCGGCGGGCCGGAGCCGCGGCGGACCGCGGCGGCCGGGCTCGCCCGTGCCCACCTGCACGCGTTCGGCCCGGTCACCCGCGACGACCTGCGGTGGTGGGCGGGCTGGACGGTCGCCGTCACGCGGACCGCGCTGGACGACGTCGGTGCCGTGCCGGTCACCCTCGACGGCGGCGCCACCGGGTACCTGCTGCCCGACGACCTGGAGCCGGTGCCCGACCCCGGGCGCTCGGTGGCGCTGCTCCCGAGCCTGGACCCGACGACGATGGGCTGGAAGGCGCGCGACTGGTACCTCGACCCCGTTCACGCACCGCAGCTGTTCGACCGCAACGGCAACGGCGGCCCCGCGATCTGGGTGGACGGCGCGGTCGCCGGGACCTGGGTGCAGCGCCCCGACGGCACGCTCGCGACCCGGCTGTTCACCCGGCTCGACGCCGCCGCCCGCCGCGAGGTCGACGCCGCCGCCGAGCGGCTGCGCGCGCTGCTCGGCGACGTGCGGTTCCGGGCGCGCTTCCCCGCCCCGGTGCAGGCCGAGCTGCTGGCCGGGGGCTGAGCACCCCCGGCCGCCGGCTCAGTGCGCGCCGGTGCTCAGGTCCAGGCCCAGGTCCAGCGCCGTCACCGAGTGCGTCAGCCCGCCGACCGCGAGGAAGTCCACCCCGGTCGCCGCGTAGTCGCGCGCGTTCGCCAGGACCAGCCCGCCGGAGGACTCCAGCAGGGTCGCGCGCGTGCCCCGCCGCCGTACCGCCTCGGCGGTCCCGGCCACGGAGAAGTTGTCGAGCAGCACCAGCTCGGCGCCCAGCGCGAGCACCTCGTCGAGCTGGTCGAGCGAGTCGACCTCCACCTCGCACGGCAGGTCCGGGGCGAGCGCGCGGGCCGCCGCGAGCGCCGCGGACACCGACCCGGCGGCCGCGACGTGGTTGTCCTTGATCAGGACGGCGTCGCCGAGGCCGAGGCGGTGGTTCACCCCGCCACCGCAGCGGACCGCGTACTTCTCCAGCAGCCGCAGCCCGGGCAGGGTCTTGCGGGTGTCGCGGATGCCGGCCCCGGTACCGGCGACGGCGTCCACCCAGGCCCGGGTCGCCGTCGCGATCCCGGACAGGTGGGTGAGCAGGTTGAGCGCGGTCCGCTCGGCGGTCAGCAGGCCGCGGACCGGGGCGCGGACGGTCAGCGCCGGCGTGCCCGCGGTGAGCCGGTCGCCGTCGGACACCGCGCCCAGCACCGCGTAGCCGTCCGCGCCGAGGACCTCGTCCAGCACGGCGCGCGCCGCCGGGAGACCGGCCGCGACGCCGTCGGCGCGGGGGGTGAACGCACCCACCGCGACCGCGTCGGCCGGGACGGTCGCCGCCGTCGTCGCGTCGGGGCCGTAGCGCAGGTCCTCCTGCAGCGCGGTGCGGACCACGCGCAGCAGGTCCTCGGGCTCCGGGACGCCGATCCCGCTGACGCCGCCGACGCCGGCGGCCACCCGCGTCACGCGGCACCGACCAGCGCGTCGGACAGCACGACGGGGCGGCCGGCGCCGTCGACCCGGACCCGCAGCGACGCGTTCTGGTGCACGTCGTCGCGGCCCGGGAAGTCGGTGCGCACGTGGCAGCCCCGGCTCTCCCGGCGCGTGCCGGCCGCGGCCAGCACGGCCTGCGCGAGCAGGGTCAGCGCGGCGTCCTCCACCCCGGTGCGGTCCACCGGGGCGGCGGTGACGGTGGCGGCCTCGATCGCGTCCGAGGCGCCCGCGAGCCCGGAGGCGTCGCGCCCGATCGCGGCGCTCGCCGACATGGCGCGCTGCACGACCGCACGTGCGGCGACCGGCACCGCGGGCGCCGGCTCGACCGGTGCCGAGAGGACCGCGGGGCCGCCGTCGGCCAGCACCGCGCGGACCACCCGCTCCCCCACGACCAGGCCCTCCAGCAGCGAGTTCGACGCCAGCCGGTTCGCCCCGTGCAGCCCGGTGCGGGCGACCTCGCCCGCGGCGTAGAGCCCGGGCACCCCGGTACGCCCCCAGGTGTCGGTGACGACGCCGCCGCAGGCGTAGTGCGCGGCCGGGGTCACCGGGATCGGCTCGGTGAGCGGGTCGATCCCGGCCTCGCGGCAGGAGGCGTACACGGTCGGGAAGCGGGCGGCGAAGCCCTCCAGCGCGGTCGCGTCGAGGAAGGCGCAGTCGCTGCCGGTCTCGGCCATCCGGCGGGTGATCGCCGCGGCGACGACGTCGCGCGGGGCGAGGTCGGCCCGCGGGTGCACCCCGGCCATGAACGCGGTCCCGGCGCGGTCGCGCAGGATCGCGCCCTCCCCGCGGACGGCCTCGGTGACCAGCGGGCGGCGCCCGACCGCCGGGCCGGTCCACAGCACCGTCGGGTGGAACTGCACGAACTCCAGGTCGGCGGCGACCGCGCCGGCGCGCAGGGCGAGCGCGACGCCGTCGCCGGTGGAGGTCGGCGGGTTGGTGGTGGAGGCGTAGAGCTGGCCGTAGCCCCCGGTCGCGAGCAGCACGGCCGGGGCGCGCAGCACGCCGGCCGTGCCGTCGTCGGCGAGCGCGGCCAGCCCGACGACCCGGCCGGTGACGTCGCGCAGCGCGTCGACGGCGACGTGCCCGTCGAGCACGGTGATCCCGGCGTCGCGGGTGGCGGCGACCAGCGCCCGCTCGACCTCGGCGCCGGTGGCGTCGCCGCCCGCGTGCACGACGCGGTAGGCCGAGTGGCCGCCCTCGCGGGTGCGGTCCAGGCGGGAGCCGCGCGCGTCGAACAGGGCGCCGCGCTCACGCAGCCGGCGCACCGCACCCGGCCCGGCGCGCACGACCGTCCCCACGGCGGCGGCGTCGTTCAGCCCGCCGCCGGCGGCCAGGGTGTCGGCGACATGGGCGTCGAGCGAGTCCCCGGCGACGTCACCGAGCACCACCGCCACCCCGCCCTGGGCCCAGCGGGTGGAGCCCTCGGTGATGCCGTCCTTGGTCACCACGACCACGCGCAGCCCGGCCGCGGCCGCGTCGAGCGCGGCGGTCAGCCCGGCCACCCCCGACCCGACGACGACGAGGTCGGCGCCGGCCTCCCAGCCGGTCACTCCCCACCGCCGGGCTGCCCGATCTCGATCATCCGCTGGACCGCGGCCCGGCCGCGGGCGGCGAGGTCGGGGTCGACGTGGACCTCGTCGGTGCCCTCGCGGACCGACCGCAGCAGGGCCTCGGCGGTGATCATCTTCATGTACGGGCAGGAGGCCCGCTCGTTGACCGCGCGGAACTCGATCTCCGGGGCGGCCCGGCGCAGCTGGTGCAGCATCCCGACCTCGGTCGCGACCAGCACCTCGCTCGCCCCCGTCGCCCGGGCGGCCTCGATCATGCCGCCGGTGGAGAGGATCTTCACCTGCTCGGCGGGCACGGCGCCGGTGCCGGCGAGGTAGAGCGCGGAGGTCGCGCAGCCGCACTCGGGGTGCACGAACAGGTCGGCGCCGGGGTGGGCGGCGGCCTGGTCGGTGAGCTGCTTGCCGTTGATGCCGGCGTGCACGTGGCACTCCCCGGCCCAGACGTGCATGTCCTCCCGCTCCAGCGTGCGCCGCACGTGCGCGCCGAGGAACTGGTCGGGCAGGAAGAGCACCTCGCGGTCGCGCGGGATCGAGTCCACGACCTCGACGGCGTTGGAGGAGGTGCAGCAGACGTCGGTCTCGGCCTTCACCGCGGCCGTGGTGTTGACGTAGGAGACGACGACGGCGCCGGGGTGCCCGGCCTTCCACTCCCGCAGCTGGTCGGCGGTGATGGAGTCGGCCAGCGAACAGCCGGCGCGGGCGTCGGGGATCAGGACGGTCTTGTCCGGGCTGAGGATCTTCGCCGTCTCGGCCATGAAGTGGACGCCGCAGAACACGATCGTCGAGGCCTCGGACTCGGCCGCGATCCGCGACAGGGCCAGCGAGTCCCCCACGTGGTCGGCGACGTCCTGGATCTCGGGCAGCTGGTAGTTGTGCGCCAGCAGGACCGCGTCCCGCTCGCGCGCCAGGGCCCGCACCTCGTCGGCCCAGCCGGGGTCGGTCCCCGTGGTGCCGGGTGCCGTCAGCGTTCCGGTCATCTCGCCCTCCCGGGCCGATCAGGTTTTCGCCTAGTGAGCGGAAACTAGGGGGATCGTAGCACCGGTGGCGCGCCACCGGCACCTGCCCGGTGACCGGGACCTCACCCGCAGGACACCCCGCCGTCATGTGCCGGTGCCGGGCACCGCCCGCCCTAGGCTGGCGGCCGTGAGCGCCCCTCCCGCCCTGCACGAGGTCCTCGCCGCCGTGCTCGGCATCCGGGACGGCCGGCTGCGCGTGCTGCTGTGGCAGCGGGCGTTGGACCCCGACGCCGGGCGGTGGGCACTGCCCGGCGGCACCCTGGGCCCCGAGGAGGACGTCGAGTCCTCGGTGCGCCGCCAGCTCGCCGAGAAGGTCGACGTCCGCGAGGTCGCCCACGTCGAGCAGCTGTCGGTGTTCTCCGACCCGGCCCGCTCGCCCGGCAAGCGCCGGATCGCCACCGCCTTCCTCGGGCTCGTCCCCTCCGACGCCGACCCGGCGCTGCCCGAGGACACCGCCTGGCACGAGGTCGACGACCTGCCCCCGACCGCGTTCGACCACGCCGCGATCGTCGGCTCCGCGCGGGACCGGCTGCGCGCCAAGCTCTCCTACACCAACCTGGGCTTCGCGCTCGCCCCCGCGGAGTTCACGATCTCGGCGCTGCGCGAGCTCTACGTCGCCGCGCTCGGGCACGCGGTGTCGGCCACCAACCTGCAGCGCGTGCTCACCCGGCGCGACCTGCTGGTCCCCACCGGGGAGACCGCCGCTCCGGGGCGTGCGGGCGGGCGCCCGGCCGCGCTGTTCCGCTTCACCGACCGCTCCCTGCGGGTCACCGACGCGTTCGCCGTGCTCCGGCCACCCGCGCGACCCGGCGGGCCCCGCGACGGCGTACTACCGTGAACCGGTGTCCGCCATGCTCCCGCTGTTCCCACTGGGGACGGTGCTGATGCCGGGTGCGGCGCTCCCCCTCCACATCTTCGAGCCCCGCTACCGGCAGCTCACCGTCGACCTGCTGACCGGCGCGGTCCCCGACCGCGAGTTCGGCGTCGTCGCGGTACGCGAGGGGCACTCCCCCGACCGGTCCGGGATGGCCGGGATGCACGCGGTCGGCTGCTCCGCGGTGCTGATCGACGCCCGCCGGCTGCCCGACGGGCGCTACGACGTCGTGACCCGCGGCGCCCGCCGCTTCCGCCTGCTCGACCTCGACGCCGGGTCGCGCTCGTACCTGTGCGGCCAGGTCGAGTTCCTGCCCGACGACGACCCGTCCGACGTCGCGGACCCGCGGCTGGTGGCGATGCTGGAACGGTCGGCCCGCGAGGCGCACCGCGGCTACTGCACCACCGCGTGGCGCTCGGACGACTGGTCCGAGCCCGCCGACGACACCCCCACCGCGGACCTGGCGCACCTGCTCGCCGGGGACTGCCTGCTGCCGCTGACCGACCGCCAGGAGCTGCTGGAGCAGACCAGCGCCGTGCAGCGGCTGCGCGAGATCCGCCGCCTGCTCGCCCGCGAGCGCGGCCTGCTGGGCCGGCTGCGCGCCGTCCCGGCCCCGCTCGGCTCGTTCCCCGACGAGCACAGCCCCAACTGATGACGGGTCCGCTGCACGCCGTCGTCGAGGCGCTCACCGCGACCGGGACCGCCGCGCAGGTGTTCGACGCGGCGGGCCGGCTGCACTGGGCCTCCGGCGAGATGCTCGCGATGATGGACGTGGGCCCCGACGACGACATCGGGATCGGCCGCACCCTGGCCGAGGGCACGGCGATGCCGGTGTGGCGGCGCTCCCTGGAGGCCGGGTCGCTGGACGCGCTGGCCGCCGAGCTCGCACCGCGGGTGGGCCCCGGGGCCGGGGACGGCCCGCCGGTCTGGGTCGCGCCGCTCGTGGTGCGCCGCCCCGGCAGCCGGCTCGACATCGGGGTGTTCGGCATCGAGCTGCGCGGCGGGGACGGCACCCGCTGCGGCACCGCGCTGGTCTACGCGCCGAAGCTGCCCGCGCGGGTGCTCGCGCTGCTCGTCGAGGGCGACGCCGGCCTGCACGCGCGCCTCGCCGACCTGGCCGAGCCCCGCCGCCGCGCGGCCGCGGTGCTCTTCGCCGACATCGACGCCTCCGGGCCGCTGGCCCGCTCCATGCCGACCGAGCTGTACTTCGAGCTGATCCGCGACGTCACCACCACCGCCGACGACCTCGTCGTCGCGCGGGGCGGGATCACCGGCACCCACGCCGGCGACGGCGCCGTCGCGTTCTTCGTGGCCGGGCACCACGACTCCGAGGCCGCCGCGGCCCGGGCCGCGGTCACGACGGCGCTGGACCTGGCCGAGCGGGTGGCCGCGACCGGGCACGACGTGCGGCTCAACGTCGGCGCCCACTGGGGCCCCAACCTCTACATCGGGCAGATCACCTCCGGCGGGCGACTGGAGGTCACCGCGCTCGGCGACGAGGTCAACGAGTGCGCCCGGATCGAGCAGGTCGCCCGGGGCGGGCGGACGCTGGTGTCGAAGGTGCTCGTGGAACGGCTCGACGACGGCGACGCCCGTGACCTCGGGCTCGACCGCCGCGCGCTGCGCTACACCACGCTCGCCGAGCTCGGCACGGCGACGGAGAAGGCGACCCGCGACGCGGGCACCCTCGCCGTCGCCGACCTCACGAGGGCCCGACCGCGAGCCGCGGTCCCGTCCAGCGCTCCCGCAACCACCGGTCGTGCGAGGTGACGACGACGGTTCCCGGCGCCGTCCCGAGCGCGGCCTCCAGCTCCCCGGCCAGCCGCAGCGACACGTGGTTGGTCGGCTCGTCGAGCAGCAGCAGGTCCGGGGCGTCGGCGACCGCGACCGCCAGCGCGAGCCGGCGGCGCTGACCGAGGCTCAGCTCGGCGACGGCGGTGCCGTGCTCGCGCGGGTGCAGCAGCCCCAGCTCGCGCAGCGGCACCCGCTCGGCGAGGTCGGGCCCGACGGCGTCGGCGTAGGCCTGCGCGGCGCTCCGCTCCCCCGGCCCGACGTCGGGGTCCTGGGCGAGCAGACCGGTCCGGCGGGCCCGCACCCGCACCGTCCCCGCGGTGGGCGCCAGGTCGCCGTGCAGGACCGCGAGCAGCGTGGACTTCCCCGACCCGTTCGGGCCGGTGACCAGCAGCGTCTCCCCCACGGCCAGGTCGAGCCGCGGAAGGTGCAGCCGGCCGTCGACGCGCAGGTCGCGCACCGAGACGGCCGTGCCGCCGGTGTCGCGGGTGCCGGTGAGCCGCCCGGAGAACTCCAGCGGCCGGGGCGGGCGGCGCACCGCCTCGCGCTCGGCGACCTCCAGCCGGCGCTGGGCGTCGTTGACCCGCCGCGCCCGGGTCCGCTCGACGCCGGCGCCCTTGAACGCGTGGATGAACTTGTCGTTGTCGCGCGGCCCGCGCCCGGGGGCGATCGCCGCCAGGCCGGTGCGCGTCTTCTCCCGCAGCGCCGCGATCTCCTCCTGCTCGGCGGCGAAGCGCTCCTCCCAGCGACGCCGGCTCGCGGCGGCGGCGTCGAGGTAGGCGCTGAACGAGCCGCCGAAGCGGCGCCCGCCGTGGCCGTCGGTGCCCAGCGCGCCGGCGTCGAGGTCGAGCAGCTCGGTGCACACCCGGTCGAGGAAGGTCCGGTCGTGGCTGGCCGCCACGACCACCCCGGGCAGCTCGACCAGGGAACGTTCGAGCAGGTCGAGCGCGGCGTCGTCGAGGTGGTTGGTGGGCTCGTCGAGCAGCAGCACCGCGGGGCGTCGGACCAGCGCCGCGGCCATCGCGAGCCGGGTGCGCTGCCCGCCGGACAGGGTCGGCACGGGGCGGTCGCGCGCCAGGTCGGCGACGCCGAGGGTGCCCGCGGTGACCTCGGCGCGCCGGTCGGCGTCCCAGGCGTCGTGGGCGACGGCCCAGGCCAGGACCCGGTCGTACGCGGCGGCGGCGTCCGGGTCGGCGGCCAGGACGGCGGCCAGGCGTTCCAGCTCGGCGACGGCGTCGTGCAGCGGGCGCAGCGCCGCGTCGAGCAGGTCCCCGACGGTGCCGCCGTCGTCCACGGCGGGTTCCTGGGGCAGGTACACGACGTCGGCGGGCAGCTCGACGACCCCGGAGTCGGGCACGTCGACGCCGGCCAGCAGCCGCAGCAGCGTGGACTTGCCCGACCCGTTCTCCCCGATCAGGCCGACCCGGGTGCCCGGGGCGGCGACGAGGTCGACGCCGTCGAGCACCGGCGGGCGGCCGGCTCGGGTGGCGTAGGAACGCACGAGGCCGCGGGCGGACACGGCTGCGAGATCGACAGGACGGCTGTCGGGATGCACGACGACGGCTCCGGTGGACGGAGTGGGACCGCGGGGGCCGGTGCCGCGCCGGCGGTCGGTGACGTCGTCAGTGCCTCATGATGATCGCGACGCTACACCGCGCGGCGCCGCGACCGCCACCGGGATTCAGCGCCAGCCGTAGCGCGACCGCAGCTCGCCCGCGACCCGGTCGAAGCGCGCCCGGTCCAGCACCGCTCCCTCGCGGCGGATGCCGTGCTCGGCCACCTCCAGCACCCGGTCGAGCCGGATGAAGGAGTCGCGGCCCTCGCGGTCCCAGGCGCCCGAGCCGATGCCGACCCAGTCCGGGTCGTGCGCACGCTTGTCCTGGCTGGACAGCATCAGCCCGAGCAGCTCGGACCCCGACCGCCCGACGACCAGCAGCGGCCGGTCCTTGCCCTGGCTCGCGTCCTCCTCGTAGGGCACCCAGGTCCAGACGATCTCGCCGGGGTCCGCGGCGCCGTCCGGCTCCGGGGCGTAGGCGATCTCGCGGGCCCGCTCCGCGGTGGGCGCGGTGCGCACCCGGCCGGCCGTCGCGGGCGGTCCGGGACGCGGGCCGGACGCCGCGCCACGCTGCCCGTCCCCCTGCTGCCCGCCCTGCTTCTGCGAGTCCTTCAGCACCTGCATCGCCAGGTCCGCCGCCTTGCGCAGCACCGAGCCCCAGTTGATCGCCATGGCGCCCAGCCTGCCGCACGTGCGGCACGTCACCGCGACCGGGCACGCATGAACGGGTGCGCATCCGGGAAACCGCCCGCCATGAAGGCCACCCTGATCCACGGCAGGCACGACGTCCGGGTCTCGTCCGACGTCCCCGACCCGCGGCTGCGCGACGACACCGACGCCGTCGTGCGCGTGCTCCGCTCGTGCATCTGCGGCAGCGACCTGTGGCCCTACAACGCCGCGGAGGACTCCGCGGAGGGCAACCGCATCGGCCACGAGTTCCTCGGCGTGGTCGAGGAGGTCGGGTCCGGGGTGCGCGAGCGCCGGGTCGGCCAGCTGGTCGTCGCGCCGTTCGTGTGGGCCGACAACACCTGCGACCTCTGTGCGCAGGGGCTGCAGACCTCCTGCCGGCACGGCGGCGGCTGGGGGTCCGACGGCACCGACGGGGGCCAGGGCGAGGCCGTCCGCGTCCCGTTCGCCGACGGCACGCTCGTCCCGATGCCGGGCGAGCCCGACGACGCGCTGCTCGCCTCGATGCTCACGCTGTCCGACGTGTTCCCCACCGGTCACCACGCCGCGGTCTCCGCGCGGGTGCGGCGCGGGGACACCGTGGCCGTCGTCGGCGACGGCGCGGTCGGTCTGTGCGCGGTGCTCGCCGCGAAGCGCCTCGGCGCCGAGCGCATCATCCTGCTCGGCCGGCACACCGCCCGCACCGACCTGGGCCGCGAGTTCGGCGCGACCGACGTCGTGCCCGAACGCGGCGACGAGGCGGTCGAGCGGGTACGCGAGCTGACCGGCGGCGACGGCGTCGACGCCGCGCTGGAGTGCGTCGGGTACGCCGAGGCGATCCGCACCGCGATCGAGGTGACCAGGGACGGCAGGCTCGTCGGCCGGGTCGGGGTCTCCCAGTACACCGACATCCCGCTGGGCGTCGGCTCGTTCATGCGCAACGTCGGCGTGCACGGCGGCGTCGCCCCGGCGCGCGCCTACATCGAGGAGCTGCTGCCCGACGTGCTGGAGGGGCGGGTCCGGCCGGGCCGGGTGTTCGACCGCACCATCGGCCTGGACGAGGTCCCCGACGGCTACCGCGCCATGAACGACCGCGAGGCGCTCAAGGTCCTGATCGCACCCTGACCGGGAGCCGCCCGCGGCCCCGGCCGGTCAGGACGAGGTGAGCTCGCCGTGGCGGCTGCAGCGCGCCGTCCAGCCGACCGGGTCCACCTGCACGACCATCCGGCGCGCGCAGTCCGGGCAGAACCGGGGCGGCTCCAGCTCGCGGCGCGCGGCGCAGCGCGGGTGGCCCGGCGCGTCCGCCGGGTCCCCGCACTGGTCGCAGAACGCCGCGCTCACAGCGTGTCGTTCAGGGCCTTGATCGGCATCTGCAGCTCGCCGAGCAGGTCGATGTCGGACTCGGCCGGGCGGCCCAGCGTCGTCAGGTAGTTCCCGACGATGACGGCGTTGATCCCGCCGAGCAGGCCCTTGCGGGCGCCCAGGTCCCCGAGGGTGATCTCGCGCCCGCCCGCGAAGCGCAGGATCGTGCGCGGCAGCGCGAGCCGGAACGCGGCGACGGTGCGCAGCGCGTCCGGGCCCGACATCGGCTCCAGCTCGCCGAACGGGGTGCCCGGGCGCGGGTTGAGGAAGTTGAGCGGGACCTCGTCGGGCTCCAGCTCGGCCAGCTGCCCGGCGAACTCGGCGCGCTGGTCGAGCGTCTCGCCCATCCCGACGATCCCGCCGCAGCACACCTCCATCCCGGCCTCGCGCACCATGCGCAGGGTCTCCCAGCGCTCCTCCCAGGTGTGGGTGGTGACGACGTTCGGGAAGTGGCTGCGCGCGGTCTCGAGGTTGTGGTTGTAGCGGTGCACGCCCATCGCGGCGAGCGCGTCGACCTGCTCGGCGGTCAGCATCCCCAGCGAGCAGGCGATGTTGATGTCGAGCTCGTCCTTGATCGCCTGGATGCCCGCGGCGACCTGGGCCATCAGGCGCTCGTCCGGGCCGCGGACGGCGGCGACGATGCAGAACTCGGTCGCGCCGGTCTTCGCGGTCTGCTTGGCCGCCTCGACGAGCATCGGGATGTCGAGCCAGGCCGAGCGCACCGGCGAGGCGAACAGCCCGGACTGCGAGCAGAAATGGCAGTCCTCGGGGCACCCGCCGGTCTTGAGCGAGATGATGCCCTCGACCTCGACCTCGGGTCCGCACCAGCGCATCCGCACGTCGTGGGCCAGCTCGAGCAGGTCGTCGAGACGGTCGTCGGGCAGGTCGAGCACCTCGCGCACCTGCGCGACGGTGAGGCCGCGTCCCTGCTCGAGGACCTGGTCGCGCGCGACGGTGAGGACGTCGGTCCGGGCGGTCGTCATGATCCGGCATCCTGCCAGCGTCCGACCGGTACGGGACCCAGTGTGTGCCACGCAACGGAGGCGAACCGCTCCGGAGCGGCGCCGCCGAGGCCCGCCGGCAGCGCACCGAGCAGCGGGGCGCCGCTCGTCGCGGGCAGGTCGGCGAGGTTGCAGCGCGCCGCGAGGTCGGGCGTGTCCGGCCAGGCCCCGACGACGACGCCGGCGCAGCCGAGCCCCCGCGCGCGCAGCGCCTCCACGGTCAGGGCGGTGTGGTTGAGGGTGCCGAGCCCGGCCGCGGCGACGACGACCACGGGCGCCCCGAGCAGGCGGGCGACGTCGGCGACGGTGCCGCCGTCGTCGTCGAGGTGGACCAGCAGCCCGCCGGCGCCCTCGACCAGCACGAGGTCGTGCTCGCGGGCCAGCTCGGTGGCCCGGTGGGCGGCCGCGGCCGGCGTCACCGGGGCCAGCCCGGCCCGTCGCGCCGCGGTCGCCGGGGCCAGCGGGTCGGGGTAGCGGGCCAGCTCGTCGGTGGTCACGCCGGGCACCAGCGCGGCGACGGCGGCGGCGTCGCCGGGCTCGTCCGGGCCGACACCGGTCTGCGCGGGCTTGAGCACCGCGACCCGCTCCCCCGCCGCGACGGCGACGGCGGCGAGCGCCGCGGTGGCGACGGTCTTGCCGACCTCGGTCCCGGTCCCGCTGACGACGACGCAGCGCCCGCTCACGCCCGCACCCCGTCCCGGACCTGCGCCAGCACCTCGCGCAGGACGGTCGCCGCGTGGTCCAGCTCGGCGTCGGTGAGCCCGGCGCGGGCGGTCAGGCGCAGCCGCGAGGTGCCCGCCGGCACCGACGGCGGCCGGAAGCACCCGATCCGCACCCCGCGCTCCAGGCAGGCGGCCGCCGCGGCGAGCGCGGGCGCCGGCTCGCCCAGCACCACCGGGACGACGGCTGACACCGGCACCCCGGCACCCGCGGCCCCGGCCAGCGCGCCGGCCACCCGCAGCACGTCCGCGGCCCGCCCGGGCTCGCTCGCGAGCACCCGCAGCGCGGCCAGCGCCGATCCGGTGGGGGCCGGGGCCAGCCCGGTGTCGAAGATGAAGCTGCGGGCGGTGTCGACCAGGTGCGCGATCACCGGGGCCGGCCCCAGCACCGCACCGCCCTGGCTGCCCAGCGCCTTGGACAGGGTGACGGTGGCGACGACGTCGTCGGCCCCGGCCAGCCCGGTCTCGGCGAGCAGGCCGCGCCCGCCCGGCCCGCGGACCCCGAGGCCGTGCGCCTCGTCGGCGAGCAGGACGGCGCCGTGCTCGCGGCAGGCCCGGTGCAGCGCGGTCAGCGGGGCGAGGTCGCCGTCGGCGGACCCGACCGAGTCGGTGACGACCAGGGCCCGGGCCTCGGTCCGCGCGGCGAGCGCCGTGGCGACCGCGTCCGGGTCGGCGTGCGGCACGACCACGACGCGGGCCCGCGACAGCCGGCAGGCGTCGACCAGCGAGGCGTGCGACGCGGCGTCGGACACGACCAGCGCGCCGGGCCCGCTCAGCGCGGTGACCACCCCGAGGTTGGCGGTGTAGCCGGAGGAGAACACGAGCGCGTCGTCGAAGCCGCAGAAGCCGGCCAGCTCGGTCTCCAGCTCGCGGTGCAGCGTCGTCGACCCGGTGACCAGGCGCGACCCGGTCGAGCCCGCGCCCCAGGCCCGCAGGGCCTCGACACCGCCGGCGACGACCCGCGGGTCGGTCGCGAGGCCGAGGTAGTCGTTGCCGGCCAGGTCGAGCACCGGGTCGTCGCCGGGCCCGCGCGGGCGCAGCCGACGCCGCAGCCCGGCCTCGGTGCGGCGCTGCGCGTGGTCGTCGAGCCAGGACAGGGGGCCTGCGGTCACGTCCACACCCTAGGCGCGGGCGGGCCCCGCACACCGTGCGGTGTGCGGGGCCCGTGGGTGTCGCGGTGACGCCGTGCGTCAGGCCTGCTCGCCCTGCTGCTTCTCCTGCTCGGCGACGGCGGCGCGCACCTCGTCCATGTCCACGGCCTTCACCTGGCCGATCAGGTCCTCGAGCGCCTCGGCGGGCAGCGCGCCCGGCTCGGAGTAGAGCACCACGCCGTCGCGGACGGCCATCACGGTCGGGATCGAGGAGATCCCGAACGCTCCGGCCAGGTCCTGCTGGGCCTCGGTGTCGACCTTGCCGAAGGTGATGTCCTGGTGCTTGTCGGACGCGGCGTCGTAGACGGGCGCGAACTGCGTGCAGGGGCCGCACCAGGACGCCCAGAAGTCGATGAGAACGGTCGTCCCGGGCGCGCCCACGACGTCGTTGAAGTTGTCGGTGGTCAGTTCCACGGTGGCCATACGGTCTCCAACGACGTCGTGGGCGCGGATTGTTCCCGGTGCCCGGCTCAGACCGGCGTCGTCGCGGCGACGTGGCCGTGACCGGCGGCGATGCGGTCCAGGCCGGAGCCGGCGACGGCGCTGTCGGGCCGCGGCTCCACGAAACGCTGCTCCTGCTCGTCGAGCACCAGCACGCGGGCGGTGCGGATGTCGTAGAACAGCCCGAGCACCTCGGCGCCGGACTCCTGGGCGCGCAGCATGTCGAGCTGCATCGCGACGTTGACCATGGCCAGCTGGTCGCAGCGCTCGAAGCCGTCGCGCTCGGCGGCGGCGGCGACCGGGTGCCCGGACTCGAACGCGCGCAGCACCGGTCGGGCCTCCAGCAGCCACGCGCCGAGCGCGCTGTCGGTGCCCGCGGCCCCGGCGAGCAGGCCCTTCATCGCGCCGCAGCCGGAGTGGCCGCAGACCGCGACCAGCGGGACCCCGAGCGAGTCGGTGGCGAACTCGACGGCGGCCGCGGTACCCGGGCCGCAGGCGAGGTTGCCGACGTTCTGCACGGTGAACACGTCGCCCGGGCCGCTGTGGGTGATGACGTGCGGCACGACCCGCGAGTCCGCGCAGGTGATCATCATCGCGGACGGCGCCTGCCCCTCGGCCAGACCGGTCATGGTCGGGCGGATCGCCTCGGAGGTGTTCTCGTGGTACGCCGCGACCCCGGCCATCAGCGGCCCGGCCGCCGCGCGGTCGGCGTCCTTCTGCTGCCACTCGCCCCAGGCCAGGAAGCGGGCGCCCGGCGGGGTGCTGCGCCGTGCCTGGTCGGGCTCGATGACGGTGACGGTGCCGCCGGTGCCCTCGTGGCGGGCCTTCCAGGCGAGCAGGTGGTCGTAGGCGGCGTGGTCGAGGTAGTCGGTGACGAGCCGGACGGTCACGTCGCAGCCGTGCGGCACCGCGGCGAGCTCGCGGGACAGGCGCGGGACGGCGAGGAAGCTCAGCGAGCCCTCGACGACGAGCTCGCAGGAGCCGTCGTCGGCCTGCTCCAGGTGCGGGCGGGACCGCACCGCGCGCCAGAGCAGCAGCAGCCCGGCCAGCACGAGGCCGATGACGACGCCCTCGAGCAGGTTCAGGAACACCACACCGGCGAGGGTGGCGGCGTAGACCGGCAGCTCGCCGTGCTCGCGGGCGGTGCGCACGTCGGCGGGCTTGACCAGCCCGACACCCATCATCACCAGCAGCCCGGCCAGTGCGGCCATCGGGATGAGCTCGATGACGCCGATCAGCACGATCGCGAACAGGGCGATCCACACGCCGTGCAGCACGGCCGAGGCGCGGGTCTGCGCGCCGGCGGTGACGTTCGCGGCCGAGCGGACGATGACACCGGTGATCGGCAGGCCGCCGATCATGCCGGAGACGGTGTTGGCGGCGCCCTGGCCGAGAAGCTCGCGGTCGGTGTCGGTGCGCAGGCCCGGGCGCATCCGCTCCACGGCGACGGCGGACAGCAGCGACTCGACGCTGGCGATCAGCGCGACGGTCAGCATGCCGACCAGCACCCCGCCCCAGTTCGACTCCGGCAGCGACGGCAGCGACAGCGCGTCCAGGAGCGAGCCCCCCAGCTCGACCCGGGTGACGTCGGCGAAGGCCAGCGAGACGACGGTGGCGGTGACGACGGCGACCAGCGCGGCCGGGACGACGGTCACCTTCCCGGGCAGCTTCGACCAGGTCAGCATGATCGCGATGACGATGCCGCCGAGCAGCAGCGCGGGCCAGGACACGGCCGCGACCGCGCCCGGGAGCGCGGCGATCGAGTTGACGCCGCCGGTCTGGGCCCGCCCGCCGAACACGACGTTCAGCTGGCCGAGCGCGATGGTGGCGCCGATGCCGGCGAGCATGCCGTGCACGACGGCGGGCGGGATCGCCTGGGCGAAGCGCGAGAGCTTCGTGAGCCCGAAGACGATCTGGAGCACGCCGGCGCCGGCGGTGATCAGCGTGGTGACCTGCCAGCCGAAGGTGTTGACGAGCTCGGCGACGATCACCGTCAGACCGGCGGCCGGGCCGGAGACCTGCAGCTTCGAACCACCGAGCAGCCCGGCGACGACGGCGCCGACGACCGCGGCGACCAGGCCGGCGAGGATCGGGGCGCCGGACGCGACGGCGATGCCGAGCGAGAGCGGCACCGCGACGAGGAACACGACGATCGAGGCGGACAGGTCCGCCCTGGCGTGCGGGAACAGGCGGGCGACGAGACCGCCGGGGGGCGGCGAGTGCTCCCCGCGGCCGGACTCGGCGGGCGCGTGCTCGTGCTCGCCGGTGGCGCTCACGGGACTGGTGGTGTTGGCGGGGCTGTTGTTGCTGGAGTGACTGTGCGTCTGCACCGGATCCTCCGTACTCGGTCCGTGGGGGTGCCGGACCGCGACGGTGCGGTCGACAGGGCGTTCGGGTCGCGACGGCGACCGCGGAGCGGGCGGGAGCCCGGCCGCCGAATGCGACCGGTCCACGCCGTTTCACCAGGACCACGGAAACGGATCTTGATGAGAGCACTTCTCATCGTCTCGGACGTCCGCGACGAAACGCCCGGTCAGCGGTGTTCACCCCTGCGTAACGTGTCGTGGATCACAGCGGAATTCGCCCGACCCGGTGGCCGGGGTCACCGCGGACGCCCGGCCGGGCCCCGGGTCAGCGCGGGCCGCGGGCGCCGGCGAGCACCGCGGCGCGCATCCCCGCGGTGATCAGCGCGACGTCGTCGCGGGTGCAGACGAACGGCGGCATCGCGTAGACGAGGTTGCGGAAGGGCCGCAGCCAGACCCCGGCGAGCACCGCCGCCGCCGTCGCCGCGCCGAGGTCGATCTCCTCGGTCGTCTCGACGACACCGATCGCACCGAGGATGCGGACCTCCCGGACGCCGGGCAGCGACCGGGCGGGCGCCAGGCCCGCGCGCAGGCCGGCGGCGACGGCCTTCACCTCGCGCCGCCAGTCGCGCTCGAGCAGCAGCGACACCGAGGCGTGCGCGACGGCCGCCGCGAGCGGGTTGCCCATGAACGTCGGCCCGTGCATGAGCACACCGGCCTCGCCCTCGGTGATGCCGCGTGCGACCCGCCCGCTGCACAGGGTCGCCGCCATCGTCAGGTAGCCCCCGGTCAGCGCCTTGCCGACGCACATCACGTCCGGGGCGACGCCGGCGTGGTCGGCGGCGAACAGCTCCCCGGTGCGGCCGAAGCCGGTGGCGATCTCGTCGAAGACGAGCAGCACGTCGTGGGCGTGGCAGAGCTCGCGCAGCACGTGCAGGTAGCGGGGGTCGTGGAAGCGCATGCCCCCGGCGCCCTGCACCACCGGCTCGACGACGACGGCGGCCAGCTCGTCCGCGTGCGTCTCGACCAGCTCGGCGAGGTGGGCGACGTAGTCGTGGGAGAAGTCCTCCGGCGGGGCGTCGGCGAACACCTGGCGGGGCAGCACGTCCGACCACAGCGAGTGCATGCCGCCGTCGGGGTCGCACACGCTCATCGCGCCGAAGGTGTCGCCGTGGTAGCCGCGCCGCCACGTCATCAGCCGGTGCTTGCCCGGGCGCCCGCGCGAGCGCCAGTACTGCAGGCACATCTTGATGGCGACCTCGACCGACACCGACCCGGAGTCGGCGAGGAACACGTGCTCCAGCCCCTCGGGCGAGATCTCGACGAGCAGCCGGGCCAGGTCGACGGCGGGGCCGTGGGTCAGCCCGCCGAACATCACGTGGCTCATCCGGCCCAGCTGGCCGGTCACCGCGGCGTCCAGGCGGGGATGGCGGTAGCCGTGGATCGCCGACCACCACGAGGACATGCCGTCGACGAGCTCGCGCCCGTCGGGCAGCCGCAGCCGCACGCCCTGCGCCGACTCGACGACGATCGGCGTCTGCACGGCCGGCATCGGCGCGTAGGGGTGCCAGACGTGCTCGCGGTCGGTGGCCAGCAGCGACGCCGTGTCGCGCGGGGCCTCGTGCGGGCGGCGCGTGGGGTCGTGGGGGCCCGTCCCGGCAGCGGTCACGGGTCACCACCGTAGTGCCGACCCTCTAGGCTGGCCCGACCATGGCCACGCCCGACTCCGTGTACGAGCCGGAGGGGCCCGACGGGTCGGCGCTGCGGCGCCGCGAGCTCGGGCAGACCTCCGCGCGGTCGCTGCTGCTCACCGTGCTCGGCGAGTTCGTGCTCCCGGCCGGGGAGCCGGTGTGGACCCGCGCGCTGCTCGACGTGCTGGGCTCGCTCGGGGTGGAGGCCAAGTCGGCCCGTCAGGCGCTGGCCCGCACCGCCGCCGAGGGGCTGCTGAGCTCCGACCGCGACGGCCGCCGCGTCCGCTGGTCGCTCACCCCCGACGGGGCGCGGCTGCTGTCCGACGGCGCCGCCCGCATCTACGGCTTCGGCCGCCCCGCCGCCGAGTGGGACGGCCGCTGGCTGGTGCTGCTCGCCTCGGTCCCCGAGTCGCGGCGACGGCTGCGGCACCGGCTGCGCACCCGGCTCGCCTGGGCCGGGCTCGGCTCCCCCGCCCCGGGTGTGTGGGTCAGCCCCGACCCGGGCAAGGAGTCCCGGGTCGCCGCGGTCCTCGACGAGCTGGACCTCGGCGCCGCCGGGTACTCCTTCGTCGGGCACTACGGCGGCATCGGCCGCCCCGCCGACGTCGTCGCGCAGGCGTGGGATCTCGACGTCGTCGAGCGCGCCTACTCCGAGTTCCTCGACGAGTTCGGCCCCGCCCTCACCGCCGACGCCCCCGCTGCCGACGCCCCCGCCGCCCCGGCCGCCGACGCGGTGCTCGCCCGCCAGGTCCGGCTGGTCCACGCCTGGCGGCGCTTCCCGTTCCTCGACCCGGAGCTGCCCGCCGAGCTGCTCCCGCCGGCCTGGGCCGGGTCGCGGGCGGCGCAGCGGTACACCACCCTGTACGGGCGGTGGGACGCCCCCGCCCGCGCCGCCTGGGCGGAGCTGGCCGGGCGGCCCTGAGCCCGCCCGGCCGCACGCCCCGCCCGCTCAGCCGCCCAGGCAGCCCGGGCCGAGCAGCGCCTTCAGGTCGCCCATCAGCGCGGAGGTGTGCATGACCTTGAGCGAGTCGTCGAGGCGTAGCGCGGTGACCTTGCTGCCGTAGACCAGCGACAGGTGCACCTCGGAGGTCCCCGGGTGGTGGGTCAGCACCTCCTTGAGCTTCGCCACGCGCTCGGGGGTGCACTGGTCGGTCCGCAGGCTGACCCGGATCGGCAGCCCGGCCTCGCCGGTGGCGAGCTCGGGGACGGCGAGGTCGTTGGCGATCAGGGAGACGCGGTCGTCGCGCTTGTTGACCCGGGCCTTGACCAGCACGATCGCGTCCTCGGCGACGTCGACGCCGACGACCTGGTAGGCCCGCGGGAAGAACAGCACCTCGATCCCGCCCGCGAGGTCCTCGATCTGCGCCGAGGCCCACGGCTCGCCGTTCTTGTTCACCCGGCGGTTGACGTTGGCGAGGATGCCGCCGACGGTGACCTGCGCCCCCTCGGCGACGGTGCCCTCGACGATGTCGGCGATCGAGGTGTCGGACTTCGCGGCGAGGGCCTGCTCCAGGCCCTGCAGCGGGTGCCCGGAGACGTAGAGGCCCAGCATCTCCCGCTCGACGGCGAGCTTGTGCTTGGTGTCCCACTCCTCGTCCGAGACCTTCACGTCGAAGATCCCGCCGAGCCCGCCGTCGCCGTCGCCCTCGCCCGGTCCCTCCAGCGACCCGAACAGGTCGAACTGGCCCATCGACGCGGCCTTCTTGGTGCTCATCACCGCGTCGATCGCGTCGGCGTGCACCAGCAGCAGGCCCTTGCGGGAGTGCCCGAGCGAGTCGAACGCACCCGCCTTGATCAGCGACTCGACGACCTTCTTGTTGCAGACGACCGCGTCGACCTTGCGCAGGAAGTCGGAGAAGTCGACGAAGTTCCCCTTCTCCCGCCGGGCCGCGACGATCGCGTCGACGACGTTGTGGCCGACGTTGCGGATGCCGCCGAGGCCGAAGCGGATGTCGTCGCCGACCGGGGCGAAGTTGCGGACCGAGTCGTTGACGTCGGGCGGCAGCACGCTCAGGCCCATGCGGCGGCACTCCGCCAGGTAGACCGCGGCCTTGTCCTTGTCGTCGCGGACGCTGGTGAGCACCGCGGCCATGTACTCGGCCGGGTAGTTCGCCTTGAGGTAGGCCGTCCAGTAGGAGACGACGCCGTAGGCCGCGGAGTGCGCGCGGTTGAACGCGTAGTCGGAGAACGGCAGCAGGATGTCCCAGAGCGTCGTGATCGCGTTCTCGGAGTAGCCGTTGTCCTTCATGCCCTGGGCGAAGCCGGCGTACTCCTTGTCCAGGATCTCCTTCTTCTTCTTGCCCATCGCGCGGCGGAGCAGGTCCGCCTGGCCGAGCGAGTAGCCCGCCAGCACCTGCGCGATCGACATGACCTGTTCCTGGTAGACGATCAGGCCGAAGGTCTCGCCGAGGACGTCGCGCAGCGGCTCGGCGAGCTCGGGGTGGATCGGCGTGATCTCCTGGCGGCCGTTCTTGCGGTCGGCGTAGTCGTTGTGCGCGTTCGCGCCCATCGGGCCCGGGCGGTACAGCGCGCCGACCGCGGAGATGTGCTCGAACTCGCTGGGCGCCATGCGGCGCAGCAGGTCGCGCATCGGGCCGCCGTCGAGCTGGAACACCCCGAGCGTGTCGCCGCGCGAGAGCAGCTCGTAGGTCCTGCGGTCGTCGAGCTCGAGGTGGTCGAGGTCGACCTCGGGCTTGCCGTTGAGGGTGATGTTCTCCAGGGCGTCGTCGAGGATGGTGAGGTTGCGCAGCCCCAGGAAGTCCATCTTCAGCAGCCCGATGGTCTCGCACACACCCATGTCGAACTGGGTGATGATCGCGCCGTCGGACTCGCGCCGCTGGATCGGGATGACGTCGATCAGCGGGGTCGAGGACATGATCACGCCGGCGGCGTGCACGCCCCACTGCCGCTTGAGGCCCTCCAGGCCGCGGGCGGTGTCGATGATCTCCTTGACCTGCGGGTCGGCCTCGTAGAGGGCGCGGACCTCGGTGGCCTCGGAGTAGCGCTTGTGCGACGGGTCGAAGATCCCCGACAGCGGGATGTCCTTGCCCATCACCGCGGGCGGCATCGCCTTGGAGATGCGGTCGGCGACGGAGTAGCCGGGCTGGCCGTAGAGCACCCGCGCCGAGTCCTTGATCGCGGCCTTCGCCTTGATCGTGGAGTAGGTGATGATCTGGGCGATCCGGTCCTCGCCGTACTTCTCGGTGGTGTAGCGGATCATCTCGCCGCGGCGCCGGTCGTCGAAGTCCATGTCGATGTCGGGCATGGAGACGCGGTCCGGGTTCAGGAACCGCTCGAAGATCAGCTTGTGCCGGATCGGGTCGAGGTCGGTGATGCCCAGGACGTAGGCGACCAGCGAGCCGGCCGCCGAGCCGCGGCCGGGGCCGCAGCGGATGCCGACCGACTTGGCGTGCTGGATGAGGTCCGCGGTCACCAGGAAGTAGCCGGGGTAGCCCATCTTGATGATGACGCCGACCTCGTAGTTCGCCTGCTCGCGGTAGCGCTCGGTGACGCCGTTCGGGAACCGGGCGTGCAGCCCCCGCTCGACCTCCTTGATCAGCCAGGACTCCTCGGTCTCGCCCTCGGGGACCGGCGCCTTGGGCTGCAGGTCCTGGCCGGTGGTGAACTCGATGTTGCACCGCTCCGCGACGAGCAGCGTGTTGTCGCAGGCCTCGGGGTGGATCGGGTCCCACAGGTCACGCATCTCGGCGGCGGACTTGAGGTAGAAGTCCTGCGCGTCGAACTTGAAGCGGTTCGGGTCGGCGAGGGTCTTGCCCGTCTGCACGCACAGGAGCACCTCGTGCGCCTTGGTGTCGTCCGGGTAGGTGTAGTGCAGGTCGTTGGTCGCGAGCCCCGGCAGGCCGAGCTTGTCCTTGAGCCGGAACAGGTCCTCCTGGACCCGCTTCTCGATCTCGATGCCGTGGTCCATGAGCTCCAGGAAGAAGTTGTCCTTCCCGAAGATGTCGCGGTAGTCGCTCGCGGCCTGGCAGGCGGCGTCGAAGTCGTTCTGCTGCAGCAGCCGCGCGACCTCGCCGGACGGGCAGCCGGTCGTCGCGATCAGGCCCTTGCCGTACTTCTCGAGCAGCTCGCGGTCCATGCGGGGCTTGTAGTAGTACCCCTCGAGGCTGGCCAGCGAGGAGAGCCGGAAGAGGTTGTGCATCCCCTCGGTGGTCTCGGCGAGCAGCGTCATGTGGGTGTACATGAGGTCGGGGTTGTTCTCCGACCCGTTGCCCAGCGCGGTCCGCTTGCGCTCGTGGCGCGACCCGGGCGCCAGGTAGCCCTCCATGCCGATGATCGGCTTGATGTCGTGGGCCTTGGCCTTGCGCCAGAACTCGAACGCGCCGTACACGTTGCCGTGGTCGGTCATCGCGATGGCCGGCATCTCGTGCTTGGCGGCCTCGGAGAACAGGTCGTCGAGCCGGGCGGCCCCGTCGAGCATCGAGAACTCGGTGTGGGTGTGGAGATGGACGAAGGAGCCCGCCTTGGTTCCGGCACCAGCCATGTGTGTTCCGCGCTCCTCCCCCGCACCGCTGGGACGGCGCGGACCTCTCCGGCGTGCCGCACGCCCACCGGGCGTGCCGTGCTCCCGCACCGGCCGGCCGGCGGGATGCCGGTGACGGCCGCGGGGCCTGGCGGGGCCCGCACGTCCGGTACCGGGACCCTGCGTGGGCCCGGAGGCCCCCGGCGGTCGGTGCGGGCTCCAGACTAACGGTGGGGTCCGACAGTCCCGGCGACGGCGGCGGGCCACGATCGGGCCGGGGCGTCGCTCCTGCTCATGCCCCGTCCACCCGCGACGGTGGCGTGTCGCGCGGCCCGCGGGGCGTGCCCGGCGACGGGGTGCTCAGGGCACCGGGCCGTCGTCGGGCGGGGGGCTCGCGGTGACGGTCTGCCCGGGCAGCAGCGGCGAGAGCGCCAGCTCCCCGACGGTGGTGCCCGGCGGGGCGGCCTGCACCGCGCGCACCGCGTCGCGGGCGGCGACGGCGTCGAGCCCGGCCCGGTCGGCCGTCACGACCAGCGCGATCACGCACGCGCAGTCCGGGCCGGTGAGCGCCCGGTGCTCGGCGGCGGCGACGGCGGCCCGCCGCTCGAACGCGGCGCGGGCCTGCGGGGTGGCCGCGCCCGCGGCGTCGCGGGCGGCCCGGCCGGCATCCGCGTCGGCGGTGAAGGCGGCCCGCCCGAGCGCGACGCCCAGCGCGGCGGCCGGGTCCCCGGTGCCGGTGACCTGCTCGAAGCGCAGCGCGGTCTGCACGCGCTCCAGCGGCACCCGGAACACCGCGGTCCGCACCTGCGTCCCGGCGGCCGCCGCGGCCGCGCCGGTCGTGCTCAGCGGGCGGGCGAGCTGCACGAGTGCGGGCACCGCGGGCCCGGGCGGCGGGAGCTGCGCGGGCAGCGAGGCCAGGTAGCCGGCGACGTCCTGGCCGGGCTCGGGGCCCAGCCGGACCGAGCCGGTCGCCGTCGCCGGGCCGGCGGACGGGCCGGACCCGGCCGCCCAGACCGCACCGAGGAACACCACGGCCAGCACGGCGACCGCGACCCACAGGCCGCGGGTGCTCAGCCCGGTCATCGCGGGCCGGTCACCGGTCGGTCAGGGCGTCCAGCGCCGCCGCGAGGTCGGCCGGGTAGGGGCTGGTGAACTCGACGTGGCGGCCGTCGGCGGGGTGCTCGAAGCCGAGCGTGCGGGCGTGCAGCCACTGCCGCGTCAGCCCGACCCGCTTGGCCAGCGTCGGGTCCGCGCCGTAGGTGAGGTCGCCGACGCAGGGGTGGCGCAGCGCGGAGAAGTGCACCCGGATCTGGTGGGTGCGCCCGGTCTCCAGGTGCACGTCGAGCAGGCTCGCCGAGCGGAACGCCTCGATGGTGTCGTAGTGGGTGACGCTGGGCTTGCCGCTCTGCATCACCGCGAAGCGGTGGTCGTGGCGCGGGTGCCGGTCGATGGGGGCGTCGACGGTGCCCGACGACGGGTCCGGATGGCCCTGCACGACGGCGTGGTAGCGCTTGTCGACGGTGCGTTCCTTGAACGCCCGCTTCAGGACGGTGTAGGCGTGCTCGGAGGTCGCGACGACCATGACGCCGGTGGTGCCGACGTCGAGCCGGTGCACGATCCCCTGCCGCTCGGCGGCGCCGGAGGTGGACAGCCGGAACCCGAGCGCGGCGAGCCCGCCGGTGACGGTCGGCCCCGTCCAGCCCGGCGAGGGGTGCGCGGCGACCCCGACGGGCTTGTCGACGACGACGATGTCGTCGTCGGAGTGCAGCACCGTCAGCCCGGCGACGACCTCGGCCGGCCCCTCGATGACCGCCGGCGCCTCGGCGTCGGGCAGCTCCACCTCCAGCCAGGACCCGCCGGGCAGCCGGTCGGACTTGCCGGCCTCGCGGCCGTCGACCGACACCCGGCCGGCCTCGGCCAGCCCGGCCACGACGGTGCGCGACAGGCCCAGCAGCCGGGACAGCCCGGCGTCGATCCGCATGCCGTCCAGCCCGTCGGGCACCGGCATGCTGCGCAGCTCACCCACGGTCGCGGCTCCCGTCGATCTCGACGCCGCGCACGGCCATCAGCACCAGCAGGATCCCTCCGCAGACGATCCCCGAGTCGGCGACGTTGAACACCGGGAACACGCTGCCGTCCGGGGAGAAGAAGGCCAGCATGTCGACCACGTGCCCGCGCATCGGGCCGGGCGCACGGAAGAACCGGTCGACCAGGTTGCCCAGCGCCCCGCCCAGGACCAGTCCGAGCCCGACCGCCCAGCCGGTGGACGCCAGCCGCCGCGCGATCCGGATGATCACGCCGACGACGACCACGGCGACGAGGGTCAGCACCCAGGTGTAGCCGGTGGCCATCGACCACGCCGCACCCGGGTTGCGCAACAGCGTGAGGTAGAAGAGGCCGTCGACGACGGTCACCGGCGGCCCGCCCTCCAGGGCGGCGACGGCGGCGATCTTGGTGACGAGGTCGAGCGCGAGCCAGACCGCCGCGATCCCGGCGAGCAGCGCGATCCCGCGCCGGCGTACGGCGGGGTCGACGGGTGTCGCGGGGGGAGGGGGATCGGCACTCACGCCTGTGATTATGCGGGTCGCGCCGCCGCGTCCGTCCGGGCGGTCACCGGGTGCGCCCGTCGTCGCCCCGGTCGCCGCCCTCGTGCCAGCGGACGAGCTTGCCGCCGCGGTCGACGTCGCGGATGCGCTGCTCGGTGGCCTCGCGGTTGTCGCGGGTGCTGACCACGAGGAACTGGTCGCCCTCCCGCAGCCGGGTGTCCCCGCCCGGCGAGAACGCCTCGGCCTCGCGCACGACCAGGCTGACGGTGGCGCCGCGGGGCAGCCGCAGCTCCCGCAGGTAGACCCCGTGCAGCCGCGACCCGGGCGGCACCCGCACCTGCAGCAGCTCGGCGTCGACCTCGTCGAGCGGGGCGGCGTCCACCTCGACCTCGCGGGTGTCGGTGCGCGACACCACCCCGAGCAGCCGCGCCACCCACGGCAGGGTGGTGCCCTGCACCAGCGTCAGCACCACGACCAGCACGAACACGACGTCGACGAGCCGCTGGTTCTGCCCGCCGCCCTCGGTGACCGCGATCAGGGCGAGCACGATGGGCACGGCGCCGCGCAGCCCCGCCCAGGACAGGAACGCCTGCTCGCGCCACGGCACGCGGAACGGGCACGCCGCGGCGAGCACCGACAGCGGCCGCGCGGCGAGCAGCACGATCGCGGCCGCGACCAGCGCGGGCCCGACCGCGGCGGGCAGCCGTTCGGGGACGGCGTAGAGGCCGAGCAGCACGAACAGCCCGATCTGGGCGATCCAGCCGGTGCCCTCGGCGAAGGAGACGACGCCGCTGCGGTGCGGCAGCCGGGAGTTGCCCAGCACCAGCGCGGCGCAGTACGTGGCGAGCAGGCCCGACGCGTGCGCGCCCTGCCCGGCGGCGAAGGCGAGCAGGCAGGACGCGATCGCCGCCAGCGGGTACAGGCCGGTCGCGGGCAGCGCGGCGCGCCGCAGCGCCCACGCCGAGCCCAGCCCGAGGACGACGCCGATCACCGCCCCGGCGGCGAGCTCGTAGACGACCAGCAGCGGCGTCGTCCAGCTGATCGGGTCGGTCCCGGCCAGCACGACGACGGCGATCACCACCGGCGCGTCGTTCATGCCGGACTCGAGCTCCAGGGTCCCGGCCAGGCGCTGCGGCACGGCGACCCCGCGCAGCACGGAGAACACCGCGGCGGCGTCGGTGGAGGACAGCACCGCGCCCCACAGCAGCGCGGTGCGCCACTCCAGGTCCAGCAGCAGGTGCAGCAGCCCGCCGGCGACGGCGATCGACACCAGCACCGACAGGGTCGACAGCAGCAGCCCCAGCCCGAGCGCGGGCCGCACCGCCGACCAGCGGGTGGTCAGGCCGCCCTCGGTGAGGATCAGCACCAGCGCGGTCAGCCCGAGGGACTCGGTGAGGCCGGTGTCGTCGAAGGGGATGCCCAGCACCGACTCGCCGAGCAGCACCCCGATGCCCAGGTAGAGCAGCAGCGAGGGCAGCCCGACCCGGACCGAGACCCGGACCGCGAGCACGCCGAGCAGCAGCACCCCCGCGGAGATGCCGAGCATCAGCTCCAGGCTCATCCCGGGCCCCCGCTCAGGGCGACCAGGTCAGGGTGACGGCGTCGGTGCGCCGCGGCGGGATCCCCGCGAGCTCCCGCGCGACCTCGGGCTCGCGGTCGGCGGGCAGGCACAGCCGGCGGGTGACCCAGCGCGCGTCGTGCGGGAGGCGGCGGTCGCGCTGCCAGGTCCGCACCTCCGGCGTCGTCCCGAGCTCCTCGACGAGCACGGCGACGGCGTCCTCGGCGGTGGCCGACGGGGGCCGGTGCAGGTCGTGGAACCGCCCCCACAGCGGGTCGAGCCAGGCCATCGGGTGCTCGGGCAGCATCTCGACCACCACGCCACCGGCCCCGCCGCGGGTCCGGACGGCCGCGGTCAGCGCGGCCAGGAACGGCGGCAGGTCCACCACGTTGTGCAGCACGTGGTGGCAGACGACGACGTCGTGCCGGCCGGCCCGCGGCGCCGCCTCCGGCCAGTCGCCGTGCACGGTGGCGTGCGGGAGCCGGCGCTCGGCGGCGGCGGCGGCGAACACCGCGAGCATGTCCGCCTGGCGGTCGACACCGACGACGCGGGCGACCGGCGACGGCTCGGTGCCCACGGCGCCGAACGCGGCCTCCCCGCCGCCGCAGCCGACGTCGAGCACGGAGGCGCCGGAGCAGCTCAGCGCGGCGGAGCGCTCGGCGAGGGCACGCGCGGCCCGGTGCGACGGCGTGTCCGCGGGGACCGCGGGCGGGGTGAAGGCGGCCGGGTCGTGGACCCACGGGTCGGCGGGGGCGGCGGCCAGGATCGCGGCGGGGATCCCGCGCGCGGCCTGCCGCTCCCGCCACCGCTGTGCCGCGTCACCCACGCGGGGAGCCTAGCGGGGGTGCCGGATCACCCCGCCGACCAGTAGCGGGTCCCCTCCCCGCGCACGATCCGGCCGAACGCGGCCTCCGGGAAGTGCCCGCAGCCGACGACGGTGCCGGTGCCCTCCAGCTCGTCGAGCAGGCGCTCGCGGGTGGCCGATGCGGTGACCGGGTCGACGTCGAACAGCACCGACCACTCCGGCTCCGGCAGCTGCGCGGGGCAGTGCGCCACGTCGCCGAGCAGGACGGCGCGCTCGGCGCCGGAGGACACCACGACCGACTGGTGGCCGGGGGTGTGCCCGGGGGTGGCGCGCACGGTGACGCCGGGCGCGACGCTCTGCCCGTCGGCGCAGAACTCCAGGCGTGGGGAGATCGGGTCGAGCACGGTGTCCGCCGGCGGCGCGAAGGGGGCATCCGGGTTGTCCCGCCAGAACGCGACCTCGGCCTCGTCGCCGACGAGGTGCACCGCGTTCGGGAAGGTGAGGCCGCCGTCGCCGGAGGTCCAGCCGGTGTGGTCGGAGTGCAGGTGGGTGTAGAGGACGGTGTCGACCTCGCCCGGGGACACCCCGGCGGCGGCGAGGGACTCCAGCAGCTTTCCGCTGGTCGCGGTGGCGAACCCGGGGATCTCGACCTCGGCGACGCCGAGCCCGAGGTCGACGACGACGGTCCGGTCGCCGGAGCGGATCAGGAACCCGCCGATGGAGACCACGACGCGGCCGTCGCCGTCGAGCCAGCGGGAGTGCCGCTCCCACGCCTGCTGGTCGACCGAGGCGGGGAACATCCCGACGGGGTCGAAGTGGCCCTCGCCGTCGGGGAGGTAGGTGATCGCGATGTCCCCGACGGTGACGGTCCGGGACGGGGCGGGCTGGGCCACGGGTGCTCCTGCGGGTCGACGGCGGTGTCGTGGCATCGCGGGATGCGCACCCCGCGATGCCACCGCCGACCGTAGGGAACGGACCGTCGCCGCACGACCGGTCGTGCACGACGGGTCGGCGAGCGGCGCCGGTCCGTGGCCGGGCGACGCGGCCGGGCCCGCGGCGGTCCCCCGGGCCCGGCCGTCGCGGGTCAGGCCCGGGCGACCGCGGCGCCCAGCGTCACCGTGGCGCCGTCGGGGGCGACGACCTGCCCGGTGGAGCCGGTGGCCGTCGCGCCGTAGGCGACCGAGGTCGCGAGGACCTCGCCGAGGACGAAGGCCTCGTGGGCGCGGACGGCGTCGAGCACCGCGTCCGGCCCGCCCAGGGTCAGCGCGATCCGGTCGGACACGTCCAGGCCGGCGTCGCGGCGGGCCTGCTGCACGACGCGGACGACGTCGCGGGCGGTGCCCTCCGCGGCCAGCTCCGGGGTGACCGTGGTGTCGAGGACGACGAGCCCCGCGTTCCCGGGCAGCGCCTGGGTCCGCTCCGGATCGGCGGCGACCAGCTTCTCGGTGAACTCGCCGGGCTGCAGCACGATGCCGGCCGCGACCACGGTGTCCCCGTCCTGGGTCCACTCCCCCGCCTTGACCGCGCGGATGCAGGTCTGCACGTCGCGGCCCAGGCGCGGGCCTGCGACCCGTGCGTTGACCGCGATCTCGAACCGGCCGTGCGCGGCGACGTCGTCGGTCAGCTCGACCGCGCGGACGTTGACCTCGTCGGCGAGCAGCCCGGTGAAGTCCTCCAGGGTCTTCGCGTCGGCCGCGGCCACCGTCAGCGACGGCAGCGGCTGGCGCACCCGGACCTTCGCGGACTTGCGCAGCGACAGCGCGGCGCTCGCGACCTGGCGGATCCGGTCCATCCCGGCGACCAGGCCGTCGTCGTGCGGGAGCGCCGCGGCGACGGCGGGGCCCTCGAGCGAGGCGTCGTGCCCGGCGGGCCAGTCGGTCAGGTGGACCGAGCGCCCGCCGGTCAGCCCGCGCCAGACGGCCTCGGCCGTCAGCGGCAGCAGCGGGGCCGCGATCCGGCAGGTCACCTCCAGCACGGTGTGCAGGGTGTCGACGGCGTCCTGGCGCACGGCCGGGTCCTCGGACCAGAACCGCTCGCGGGAGCGCCGGACGTACCAGTTGGTCAGCGTCTCGGCGTGCTCGCGGATCCGCTCGCAGGCGCCGGCGATGTCGTAGGCGTCCATCGCCGCGGTGACGCCGTCGACGAGGTCGGCGGTCTTCGCCAGCACGTAGCGGTCCAGCACGTGCGGGCTGTCGGTCCGCCAGGTGCCCCGCTCGCCGCCGGCGTAGAGCGACAGGAAGTACCAGGTGTTCCACAGCGGCAGGATCGCCTGGCGGACGCCCTCGCGGATGCCCTGCTCGGTGACGACGAGGTTCCCGCCGCGCAGGATCGGGCTGGCCATGAGGAACCACCGCATGGCGTCGGAGCCGTCGCGGTCGAAGACCTCGTTGACGTCGGGGTAGTTCTTGCGCGACTTGGACATCTTGGCGCCGTCGTCGCCCAGGACGATGCCGTGCGCGACGCAGGTGCGGAACGCGGGCCGGTCGAACAGCGCGGTCGCGAGCACGTGCAGCGTGTAGAACCAGCCGCGGGTCTGGCCGTTGTACTCGACGATGAAGTCGCCCGGGTAGTGGTGCTCGAACCAGTCGGCGTTCTGGAACGGGTAGTGGACCTGCGCGAACGGCATCGACCCGGACTCGAACCAGCAGTCGAGCACCTCGGGGACCCGGCGCATGGTCGAGCGCCCCGTCGGGTCGTCGGGGTTGGGCCGGGTGAGCTGGTCGACGTAGGGGCGGTGCAGGTCGGTCGGGCGCACGCCGAAGTCGCGCTCGATCTCGTCGAGCGAGCCGTAGACGTCGGTCCTCGGGTGGCGGGGGTCGTCGGACTGCCACACCGGGATCGGGCTGCCCCAGTAGCGGTTGCGGGAGATGCCCCAGTCGCGGGCGCCCTCGAGCCACTTGCCGAACTGGCCGTCGCGCACGTGGGCCGGGGTCCAGTCGATCTGCTGGTTCAGCTCGACCATGCGGTCGCGGAACTGCGTGACCCGCACGAACCAGGAGTCGACGGCGCGCTGGATGAGCGCGTTGCCGCAGCGCCAGCAGTGCGGGTACGGGTGGTCGTAGGTCTCGTGGCGCAGCAGGACGCCCTGGGTGTGGGCGCCGCGCTCCTTGAGGTCGCGGATGATCTGCGGGTTCGCGTCGAACACCTGCATGCCGGCGTAGGGCGGGACCTCGGTGGTGAACTCGCCGCGGGAGTCGACCGGGTTGACGACCTCGATGCCGGCCGCGTCGGTGACCTCCTTGTCCTCCTCACCGAAGGCGGGCGCGATGTGGACGAGCCCGGTGCCGTCCTCGGTGGTGACGTAGTCCGCCGACAGCACCCGGTGGGCGTTCGCGCGGCCGGTGAAGAAGTCGAACGGCGGGGTGTAGCTCGCGCCGAGCAGGTCGCGCCCGGTGACGCGGGCCAGGACGGGCGGGTCCTCCCCCAGCTCGCGGACGTAGGCCGCGACGCGGGCCTCGGCGAGCAGCCAGCGCTCGCCGTGCGCGTCCACCACGACGTAGTCGACGTCGGGGTGCACGGCCATGGCGAGGTTGGAGGGCAGGGTCCACGGCGTGGTCGTCCAGACCAGGGCCAGCGCGCCGTCGGTCTCCGGACGGTCCGGGGTCGAGAGCCGCAGGCCCACGGTGACGGCCGGGTCCTGCCGGTCGAGGTAGACGTCGTCCATCTTGGTCTCGGTGGCCGACAGCGGCGTCTCGCAGCGCCAGCAGTACCAGAGCACCCGGAACCCGGAGTACACGAGACCCTTGTCCCACAACGACTTGAAGGCCCACATGACGGACTCCATGTAGTCCAGGTCGAGGGTCTTGTAGTCGTCGTCGAAGTCGACCCAGCGGGCCTGGCGGGTCACGTAGTCGCGCCACTCGCCGGTGTAGCGCAGCACCGAGGTACGGCACGCCTCGTTGAACGCGGCGACGCCCATCTCGTCGATCTCGGACTTGTGCTTGATGCCGAGCTGGTTCTCGGTCTCGACCTCGGCGGGGAGGCCGTGGGTGTCCCAGCCGAAGCGGCGCTCGACGCGGTGGCCGCGCATGGTGCGGTAGCGCGGGACGACGTCCTTGACGTAGCCGGTCAGCAGGTGACCGTAGTGCGGCAGGCCGTTGGCGAAGGGCGGGCCGTCGTAGAAGACGTACTCACGGGCGCCGTTCTCGCCGGCCGGGCGCTGGTCGATCGAGGCGCGGAAGGTGTCGTCGGCGTCCCACGACGCGAGCACGTCCTGCTCGAGCGTCGGGAAGGACGGGTGCGCCGGGACCTCGGGGTAGCCGCTCACGTGTCGCTCCTCGTGCGGATGCTCTCGCTCTCGCACGGGGACGACGACGGCCGCTCGTCTCGGCCGTGCCGCGGTACCACCCCGCTTGCCCGCGCGACGGGCGCGCGGGCCTCTCGTTCGACGGCGCTGACGGGCCGCACCCGTCCGGTTCTACTCCGGCCGCCGGAGCGGCCGTTTCTTCCGGAGGCTCCCCGGTGATGGCCGGATCGGTGCCTGTGGAACCAGGGTAGCGCGCGGGCGCACCCGGATATTCCGCGGGCCGCCGGAGCGCGGCCGGAGCGCCGTCAGCGCGCCTCGGCGGGGTGCCGCTCGCCGAGGGTCCGGTTGGGTGCGCACCAGCCGCCCGGGGTGACGCCGAGCTCGACGGCCTCGCTGACGGGCAGCGGGATCACCGGCCGGCCGGTGAGCGCCCGGCAGGTCTGCACGTGGTAGCGCGGGTGCTCGTCGATGACCAGGACCTCGTCGGGAAGCCGGGCGGCAAGCGCGGCCAGCGTCGGGTCGCGGGGCTCCTCCGGGGAGTCGTCGCCGGGCCCGCCCGGGTCACCGGCGGGCTCCTGCGCCGCGGCGCCGTCCGAGCCGCCGGACGTCTCCGCACCCGCCCCGCCGGGGGCACCGGAAGCGCCCGCGCCGGTCGCGGTGGTCGCCGCGATTCCGGCGGCCGCATCGGCGGTGGAGCCGGACGTGTCGCCCGGGTCGCCCCCGGGCGGCGTGCCCGTGGCGCCCGCGGGCGTCGAGCCGGCGGGGGCGCCGGGCTCCTGCCCGGTGGCGCGCACCGCCGTGGTCCGTTCGCCGGACGCGGCCGTTCCCGCCGCGCCGGGTGCGCCGGGGGTGCCGGGGCCGCCGGAGCGGGGGCCGTCCGGGGCCGTGTCCGCCGCGGTTGCGGCGGGGGCGCCGGACCCGGCGCCGAAGCCCGGGTCGTCGGAACCCGCGCGGGACCCGTCCTGCGTGTCGCGCGTCCCACGTCCGGACCGGGTCGAGAGCGCGGCCGCCGCACCGGCCGTCACGCCCGCGGCTCCGGCCGCCGTCGTGCTCGTGGTGTCCGCGCCACCGCCCGTCCCGGAGCCGCCGGATGCGGGGTCGCCGGTGGCGCCGGACGGGTCCGCGCCCGCGGAGGACGCCGAGGCGCCGTCCCCGGGCGCGGCGGAGGAACCGGACCCTGCCGGGTCGCCGCCACGACCCGCACCGTCCGTCCCCTCCGGTCCCGACACGTCCGGGGTCGCCGTGGCCGCGGTCGCGGCGGCCTCGGCCCCGGATTCGGTCACCGTGCGTGACGAAGAACCACTCGATCGAGAAGCGCCGGACGGTCCCTCCGCAGAGCCGGACGGCCGGACCACCGGCATCCGGATGGTCTGGTCGGTCGCGTTCGGCTCCGCCTCCGGCCCGGCCGTGGTCCCCGCGGACCGCGCGCCGTCCGGTCTCACGACCGGCAGCACCTGGGTCGCGGGCTCCATGTCGGCGCCGTAGCGCGCCTCCATCTCGGCCCGGTCCGACGACGACGGCGCACCCGCCGCGGCACCGCCGCGGGCCGACGCCTCGGCCTCGGCCCGGTCACCGGCCTTCACCGCGGACCGGGTCTGCCACCAGTCGTAGGCGAGCACCAGGCCCGCGATCAGGCTGATGACCACCGATGTCCACGCCAGCGCCACCACGTGCAGGAACCATCCTGCGAGCAGCAGCACCAGCGCGATGACCACGAGGATCAGGACCAGCACCAGCATCGGCGAACTCCGTCGGTCGGCAGCGGCACCTGTCCGCTACCCGGTCGTCGTCGGTCGTCCCCGGCGCCCCGGTGGGGGCGCCGCGGGGCGGGTCAGCTCCCGGTGTCGGCCCGCTGGCCGTACCCGGAGGCGGCGTACCCGCCGTTCGAGCCCGACCTGCCGGCACCGGAGCCGTCCGACGGGGCAGCCGAACCACGACCCTCCAGGTCGCGCAGCTGCGACTCCAGGTAGGTCTTCAGGCGGGTGCGGTACTCCCGCTCGAAGGTCCGGAGCTCGTCGATCTTCTTCTCCAGCACGGACTTGTCGCGCTGGATCGCACCCATGATCTCGTTCTGCTTGCGCTCGGCGTCGCTGACCAGGCCGGACGCCTTGTCACGCGACTGCCGCTCGAGCGTCTCGGCCCGGGTGCGGGCGTCGTTGAGCATGGTCTCGGCGCGCGAGCGCGCGTCGTTGACCAGGCCGTCGGCCTTCGTCCGGGCGTCCGAGAGCAGCTGCTCGGACTTGTTCCGGGCGTCCGACAGCATCGTGTCGGCCTCGTTCTTGGCCTCCGCGGTCAGGCGGTCGGCCATCTCCTGGGCGAGGCCCAGGACCTTGGCGGCCTGCACGTGGTGGTCCCCGCCGTCGGCATCGGCGGGAGCGGCACCGGCCAGCTGCGGCGCGGGAGCACCCGCACCACGGCCCATCGGCGACGGCGAGGCGGCGAGCGCCTGGGTCTGGACCGGCTGGTTCCGGGCCTCGTCCAGGTCGGCCTCGGCGTCGCCGAGGCGCTGCTCGAGCTGCGCGACCTGGTCGCGCAGGTCGTCGTTCTCCCCGATCAGGCGGGCCAGTTCGGCCTCGACCAGATCGAGGAAGGCGTCGACCTCGTCCTCGTTGTAACCCCGCTTCCCGATCGGGGGTTTGCTGAACGCGACGTTATGAACGTCGGCGGGCGTCAGCGGCATCGGATCACCTCATGCGGTCCTCGGCGGCACTCCCGGGTGACTGGGGCTCATCCCAGGAGCTGTGATCTGACGGTGCTCATCGAGATGAACACCACCAGCAACAGAACCATAATCGACAGGTCCAGTCCTACGCCTCCGATACGGACCACGGGGATCACTCTCCGCAGCAACTTGACCGGAGGGTCGGTCACGGTGAAGACGACCTCGAGCGCCACGGCGGGCGCTCCGGCGGGTCGCCACTGGCGCGCGAAGGACCGGACCATCTCGACGACGATCCGGGCCGCGAGCAGCAGCCAGAAGAAGAACAGGACGTAGTAGATCAACGTCAGGATCGGGTCGGCCACGACTCAATCCTGTCGGAAAGCTCCGCGCTCGGCGAGCCTCCGGGCGTCGTCCGCGGACACCTCGACGTCCGCCGGGGTGAGCAGGAACACGCGGTCGGTGACCTTGTCGATGCTCCCGCGCAGCGCGAACGCCAGGCCGGCGGCGAAGTCCACCAGGCGTTTCGCGGCGGCACCGTCCAGATCCGTGAGGTTCATGATGACGGGCACACCGTCGCGGTAGCGCTCGCCGATCGTGCGCGCCTCGTTGTAGCTGCGGGGGTGCAGCGTGGTGATCGAGGCCGGTGCGACGGCGTTCCGGTCGCGCTGCTCGGGCACCGGCGCGGGGGCCGCGACGGGCTCGCTGCGCTCCTCCCGGGCGGGGCCGCGCAGGGCCTCCGGGTCCATCGCGAGGGAGCCGCGCACGGCGGCCCCGGCGCCCCCGCCGAGCGGGGCGGGCAGGCCGCCGCGGTCGGACACGAGCCCGAGGGACTCCCGCTCACCGCGTGGATCCTGCCGCACGGCGCGCGCCGACCGGAGGGGCTCCCGCGCCGGGCGGGCGCCCCAGCCGTCGTCGTAGCGGCCGGGCGTGTCGTAACGGTCGTCCTCGTAGGACACCGGGTCGGCGAACCGACCGTTCCCGGCGGACCAACGGTCGCCACGCGGGCCGGCGTGCTGCTCGTGGCCGCCCCGGTAGTGGTCCGGCTCGTCCACGTAGTCCATCTCGTCGGCCGGGACCATGCCGAAGTACGCCTTCAGCCGGTACATCGCGCTCATCCGCTGTCCCCTCGCAGTACTGCTCGACTCCGTACGCGTCCTGACCGCACGCGTACCCGCGTTCTGGCGACGGTCTCGCCGATGGGCCATTACCCGCACCGACCAGCGATTACTCGGAGGCTATCCGGCGATCCCCCACAAGAGCCGTACCGACACGCACCACGGTCGATCCGTGACCGATCGCGGACTCGAGGTCCCCGCTCATCCCGGCCGACAGGACGGTGGCGCCGGGGTGGCGCTCCCGGGTCCGCCGGGCCGCCTCGGCGACCTGCTCGAAGGCCGCGCCCGCCTCCCACCCGAGCGGCGCGACGGCCATCAGGCCGGCCAGTTCGAGCCCCGGCAGCGCTCCCACCAGGTCCGTCAGCGCGGCGAGGTCGGCGGGCGCGACGCCGCCGCGGTCCGGGTCACCGTCCACGCTGTACTGCACGAGCACCGGCAGCGGGCCGCTCCGCTCCCCCGCGTCGCGGGCCTTCGCCACCTCCTTGTCGATCGCGCGGGCCAGCCGCGGCGAGTCGACGGAGTCGATGCGGGTCACCCACGGGAGCACCGTGCGCACCTTGTTCCGCTGCAGACCGCCGACGAAGAACCAGTCCGGTGCCGCGTCCGGGCGCAGCTCGTGCACCGCCCCGACCTTGGCCGCCGCCTCCTGGGCGCGGTTCTCGGCGAACGCGCCGAGCCCCAGGTCGAGCAGGGCCGCCACGTCGGTGGCGGGGACGGTCTTGGTCACGGCGAGCAGCGCCACCTCCGACGGGTCGCGCCCGGCGTCGCGGCAGGCCGCCGCGATCCGGTCGCGGACGGCGGCGAGGCGGCCGGTCAGCTCGGTGACGCGGTCGGTGGTGCGGTCGGTGGCGCGGGCGGAGAGGTCGGACACGGCGTCCATCGTTCCCGCCCGTGCGCGCCGTCGCGAGCCCCGGGGCCTAGCGGGGGTCGAGCCAGGTGATCGCGGCCTGGCGGCCGCAGCGGCCCTCCCGGCGGTGGCTGAACAGGTCGGGGTCCTCGATGGTGCAGCGCGGGTCGGCGCCCACCTTCGTCACCCCGAGTGCGGCGAGGCGGCGGGTCAGGCCGGCGCGCAGGTCGAGGCCCGCGGTGCCGGTGCGGGTCCGTGACGCGCTGCCGGGCAGCGCCGCCTCGACCTCCGCCCGCATCGCGGGCGGCACCTCGTAGCAGCGGCCGCAGACGGCCGGCCCGAGCAGGACCTCCAGCCGTCCCGGCTCGGCGCCGAGTGCCGTCATGGCCTCGACGGTGGCGTCGAGGACACCGGCGGCGGCCCCGACGCGCCCGGCGTGCGCGGCCCCGACCACACCGGCGACCGGGTCGCCGAGCAGCACCGGGACGCAGTCGGCGGCGAGCACCGCGACGCCCAGCAGCGGGACGTCGGTGACGACGGCGTCGACGTCCGGGAGGTCGGGTGCGACCCCGCCCGTCCCGGCGCGGGCCCGCGGGACCTCGCGCAGCACGGCGACGTCGCGCCCGTGCACCTGACGGAGGAAGACCAGCCCGGACAGGCCGAGCTCGCGCACCACCCGGGCCCGGTTCGCGGTGACCGCCGCCGGGTCGTCGCCGACCCCGGCGGACAGGTTGAACGAGGTGAACGGGCCCTCCGAGCGGCCGCCCGCCCGGGTGGTGGTCACCCGCCGGATCCGGGCGGCGCGCCCGGCCGGCGCGGTGGGCGCGACGGGTTCGGACGGCACGCGGGTCAGCGCCGCATGAACGGCGGGACGTCCACCTCGTCCTCGACCGGCTCGGCCGGACGGGCGCCCACCGTGCCGTGCGAGGTGCCGTGCGAGGTGCCGTGCGACGTCGGCGACGCCGGGGCGGACATCGGCCCGGACGGGACGGCCGCGCCGTCGCCGCCGTGGTGCGCGGCGTCGGAGCGGATCTCCTGGCGCGGGGCCGGGGCGGCCGGGGGCAGCACCCCGGTGCGCTCCGGCGCGGCGGCCTGCGGCTGCTGCGGGGCGGGCGCGGCCCAGCGAGCCTGGCCGCCCTGCTGCGCGGGCGGGGCCTGCTGCTGCGGCGCGGTCTGCTCGACCGGCTGCGTCTGCTCCTGCTGCGGCGGCGCCGGCGGCGCGGCCTGCGGGGCCGGCGCGGCGGGCCTGCCGGTGCCCCGGGAGAACACCGCGGGCTCGAGCTTCTTGTGGGTGGGCGTGCCGCCCTCGAAGCCGGCGGCGATCACGGTGATGCGGACCTCGTCGCCGAGCGAGTCGTCGATCACCGTGCCGAAGATGATGTTGGCCTCGGGGTGGGCGGCCTCCTGGACCAGCGACGCGGCCTCGTGGATCTCGAACAGGCCGAGGTCCGAGCCGCCCGCGATCGAGAGCAGCACGCCCTGCGCGCCGTCCATCGACGCCTCGAGCAGCGGCGAGTTGATGGCCTTCTCGGCGGCCTGCACCGCGCGACCCTCGCCGCGGGCGGACCCTATCCCCATCAGCGCCGACCCCGCCCCGGACATGACCGACTTGACGTCGGCGAAGTCGAGGTTGATCAGGCCGGGCGTGGTGATCAGGTTGGTGATGCCCTGGACACCGGAGAGCAGCACCTCGTCGGCCGAGCGGAACGCGTCCATCAGCGAGACGCCGACGTCGCCGAGCTGCAGCAGCCGGTCGTTCGGGATGACGATGAGGGTGTCGCACTCGTTGCGCAGGGCCTGGATGCCCTCCTCGGCCTGGCCGGCGCGGCGACGCCCCTCGAAGGTGAACGGCCGGGTCACGACACCGATGGTCAGCGCGCCGAGCTTGCGGGCGATGGACGCGACGACGGGCGCGCCGCCGGTGCCCGTCCCGCCGCCCTCACCGGCGGTGACGAAGACCATGTCGGCCCCCTTGAGGACCTCCTCGATCTCCTCGGCGTGGTCCTCGGCGGCCTTGCCCCCGACCTCGGGGTTGGCGCCGGCACCCAGACCGCGGGTGAGCTCGCGGCCGATGTCGAGCTTGACGTCGGCGTCGGACATGAGGAGGGCCTGGGCGTCGGTGTTCACCGCGATGAACTCGACGCCCTTGAGGCCGACCTCGATCATCCGGTTGACGGCGTTGACGCCGCCGCCACCGATGCCGACCACCTTGATCACTGCCAGGTAGTTGTGCGGGGGCGTCATGCGCGGCACCTTCCAGTCGCTCGGGGTCCGGGGTTCGGGTGGGTCAAGCTCCGGGTGCCCCGGGCCTTCGGGTGCGCACGCTAAGTGGACTTCGTGCCCCGGGTCCAGCAGGCGCGCCGCGCGATGACGACACCCCGCCCGGGTGGTTCGGCCCCACTGCAGTGGGAAACGCGCACGGTCGCCGCGCCGTCACACCGCGCAGCATCCCGCGCCCGTCCGGCTCAGCGGTGGCGGACGGTGACGAGCGAGGGGCTGGAGACGTCGTACACGGCCCCCTCGCGCTGCAGCAGCGGGCCGAGCACGCGGGCCCGGGCGGCCGTGTCGGCGGTGTCGGACCACGGGCCCCACAGCACCCGGCGGTTCTCGGTGAGCGCGAGCTCGAACGTGGTGCCGCCGTCGCCGAGCGACAGGGTCTGCACCTGGTCGCGGACCGGGACCGGCAGCGCGGACAGGACACCGACGGCGGCCAGCGTCGCGGGGTCGTCGGGGGCGACGCGGGGCAGCTGCAGGCGGGGCAGGCGCAGGTCGGGCGGGGCGTCGCGGTAGGCGAACCCGGTGACGTCGACGAGCTGGGGCCCGTCCGGGGTGTCGAGCAGCGCGGCCGGGACCCGCTCGGTCACCGAGACCGTCAGCGTGCTCGGCCAGGACCGCCCGACGTCGACCGCGGCGACCCCGGGGATCGCCGACACGCGGGCGGCGACACCGTCGGTGTCCACCGCGGCCAGCGACAGCCCGGACTGGTCGCCCGCGGCGTCCTCGACGTCGCGGACCGGGATCTGGCGGGTCCCCTCGACCTGCACGGCGGTGACGGTGGGGCCGTAGCGGGCCAGCGCCCACCAGCCCGCGGCCGAGACCCCGAGCGCGACGACGGCGAGGGTGGCCAGCAGCGCCACGGCGCGTCGCCGCCGGTAGCGCGGGTCGTGGGTGCGGCTCCGCTGCGCGGCGGTGCGCTCCCGGACGGCGGCGGCCGCGCCGCCGCGGCTCCCCCGCTCCCCGGTGCGGCGCTCGCCGGCCCCGCCGCCGTCCGCGGTACCGGTGTCCCCGCCGGCGGGGCCGTCCGTGTGGCCGGCCGGGTCGCCGTCCGGGTCGCGGTCCGGGTCGCGGTCCGGGTCCGCCGGGCCGGTCCCGCCGTCGCCGGTGTCCCCGGCCGCCGGCCGTCCGGCCCGCTGGGCGGCGCGGCGCTCCCGGATGCGGCGCGCCCGCTCGGCCGCGCGCCGCTCCTGGTCGGCGTCGCGGCGGGTCGTGGACCGGGCGCCGTCACGGGCCCGGCCGGTGTCCTGCTCGTCGCTGCTCATGCCGCCCCCGCCGTGTCACCCGCTCACCCCTCGCCGGCGAGCTCCCGCAGGATCTCCGGTCCCAGCGCGGTGACGTCGCCGGCGCCCATGGTGATGACGACGTCGCCGTCGGCCGCGAGCGCGGCGATCGCCGCGGGCGTCCGCTCCCACGAGGGGGCGCGGTGCACCCGCTCGGCCGGCAGCGTCACCGCGTCGGTGATCAGGGCCGGGCCGACGCCGGGTTCGGGATCCTCCCGGGCACCGTAGACGTCGAGGACCATGACCTCGTCCGCCAGCGACAGCGACGCGCCGAACTCGGCGGCGAACAGCCGCGTGCGGGAGTACAGGTGCGGCTGGAACGCGACCAGGACGCGGCCGCGGCGCCCGTGCGCGACCGGTGCGGCCTCGCGGGCGGCGCGCAGCGTGGCGGCGACCTCGGTGGGGTGGTGGGCGTAGTCGTCGTAGACCGACACCCCGCGGGCGCGGCCCTTGAACTCGAACCGCCGCTGCACCCCGCCGAACCCGGCGAGACCCTCCAGCAGCACCGCCGGGTCGGCCCCGACGACGACACCGGCCAGGAAGGCACCGAGCGCGTTGAGCGCCATGTGCTCCCCCGGCACGCCGAGGACGAGCTCGTGCTCGGTGCCGCCGGTGCGGAACCGCGCGCGGCAGCCGGTGCCGTCGGGGACGAACTCCAGCAGCGTCGCGTCCCGCGGGCCGGCGGCGGTGCGCCCGTAGCGCAGCACGGTCACCCCGGCCGCCTCGGCGTGCACCGCCACCTGCTCGGAGCCGGGGTCGTCGGCGCAGGCCACGACGGTCGCGCCCGGGACCAGCCGGTCCAGGAAGCGTTCGAACACCGCCCGGTAGGTCGCCTCGTCGCCGTGGTGGTCGAGGTGGTCGGGCTCGACGTTGGTGACGATCGCGACCGACGGGGCGAACGCGGTGAACGAGCCGTCGCTCTCGTCGGCCTCGACGACGAACACGTCGCCGGACCCGTGGTGCGCGCCGCTGCCCGACACCGACAGGTCCCCACCGATGGCGAAGGACGGGTCGGCCCCGGCGTGCTGCAGCGCGACGGTGACCATCGACGTCGTCGAGGTCTTGCCGTGGGTGCCGGCGACGGCGACGAGGCGCCGCCCCTCGGTCAGCGCGGCGAGGGCGACGGCCCGGTGCACGACGTCGTAGCCGCGCTCGCGGGCCGCGGCGAGCTCCGGGTTGGTCTCGCGGATCGCCGTCGAGACGACGACGGTCGGCGCGGACTCGCCGTCGTGGCGCAGGTGCGCGGCGTCGTGCCCGGTCTCGACGCGGGCGCCGAGTGCGCGCAGCGCGGTCACCGTGCGGGACTCGCGTGCGTCGGACCCGGACACGGTCGCGCCGCGGGCGAGCAGGATCCGGGCGATCCCGCTCATCCCGGCCCCGCCGATCCCGATCAGGTGCACGTGGTCGGAGAGTCCGCTCACCGGCCCGCCACCTCCAGCACGATGCGGGCGATCTTCTCGTCGGCCTCGCCGTGGCCGGCGGCACGGGCCCGGCGGCCCATGGCCAGGGCCAGGTCGGGGTCGGTGAGCATCGGCATCAGCTCGTCGACGGCGCGGTCGCCGTCCATCTCCTCGTCCTGGACGAGCTTGCCCCCGCCGGCCTGGACGACCGGGCGGGCGTTGAGCGCCTGCTCGCCGTTGCCGTGCGGCAGCGGCACGTACACCGCGGGCAGCCCGACGGCGGTGAGCTCGGCGACCGTGGTCATCCCCGACCGGCCGAGGACGACGTCCGCGGCCGCGTAGGCGAGGTCCATCCGCTCGATGTAGGGCACCGGGACGTAGCCGGGCCGCGGGTCGGCGGGCGTGCCGTTCTTCCCGTACGCGTGCAGCACCGAGATGCCGCGCTCGGTGAAGGCGGGCAACGAGGCAGCGACGGCGTCGTTGAGCGTGCGCGCGCCCTGCGACCCGCCGAAGACGAGCAGCACCGGGCCGTGCGGCGGCAGGTTGAAGTACGTCCGGGCCTCCGGGCGCAGCGACATCCGGTCCAGCGTGGTGATCGAGCGGCGCAGCGGCATCCCGACCACCTCCTCGTTCGCCAGGCCGGTGCCGGGCACGGCGGTGCAGACGGCCGCGGCGAACCGCGCGCCGACCTTGTTCGCGAGCCCGGCCCGGGCGTTGGCCTCGTGGACGACGATCGGCACCCGGTTGCGGGCGCCGAGGTAGGCGGGCAGCGAGACGAACCCGCCGAACCCGACGACGACGTCGGCCTCGGCCGCCTCCAGCACCTCGCGGACCCGCTTCACGGCGCCGCGGACGGAGCCGGGCAGCTTCAGCAGGTCGGCGGTGGGCCTGCGGGGCAGCGGCACCGGCGGGATCAGCTCCAGCGGGTAGCCGCGGGCCGGGATGAGCTGGGTGTCGAGGCCCTTCTCGGTGCCGAGCGCGGTCACCCGCGCCCCGGGGACGAGGCGCCGGATGGCGTCGGCGACGGCGAGGGCCGGCTCGATGTGCCCGGCCGAGCCGCCACCGGCGACGACGACCGACAGCCCGCCCGGTACCGGCGCCGGGGCCTGCTCCCCCGCGGGACGGGTGGTCGCGGGCCCGAAGGCGCGGGTGGCCTCACCCGGGACCGGGCCACCGGGGGCACCCGGGGCGCCACCGGGTCCACCGGGTCCGGGCGTGCCCGCGCCGGGTGCACCGGGGTCCCCGGCTCCGGGGCCTGCGGGGCCCGGCGCTCCCGGGGTGCCGGGGGCGGCGTAGGAGCCGGGGCCCTGGGGACCGGGTGCACCCGGAACCCCGGGCGCGCCGGGCGCGCCGAAGCCCTGCGGGCCAGGACCCTGCTGACCGGGACCGTGCTGACCGGGACCCTGCTGACCGGGACCCTGCTGACCGGGACCCTGCTGACCGGGACCCTGCCGGCCGGGGCCCGGACGGCCGGCGAACGGGCCGGTCGCGCCGGGGCCGCCCGGCTGCGGCGGGGCGCCCGGGCCACCGGGCTGCGGCGGCGCCGCGGGACCGCCGGGACCGACCGGGCGGAACGCCCCGGTCCCCGCGGCGGGATGCGGCCCCGTGCCGGTGGGCGCCGGGGCGCCGTTCGGCCGGACGCCGCCGGTGCCGTTCGGGCCCGGCGCGCCGTTCGGACCCGGCGTCCCGGGCTGCGGCATCCCACCGGGGCCCGGACGGCCGTACTGCTGCGGGCCGGGGGGCGGGCCGCCGGGACCGGGCCGGCCGGGCATCGGCGGACCCCACGGGCCCGGTGCACCGCCGGGGCCCGGGCGTCCGGGTCCGTGCGGACCTGCGGCGAACCGTCCGGGCGGCACGGGGCCGCGGGGACCGCTCGCGCCGGCGCCCGGGCCTGCCTGCGGGCCGGTCGCGGAGACGCCCGCGTGCTCGCGCTCCCCCGGGCCCGCGGGACGCGGGTCGCGGGAGGCGGGCGGGGCCTGCGGTCCGGTCGCACCGGGGACCGCGTCCGCACGCGGGGCCGGGGCACCGGCGGGCGTCGCACCCGCGGCGCGGGCGGCGGAGTCCTCCTGCCCGGGCCGCACGCCGGTCCGGCCCGCGACGGGGCCGTCGGCCGCGGCACCGGGCGCGGCGGGACCGGAGCCCGCACCGGGCGCGTCACCGGCGGCGCCGTCACCGGCCACGGCGGCGTCGCCGGCCGGGCCGGTGGCCGCGGGGACGCCGGTGGCGGGCGCACCCGTGGACGGCGTGTCGGCGGGGTCCGTGGCGCGACCGGGGTCGGCCGGGGTCGTATCGGCGGTGCCGGTACCGGCGGCGCCCGCGTCCGCGGCCGGGCTCGCCGACGGGGCGGCGGGGCCGGCGGCGGGTCGCGCCACCGTGGGGGCGTCGGCGCCGGTCCCGGGACCGGCGGGCGCGACCGCGCCGGGGCCGGCGGGCGCGACGCCCGCGGCGGGCGGGGTGGCCGCGCCCGGGGTCGCGGGCTGCGGCGCACCGCCCGCGGCACCCGGCGACGGCGCGCCGTTCACGCCGGCACCCGGCGCCCCGTGCGGCGGCGTCGGCGCGGCGGGACCGGTGCCCGCGGCGCGCGCGGGACCCTCCGGGGCCGGGGTGCCGTTGCGGGGCGCCGGGCCGGAGGGGGTGAACAGGTCGTCGGCCGAGGCCGGGCGCGACGGCATCGCACCGGGCGGCACCGGTCCGCCCGGGCGGCGCCGCGGCAGCCCGCCGGGCGCGGTGCCGGACGGTGAGCCGGACGGGGCACCGTTGCGGGTCCCGCCGTCGGTGGCCGGGCCGGGGTCGGCGGAGCGCGGGGTGCCGTTGGTGTGCCCGTTCGGGCCGGGGGCGGAGCGTTCGCCGTGGGCGACGCCGTTGGTCCCCGCGGGCCGTGCGACGGGCCCGGTGCCGCTGCGCCGGGCGTGCGGGTCCCACCCGGTGCCGGGCAGGCGCTGCGGGCCCCGCGGGACGGCGGGACCCCCGAAGAGGTCCGCCCCCGACGGCGACGCCTGCGCGCCACCCGGCTCCGCACCCGTACCCGCGGGGCCGCCCGGCCCGGCGTCGCCCGCGGCGGCGGGACCCTCCTGCGGCACGGGACCGCCCGGCCAGGACGGCCGTCCGCCCGTGCCGGCCGCGCCGTCCGGGCCGCCGAACACCACGCCGTCCGGCCGGACGTCACGCGGCTCGGGGGAACGTCCGCCCATGGTCGGACGCCGGCCGGGCTCCCGGCCCGAGCCGGTGCCGTCGGTCCCGCCGGTCTGATCCGTACCCGTCACGCTCTCGTGCCCCTTGCCGTCGTCGTCTCCGTTCCCACGCCGTGGGAACGCCTCAGCGCGCCGCCCACCGCGACGCCGGTCCGGGCGCGCGGTAGGGCTGCGGCAGCGGCAGGCGCAGCAGCTTCGCCAGCCGCCCCTGCCCGTCCTTCCGGAGTGCGGCGACCGCCTCCGGCTCGTGCCGGGCCGCGTTCGTGAGCAGCCCGAACAGGAACATGGTCACCACCAGCGAGGTACCGCCGGAGGAGATCAGCGGGAGCTGCAGCCCGGTCACCGGCAGCAGTCCCACGACGTATCCGATGTTGATCGACGCCTGCACCACCAGGCCCGCCGTCGACGTCGCGACGACGATCCGCAGCCACGGGTCGGTGTTGCGGGCGGCGATGCGCATCCCGGTATAGGCCAGGGTCGCGAACAGGGCGAGCACGGCGCCCGCGCCGACCAGGCCGAGCTCCTCGCCGATGATCGCGAAGATGAAGTCGTTGTGGGCGTTGGGCAGGTAGTCCCACTTGGCGCGGCCCTGGCCGAGGCCGACGCCGAACAGCCCGCCGTCGGCGAGCGCGTAGAGGGCCTGCGTGGCCTGGTAGGCCGGGCCGAGCGGGTCCGCGGCCGACGGCGACAGGAACGCGGTGATCCGGCTCGCCCGGTAGCCCGCGGTCAGGCCGAGCAGCACCGCACCGGCCAGCCCGCCGCCCGCGATCAGCACGAGCAGCTTCACCGGCGCCCCGCCGAAGTAGAGCAGCGCCAGCATCACGATCCCGACCGAGATCGTCATGCCGAGGTCGGGCTGCAGCACGAGCAGCGTGAACACCACCAGCGTCACCGGGACGACCGGGTTCAGCGCGTGCTTCCAACGGTGCATCACCGCCCGCCGGGCGACGAGCACGTGCGCGCCCCACAGCGTCAGGGCGATCTTCACCGCCTCCGACGGCTGCAGCGACACCGGTCCGAGCGCGAACCAGGACCGGGCGCCGCCGCGCACGGCGCCGATCCCGGGGATCAGCACCGCGACCAGAGCGACCATCCCGATGATGAGCAGCACCGGTGCCGCCGCCCGCAGCCGTCGCGGCGGGACGCGCAGCCCCACGTAGAACAGCACGAGCCCGACCGCGCAGAACATGAGCTGGCGGGTGAAGACCGAGTACGACGAGCCGTCGGACACCGACGACGCCGACAGCACCATCACCAGCCCGAACAGCGTCAGCAGCCCGAACACGCCGAGGATCAGGTGCAGCGAGGTGAGCGGGCGGCGCAGCCAGCGCCGCAGCCGGCGGACGCCGCCGCGCGCACCGGTCACCGCGGCCTGGCCCAGCGTGCGCTCCGGCGCGGCCGGGCTCACCGCGGCACCCCGGACGGGCGGGACAGCGCGGCGACGGCGCCGGCGAACGCGTCGCCGCGGTGGGCGTAGTCGCGGAACTGGTCCATCGACGCGGCGGCCGGGGCCAGCAGCACGACGTCGCCGGGCCGGGCCAGCGCGGCTGCGCGGCGGACCGCCGCGGGCATGGGATCGGCCTGCTCAGGGGGCGCCATCGGGCCATCGTGTCCCGGCGCGACCTCGACGACCGGGAGGTCGCGGGCGTGTCGCGTGACGGCGTCGACGATCGGTGCCCGGTCCGTCCCGATCACGACGATCCCGGCGAGCAGGCCGCCGACGGACTCCGCGAGCCGGCCCAGCTCGGCCGGGTCGACACCCTTGAGCAGGCCGCCGACGACCCACACGACGCGCGCGCCGGGCCGGCGGGCCGCGATCGCGGCCAGTGCGGCGGCGGCCGCGTGCGGGTTGGTGGCCTTGGAGTCGTCGAGGTAGGTGACGCCGTCGTGCTCACCGACGGGTGCGCTGCGGTGCGGTCCGGGGGTGAACGCGGCCAGCGCCGCCCCGATGTGACGCGGGTCGACGCCGTGGGCGCGGGCGAGGGCGGCGGCGGCCAGCGCGTCGGTGATCCCGGGCGGCCCGGGCGGGACGACGGCGTCGGCGGCGATCAGGTCGCCCCCGCCGAACGCGCGGTCGGTCAGCACCCCCGCGGCGACCCCGAGCTGGTCCGGCCCCGGCTCGCCGAGGGTCACCCCGACCCGGCGCGGTGCCGGTGCGGTGGCCAGCAGCCGCGCCGCGACCGGGTCGTCGACCCCGCCGACGGCCACGTCGCCGGTCAGGGCGCGCGCCTTCGCCGCGGCGTAGGCGTCGGGCCCGCCGTGCCAGTCGAGGTGGTCCTCGGCGACGTTGAGCACCACACCGGCCGCCGGGCGCACCGACGGCGACCAGTGCAGCTGGAAGCTCGACAGCTCCACCGCGAGCACCTCGTGCCCCTCGGTGACGGCGCTGACCACGGGATACCCGATGTTGCCGCAGGCCGCGGAGCGCAGCCCGGCGTGCGCGAGCACCGCCGCGAGCATCTCGGTGGTGGTGGTCTTGCCGTTGGTGCCGGTCACGACCAGCCAGGCCGGCGGGTCGTCGCGCAGCGCCCCGAGCCGCCAGGCCAGCTCGGGCTCGCCGATCACCTCGACGCCGTACGACGCGGCCTCGGCGACCAGCGGGTGGTCGGGGCGCCGCCCCGGCGAGGTGACGACGGTGCGCACCCCCTCCGGGATGCCGCCGCCGCGCCACGGCTCGACGCCGTCGGGCAGCGCGGCCAGCGCCTCGTCACGGTCGTCGGAGAGCAGGACCCGCGCCCCGGCGTCGCGCAGCGCGACGGCGGACGCGAGCCCGGACACCCCCGCCCCGGCCACCAGGACCGGTGCGGCGGTGAGGTCCGAGCGATCGGCGCCGGCGGTCATCCCGAGCCCGACATCGAGAGCCACTCGCTGTAGAAGATGCCCAGGCCCATCGCCGCGCAGATCGCGGCGAGCAGCCAGAACCGGATGATGACCGTGGTCTCGGCCCAGCCGGCGAGCTCGAAGTGGTGGTGGAACGGCGCCATCCGGAACAGCCGCCGTCGCGACGTGCGGAACACCAGGATCTGCAGCGACACCGACAGCGCCTCGACGACGAACACGCCGCCGATGACCACGAGCAGCAGCTCGGTGCGGGTCACCATCGACAGGCCCGCGAGCAGGCCGCCGAGGGCCAGCGACCCGGTGTCGCCCATGAAGATGCGGGCGGGCGCGGCGTTCCACCAGAGGAAGCCGATGCAGCCGCCCATCGCGGCCGCGGCGACCAGGCCGACGTCGAGCGGGTCGCGGACCTCGTAGCAGCCGGCCGTCGCGGCGATCGCGCAGTTGTTGCGGAACTGCCAGAACGCGATGATCACGTAGGTGCCGAGCACCATCGCGGCGGTGCCGGCGGCGAGGCCGTCGAGGCCGTCGGTGAGGTTCACCGCGTTCGACCAGGCCGCGACGATCAGGTTGCACAGCAGCACGAACCCGACGACACCGAAGCTGAGCACGGTGATGTCGCGGACGAACGACAGGCTCTCCGAGGCCGGGGTCAGGGCGCGGTCGTTGGCGAAGCGCACGGCGAGCACGCCGAAGACCGTCGCGGTCAGCACCTGGCCGACGATCTTGGAGGTCTTGTTCAGGCCCAGGTTGCGCTGGCGGCGGATCTTGAGGAAGTCGTCGAGGAACCCGACGACGCCCAGCGCGGTGGTCAGGAACAGCACCAGCAGCGCCGACGCCGTGATCGGCTCCCGGGTGAAGGCGTGCGAGCCCAGGTAGCCGACCCAGATGGCGAGCAGGATCGCGACGCCGCCCATCGTCGGCGTGCCCCGCTTGGACTGGTGGCTCTGCGGGCCCTCCTCGCGGATCTCCTGCCCGAAGCCCTGCCGGGCGAAGAAGCGGATCAGGTAGGGCGTGAGCAGGATCGACACCGCGAGGGCGAGCCCTGCGGCCAGGAACAGGCCCCTCACCGGCTCACCGGTCCTTCCGTGGTGAGCAGGCCGGCCGCGACCCGCTCCAGGCCCGCGCTGCGGGAGGCCTTGACCAGCACGACGTCGCCGGGGCGGGCCTCGGCGCGCAGCCGCTGCAGGGCGGCGTCGACGTCGCCGACGTGCTCGGCGACGGCCCCGTAGTCGGGGGCCCCGACGGCGAGCACCCGGGCCCCGTCGGCCCGGGCCCGCTCCGCGACGGCGGCGTGCTCGGCCGGCGCCCCGTCGCCGATCTCGGCCATCGGCCCCAGCACCGCCCAGGTGCGGCGCTCCGGGCCGGCGAGCGCGGACAGCGCGGACAGCGCCGCGCGCACGGACTCGGGGTTGGCGTTGTAGGCGTCGTTGACCACGGTCAGCCCGTCGGCGCGGTCGGTGACCTCCATCCGCCAGCGCGACGCCGGCGTGGCCGCGGACAGCGCCTCGGCGATCCCGTCCGGCGTCGCCCCCAGCTCGAGCGCGACGGCGGCGGCGGCCAGGGCGTTGGACACCTGGTGCTCCCCCACCAGCCGCAGCGCGACCGGGGCCGACCCGGCCGGGGTGAGCAGGGTGAACCGGGCGCGGCCCGCGTCGAGGACGACGTCGGCGGCGCGCACGTCGGCGCCCTCGCCGCGGCCGAAGGTCACCACCCGGGCCGAGGTGCGCCCGCGCATGGCGGCGACCAGCTCGTCGTCGGCGTTGAGGACGGCGACGCCGCCCCGCCCGCCGGGCAGGTCACCCGGCGGCAGCGCCTCGACGAGCTCGCCCTTGGCCTGCGCGATCGCCGCGCGCGACCCGAACTCGCCCAGGTGCGCGGAGCCGACGTTGAGCACGACCCCGATCCGCGGCGGCGCCACCGCGCACAGCGCGGCGATGTGGCCGGTGCCGCGGGCGGAGAACTCCAGCACCAGGTGCCGGGTCGAGGCGTCGGCCCGCAGCGCGGTGTAGGGCGTGCCGAGCTCGTTGTTGAACGACTCCGGCGGCGCGACGGTCGGCCCCAGCGGGGCGAGCACCGCCGCCAGCAGGTCCTTGGTCGAGGTCTTGCCCGCCGAGCCCGTCACGCCGACGACGGCCAGCCCGGGCAGCGCGCCCAGCACGTGCCGGGCGAGGCGGCCCAGCCCGGCCAGGACGGCGGCGCCGGTCCCGTCCGGGTCGACCGCGCCGAGGTAGGTGTGGGCGTCGCGGACCTCGACCGGCGGGACGACGACCGCCGGGGCGTCCACCTCGCGGCCCGCCAGCACGGCGGTCGCGCCGCGGGCGACCGCGCCTGCGGCGAAGTCGTGGCCGTCGGCACGCGCGCCGGGCAGGGCCAGGAACAGCCCGCCCGGGCCGACCCGCCGCGAGTCGAACTCGACCGCGGTGACCGGGTCGCCGCCCGCGTCGTCCGCGATGCGGTGCAGCCGGCCGCCGGTCACCGCGGCGATCTCCGCCGGGGTCATCTCGATCATCGCCCGCTCGCCTCCACCGGTCCGATCCGTCCTCCTGCCCGTGTCCCGTCCGGGTCCCGCCGCAGGCGGTCCCGCACGTCGCGTCCGGTCACGTCGCCGCCCGGATCGCCGACACCAGCTCGTCGGTGTCGTCGAACGGGTACTTGACGCCGTTGATCTCCTGGCCGGTCTCGTGGCCCTTGCCCGCGACCACCACGGCGTCGCCGGGGCGCGCGGAGCGGACCGCGTAGACGATCGCGCTGCGCCGGTCGCCGATCTCGATGACGTCACCCCGGGCCGGCTCGCCGAGCGCGCCGTCGAGCATCGCGCGGCGGATCGCGGCGGGCTCCTCGCTGCGCGGGTTGTCGTCGGTCACCACGAGCACGTCGGAGCGGATCGCGGCGGCGGCGCCCATCAGCGGGCGCTTACCGGTGTCGCGGTCGCCGCCGCAGCCCAGCACGGTGATGACCCGCGCGTGCGGGCGGACCTGGTGGCGCAGCGCGTCGAGCAGGGCGGCGACGGCGGCCGGCTTGTGGGCGTAGTCCACCACGCCCAGCCACGGCTGACCGGCGTCGACGCGCTGCATCCGCCCGGGTACCGAGGCCCGGGCGAACCCGGCCGCCGCGTCGGCCGGGGCGATCCCGTCGGCGTCGAGGACGGCCAGCGCGACCAGCGCGTTCGCCACGTTGTAGTGCCCCGGCAGGCTGAGCGTGACCGGCACGGCGAGCCCGCCGGGGCCGACCGCGGTGAAGGTCTGGGTGCCGTCGGGGTGGGCCTGCAGCTCGCGCACGGTCCAGGTGGCGTGCGGGCCGCCGGGCCGGGTGGAGACGGTGACCGCGTCCGGGCGGCGGGCGGCCAGCTGGCGGCCCCACTCGTCGTCGACGCAGACGACACCGTGCCGCGCGGCCTCCACACCGGCGCCGCCGCCGCCGAACAGCCGGGCCTTGGCCTCGAAGTAGTCGGTCATGGTCGGGTGGAAGTCCAGGTGGTCCTGGGACAGGTTGGTGAACGCCCCGACCGCGAAGCGCGACCCGCCGACCCGGCCGAGCGCGAGCGCGTGGCTGGAGACCTCCATCGCCACGTCGGTCACACCGGCCTCGACCATCACCGCGAACAGCGCCTGCAGGTCCGGCGCCTCGGGGGTGGTGAACGCGCTGGGCAGCGCCTGCGGCGCCCGGCCGGGCACCTGCACCCGGGTGCGGACGGTGCCGAGCAGCCCCGTCGCGCGCCCGGCGGCGGTCAGCCCGGCCTCCAGCAGGTGCCCGACGGTCGTCTTGCCGGAGGTGCCGGTGACGCCCAGCACGCGCAGCCGGGCGGTCGGCTCGCCGTAGACGGCGGCGGAGACGGGGCCGAGGACCTCGCGGGGCTGCGGGTGCACCAGCACCGGCAGCCGGGAGCGGCGGATCTCGGGCCGGTCGGCGCCCGCGGGGTCGGTGAGGATGGCGGCGGCACCGGCGGAGATCGCCTGGGCGGCGAAGTCCGCGCCGTGCACGCGGGCGCCGGGCAGCGCGGCGAACAGGTCGCCGGGACGCACCGAGGCGGCCCGCAGGGTGGCGCCGGTGACGGTGTGCGGCCCGCCCGCGGCGTCGAGCAGCGGCCCGGGACCGCTGCCCGCGGTCCGCGGGTTCAGCTCGGCCCCGGCGAGGCGCCCGAGCACGGCGACGTCGACCGGGCGCACCGTGGACGGCCGGTCCGGCAGGGGCTCGCCGTCGGCGGGGCCCGGGCCGCCGGTCACCGCGGCACCGCGCACGGATCCGCCGGTGCTCCGGGGGCGGGCGCTGGCGGCGGTGTGGAGGTCGGGCACAGGGCGGGAGGTTACCGACCGGGGCGGGCCGCCCCTCCTCCCGGCTCCGTGCCCGCGACCGCTCGCGGAGACCGTCGCGGCGGACGGCGGGACCGCGGTCACCGTACGGCCGTCCGACGAGCCGGATACGGCCATCCGGCGCAGGTTCCGGGCCGGTGGGCGGCTCGGCGGACGGGCCGGTGACCGGCGTCCGGGCCACCCGGACGGGTGAGCCGCGGGCCGGACCGCCCGGCGCGGGCGGAGGGTCCCCGGCCGTACGGCCCGGCGACCGGTCCCGGCGGTCGTGCGGCGCGCGTCGTCAGGGGGCGGCCGGCGTCACTTGATCTGCAGCGTCTGGACCGGCGCGGGCGCGGTCTGCACCGGCACGGCGTCGCGCTGGGCCAGGTAGGACGCGATGTCGTGGAACAGCGGGGCCGCGCTGGTGCCCCCGCGCGGGGCGTCGAGCATGATCCCCACCACGAACCGCGGGTCCTGGGCCGGGAGCATCCCGGCGAAGGTGATCCAGTACTGCGAGCGGGAGTACGCCCCGGTGTTCGGGTCGACCTGCTGCGCGGTGCCGGTCTTGCCCGCGACCTCGTAGCCGGGCACGGCCGCCGCGGGGCCGGTGCCGGCCTGGCCGCGCGCGCTCTGGGTGACGGCGGTGAGCATCGTGCGCAGCGTCCGCGCGGTCTGCTCGGACATCGCCCGCACCGGCTCGGCGGCCTCGGCGGGCACCCGGACGCCGTCCGGGCCGGTCGTGGCGGTCACGATCCGCGGCGGGATCCGGACGCCGTCGTTGGCGATGGCCTGGTACATGCCCGCCATCTGCAGCACGGTCATCGACAGGCCCTGCCCGATCGGCAGGTTGCCGAAGGTCGAGCCCGACCAGGTGGCCCGCGGGGGTACCCGCCCGGCGCTCTCGCCGGGCAGCCCGATGCCGGTCTTCTGCCCGATGCCCAGCTTCGCCAGCATGTCGGAGAAGCGGTCCTCGCCGACCTTCTGCGCGGTCATCAGGGTGCCGACGTTGGAGGACTTCGCGAGCACCCCGGTGAGGGTGTAGCGGTCGACGCCGTGGCTCCAGGCGTCCTTGATCGTGCGGTCGGCGACCTCGATGCTGCCGGGCACCGACAGGACGTCGTCGGGCTTGGCGACCCCGGCCTCCAGCGCCGCGGCCATCGTGACGACCTTGTTCACCGAGCCCGGCTCGAACGGCGTGGTCACGCCCTTGTTGCCCAGCGAGTTCGGGTCCGCGGACAGCAGCTGCGCCGGGTCGAAGGAGGTGTTGTCCGCGAGCGCGAGCACCTCCCCGCTCGCGCGGTCGAGGACCACGGCCGAGCCGCTGCGGGCCCCGGAGCGGCCCGCGAAGTCGGCGAGCATCCGCTGCACCTGGAACTGCAGGTCGGAGTCGATGGTGAGCTGCACGTCGGAGCCGGAGACCGCGGCCTGCTCGGACCGCACGCTGCCGGGGATCACGGTGCCGCTGCCCTCGGCGGTGTCGGCGATCTGGAAGCCGTCGCGGCCCGCGAGCAGGGCGTCGTCGGAGGACTCCAGCCCGATCCGGCCGATCAGCTTCTGCGCGTCGGCGCTCCAGGTGGCGGCGCCGATGATGTTGGAGGCGAGGGTGCCGTTGGGGTACTGGCGCGCCTCGCGGCCCTCCTCGGCGATCTCGGGGAACTGCTCGCGCAGCGCGCGCGCCGGGCCGGGGTCCACGGCCGTGGCCATCACGACGTAGCCCCGGTCGCTCGCCAGCGCGCGGCGCAGCTCGGCGGCGTCACCGCCGGTCGTCGCCGCGACGGCGTCGGCCATCCGGTTCTTGTAGTCCGCGGCGGCGTCGCCCTTGATCTTGTTGATCAGCCGCGGGTTGGTGACCAGCGCCTTGGACTCGGTGGAGAACGCCAGCACGGTGCCGTCGCGGTCGGTGATCGACCCGCGCTCGGCCGGGATGACGATCCGGCTGGCGCGCTGCTTCTCCGCGTCGGCGGTCAGCGACCCCGCCTGCACCGTCTGCACGACGACGAGCTTGGCCCCCGACACCAGCAGCAACGCCGCCAGCGCGACCCACGCCAGCCGGAGCCGGAATCGCGGGTCGTCGGCCGGGGACCGGCGCCGCCCGCCGCGCGGGCCCTGCCCGCGGGGCCGGGGGCGCGGCGGTGCGTAGACCATCAGTTGCCGCCCGCCGCCCCGGTGCCGGCCGGGACCTCCTGCTCCGTCCCCTCCGCCGCGCCGGCGGCCGGGGCGGCCGCGGCCGCGTCACCGCCCTCCGCGCGCGGGTCGGCGGTGTCGCCCGCCGTCGGCGCGGCGGGGGCGCCCGCTGCGGCCGGGGTACCCGCGGGCGGTGCGGCCGGGGCCGGCGGCGCCGCGGCGACGGCGGCGCTCGGCTCGCCCACGACCGCGACGCTCCCGTCCGGGGCGACGACCAGGCGGGCCGGGTCGGTCACGGTCACCATGCCCTGGGCCGCGGCGCGGTCGGCGAGCGAGCCGGGGCTCTGCAGCACCGAGACCTCCTTGCGCAGGGCCTCGGACTGCTCGGTCAGCGCGGCGGTCCGCTGCCGGGCCGCCTGCAGCGCGTAGGAGTCCGCGGCGGCGGCCGTGGACAGCCACAGCGTCGCGACCAGGCCGGACACCAGCAGCACCATGACGACCAGGACGAACTTCGCGCGGCCGGTGTTGTCGCGGGCCGCGGTCCGGCGCCGCGCGTCGGCGACGCGGCGGGCGTCGCCGGGCCCGCGCTGGGCCGGGATCCGCGGCGGGGCCGCGGTGCGACGGGTCGGACGGGTCCCCGGGGTGCTGCCCGGGCGCTCGATGACGGGTGTGCTCATCGGGTGTTCCTGCCTCTCCGCCGTGCCGGTACTGCCTGCGTGCCCGTCCCGCTCACGGGACCTCCTCCACCCGCTGTGCCGCCCGCAGCCGCACGGGGGCGGCGCGGGGGTTGCGGGCGATCTCCTCCTCGGAGGCCTGCTCGGCGCCGCGGACCAGCAGCCGGAACTCCGGGCCGTGCCCGGGCAGCTCGACCGGCAGGTCCACCGGGGTGCGCGAGCGCACCCGGTCGGTCAGCACGCGTTTGGTGATCCGGTCCTCCAGCGAGTGGTAGGACAGGACGACGATCCGCCCGCCGGGGGCGAGCGCGTCCAGGGCGGCGGGCAGCGCGTCGCGCAGGACGTCGAGCTCCCGGTTGACCTCGATGCGCAGCGCCTGGAACGTCCGCTTCGCCGGGTGTCCGCCGGTGCGCCGCGAGGCCGCCGGCACGACCCCGTACAGCAGCTCGACGAGCTCGCCGCTGCGGGTGAAGGGGCGCTTGTCACGGGTCCGGACGATCGCGTTGGCGATCGGGCCCGCGAAGCGCTCCTCGCCGTACTCGCGCAGGATCCGGCGCAGCTCGGGGGCGGTGTAGCTGTTCAGGACGTCGGCGGCGGTCGGCCCGGTGGTCGGGTCCATCCGCATGTCGAGGTCGGCGTCGCGGGAGTAGGAGAAGCCGCGGGCGTCCTCGTCGAGCTGCAGCGAGGAGACGCCGAGGTCGAACAGGATGCCGTCGGCGGCGGGCACGCCCGCCTGCTCCAGCGCGCCGGCGACGTCGTCGTAGACGGTGTGGACCCGGTGCAGCCGGTCGGCGTACGCGGTGAGCCTGCGGCCCGCGAGCTCGAGGGCCTGCGGGTCGCGGTCCATGCCGACGACCGTCAGCCGGGGGTGCGCGGCGAGCAGGGCGGCCGCGTGGCCGCCCATGCCGAGGGTGGCGTCGACGTAGACCGCGTCGCGGTCGCGCAGCGCGGGGTCGAGCAGCTCGGCGACCCGGTCGAGCATGACCGGGGTGTGCCGGTCACCGGGCGCGCGCTCGTCGTCCGGGGTTCCCGGGATGTCGCCGGAAGTGCTGTCGGTGCCGCCCACGTCCCACCCCCCGGTGCGCCGTCCGTCCCCGTGTGGTCCGTGTCGTGTCCGTCCCGGTCCCGGCCGCGGGGGCCGGGACCGGACGGTCGGTGTCCGTGGACGGGGGTCGCGCGCCGGCTCCCACAACCGGTACGCCCCACGCCCGAAGACGCACGGTCGTCACCCCGCCACCCGAACTCCCCAGTCGGGGTGGGCGCCGGCGCCGCCCCCACCCGGGGGCCGTGCCGAGAGGGACCTGGCACCGGGGAAGGTGTGCCAGGGCCGCCTCGATCACGGCACCCGGGTCGGGACGGCGACGGTGGTGTCGTCCGTTGTCGGTCGTGCTGTCTCGCTGGGTACTGCCGCTCTCCGTCGCCCCGCCCGCCAGCGGGGGTCAGAACAGCCCGGGCAGAACCTCCTCCTGGGCCTTGGCGAACTCGTCCTCGTGCCGCTCCTGGTACTCCTGCCAGGCCTGCGCGTCCCAGATCTCGGCACGCGTGAACGCGCCGATCACCACGCAGTCCTTGGACAGTCCGGCGTACCGGCGCAGCTCGGACGTGATCGCGATCCGGCCCTGGCCGTCGGGGTTCTGCTCGTCGGTGCCCGAGAAGAGGTTCCGCTGGAACACCCGCGCCGACTCGTTCGTCAGCGGGGCCGCGGCGATCTTGCGCGCCATCTCGGTGAAGGCGTCACGGGTGAACACGTAGAGGCAGTGGTCCTGCCCTTTCGTGATCATGCAGCCGCCTCGCAACTCGTCGCGGAATTTCGCGGGCAGCGTGAGCCGCCCCTTGTCGTCCAGCTTCGGGGTGTAGGTGCCGAGGAACACCGACCCCACCTCCACCTGGGACCCCTGTTCGCCCCAGCGATCACCACACTACCCCACACTCACCCACCGTCAACCCGAGACGGGCCCACCTTCCGCTGTTCATCCGGAGTTTCCGCAGGTCGGAGGCGGTGGGGCGAGGTGGGGGCGCGCGACGCGCCACCCGGTCGCGCGACGCCGGCGGGCCCGGCCGGCCCGCTCCGGC